>NZ_JBRIQN010000093.1:0-11629 GCF_052981855.1 Micromonospora sp. LZ34
GCGGCCGGGCCGCGCCGGGCCGGCGGGGCGTCCGGACCGGGTGGCACCGGGGCGCCGGGGCGCGCGGGCGCGGCCGGCTCCGGCGCACCCCCGCCGGGGCCCAGCTCGCTGCGCTGCTGCTTGGCCGTACGCAGGTCGTCGATCCAGCCGAACTCCTCGCCGCTGATCGGCTCCTCCGGCTCGGCCTCCGCCTTGCCCCGGCCCCAGCGGCGGCCCTTGGCGCGGGAATCGCGCCGCTCGTCCGGGCCGTCCTCCGGTCGCTCCGAACCACGCGATCTCACTGGTGACCCTCCCCGGCGGCGTTCCTGCCGCCAACCTGTGCCACGCCGGCGCCCGGGCCCGTCGACCGACGGCCGTTGTCCGACCCGTCCCCCCCGACCGGCGCCACCGGTCGCGTGCTGTTGCCGGCCGCCTCCGGCACCGGACCCTCCGGCCGCGCCTGCCCCGGGGCGGCCGGCGCCGGCAGGCCCCGGACGATCCGCCGCAGCAGCGGCAGCCGGGTGGCCACCGCCCGCTCGGCACCGTGCTGGCTGGGCTGGTAGTAGTCGGTACCGACGAGCTCGTCCGGCACGTACTGCTGGGTGACCACGCCACGCTGGTCGTCGTGCGGATAGCGGTAACCGGTGCCGTGGCCGAGCCCCTTGGCGCCGGCGTAGTGCGCGTCGCGCAGCCCGCGCGGCACCGGCCCGCCCCGACCGGCCCGAACGTCGGCGATCGCCGCGCCGATCGCGGTGGTGGCCGAGTTCGACTTCGGCGCGGTGGCCAGGTGGATCACCGCCTGGGCGAGGTTGAGCTGAGCCTCCGGCAGGCCGACGTACTCCACGGCGTGCGCCGCCGCGGTGGCCACGCTCAACGCGCTCGGATCGGCCATCCCCACGTCCTCGCTGGCGAAGATGACCAGGCGGCGGGCGATGAACCGGGCGTCCTCCCCGGCCACCAGCATCCGGGCCAGCCAGTGCAGCGCGGCGTCCACGTCCGAGCCCCGCATGCTCTTGATGAACGCGCTGGTGACGTCGTAGTGCGCGTCGCCGGCCCGGTCGTAGCGGACCGCCGCCACGTCGACCGCCTGCTCGGCGGTGGCCAGGTCGATCCGGCCGGTGCCGAGCGCCGTGGCGGAGGCGGCGGCCGCCTCCAGCGCGGTGAGCGCCTTGCGGACGTCGCCGCCGGCCAGCCGGACGAGGTGGTCCTCCGCCTCGGTCTCCAGGGTGAGCGCGCCGGCCAGGCCCCGCTGGTCGGCGACCGCGCGGCGCAGCAGCCCGCGTACCGCCGCGTCGTCCAGCGGCTGCAGGGTGAGCAGCACGCACCGGGACAGCAGCGGCGAGATGACCGAGAAGTACGGGTTCTCGGTGGTCGCCGCGAGCAGCGTGACGGTACGGTCCTCGACCGCCGCGAGCAGCGAGTCCTGCTGGGTCTTGCTGAACCGGTGCACCTCGTCGATGAAGAGCACGGTCTGCGGACCGCCCGAGCGGCGCTGGCGGCGGGCCGTGTCGATCACCGCGCGGACGTCCTTGACGCCGGCGGAGAGCGCCGACATGGCGACGAAGCGTCGGTCGGTGGCCTGGGCGACCAGATGCGCGATGGTGGTCTTGCCGCTGCCCGGCGGCCCCCACAGGATGACCGACATCGGCGCGCCGCCGGAGACGAGTTGCCGCAGCGGGGCGCCCGGGGCGAGCAGGTGGTCCTGCCCGACCAACTCGTCCAGGCTGGCCGGGCGCATCCGGACGGGCAGGGGCGAATCCGCCGCCACCGCGGTGAAGCCGTCGACACCACCGGAACCCGCGGGGGCGCTGGGCGCTCCGGCGGGTTCACCGAGGGAAAAGAGGGCGTCGGACTCCATCACGAGAACAGTACCGGGCCCGGCCGACGACGCCGGAATCGCGCCGCAGACCGGGCCTTGGTGATCGGTTCCGGTCAGCCCCGGCCCGGTCGCCGGCCCCGGTACCAGCGCCCGCCACCCGCGCCGCGCGGGCCGCTGCCGACCCCGGCCAGGTAGAGGGCGAGCAGCAGCAGGCCGATGAGCACGAGGGTGTGCCAGTTGAACAGGTCCGGCGCGCCGAAGTTGGTGTTCAGCAGGTCGATCAGCAGGGCGAAGCCGAAAACGATGGCCGCGAGAATGGCGAGCATGTCGTTCCTCCGGTAGGGGGGTCCCAGTAGGTCGGGCGGGATGTACCCAATCGGTCCGCGCGCCAATCTCCACCGTGGACCGGCCTGCTCGCCGGTCTCCCCGACCTCGCCGCCACGACCTCCGCCGGGGCTCTACGCTGGGCACATGATCATCGCCGACCAGGTCCTGGAGGGGCGGGACGCCATCCTGGCGGCCGCCGATCACCACCCGTACGCCCGGCACGCGCTCTGGCGCGGCGGGCGGCCGCGCGGCTGGCGGCGCGACGGCGCCCTGGTCTGGCTGCTCGCCGGGCAGGGCCCGGCCGGGGGCGGGCTCGGCGCCGCCGAAGCGGCGGTCGAGGTGGCCGCCGGGCTGGCCGCCACCGGGGCGCTCGAACCCGGCCAGTGGCTGCACCTGCCCCGGCTCGACCCGGCGACGCTGGACGGGCGGCTCGACGTGGACCGGCACGACGAGTGGGACTTCCGGTGGACCGCGACGCCGCCACCGCCGCAGCCCGGCGAGGAACGGGTGGAGCGGCTGACCGCGGCCGACCACCCGGCGCTCACCGAACTCATCGACGCGGCCTTCCCCACCACCACCTCGCGCCCGGGCGACCCGCGGGTGGTCGACTGGTACGGCATCCGCGACGGCGACCGGCTGGTCGCCTGCGGGGCGGACCGCAGCCGGGGGGACATCGGCTTCCTCGCCGGCCTGACCGTCGCGCCCGACCGGCGCGGCCGGGGCCTGGGCGCGGCGCTCACCGCCGGCATGACCCGTGCCCTCTTCGCCCGCCGCGACACCGTCGCGCTCGGCGTCTACACCGCGAACGTCGGGGCGGTCCGGCTCTACCGGCGGCTCGGCTTCACGGGCACGCTGGCCCGCAGCTCGGTGCGCCTGGCCTGAGCTGCCGGCGGGACCCGGGCCAGACTCGTCCACGCCGGCCCGTCGGGCCGTCCGTCCCCGGCATCGCGCCACGGCAACGATGATCGTCTGCTGCCGGGGAGGGCCGATCACGCGGTCGGCACCTGCCCGGCAGCAGACGATCCATCGAACCCGGTCGCCCGCCGGGGTGGCGAGGAGCCGTGAGCGCTGCCCGCGGCGGGCCGGTCAGCCGCCGGAGGCCGGCGCGGCCACCTCGGGTCGCCGATCCGCCGGGTCGTCACCCGGCAGCGGGCCGGGCTGCCCGCCCGCGTCTGGGATGTCCGGCGTGGCGCCGGGTGCCGGCGTGCCACCGCGGCCGGCCCGCCAGGCGGGCAGGTAGAGCGGTGCGGCCACAGCGAGCACCACCGCGCCGACCAGCATGGCGGCGCTGACGCTGACCGCGTCGGCGAGCGCGGTGAGCGCGATCGCACCGATCGCGAAGCCGGGCTGGCCCATCATCGAGTTGAGCGAGATCACGCTGGTCCGGTAGGGACCGTCGACCTGGCGGTGCAGCAGCCCCATGTGCAGCGGGTTGGACGCTCCGTGCACCGTGTAGCAGGCGAGGTAGGCGACCAGCACGCCGACCGGACCGGCGAAGAGCCCCATCCCGACCACCGTGACGCCCTGGACGATCCGCAGCAGCGCGGCGCTCGGCGCGGCCCCGAGCCAGCGCAGCAGCAGCGGGGTGAGCGCGGCGCCGGCCGCCCCGGCCAGCCAGGCCGCCGAGTTGGCCGGCCCGAGCAGCGCCGCCGCCCGGTCGGGATCGCCGACCACCTCGGCGAGCCGGACCGGGAGCAGCGACTCGAAGGTGACCATGCCGAAACCCCAGAACAGCTCGACGGCGACCAGCGCGAGCAGCACCCGGGAGCGGCGCAGCAGCCCGAACGCCTGCCCCACCATCCGGGGCGCCTCGGCGACCGACGCCCGCAGCGCCCCAGTGCCCTTGCCCGGGCGCACCTCCCGGAGCAGCACCAGCAGAGCGATCAGGGCCACCGCCTGCAGCGCGATCGCGGCCAGCACCGGCACGGTGAGCGCGCTGACCGGCCCGACCGGGCCGAGCGCGACCAGGCCGCCGCCGAGCAGCGCGCCGGCGCTGATCGCCACGCCGATGACGGTGCCGGCGTAGCCGAGGCCCGGCTCGTACTTCGCCTGCGGATCGGCGGCCAGGATGGCGTCGACGTACCAGGACTCCAGCGGGCCGCTGTCCAGCGCCCGGAAGACCCCCTGCAACGCCCAGACCAGGAAGAAGAGCGCGAAGGAGTCGGCCACCGCGAAGAGCGCGAGCGCGCCGAGGTTGATCAGCCAGGCGGTGACCAGGACCGGCCGGCGGCCGAGCGCGTCGGCGAGCCCGCCGGTGGGCAGCTCCAGGGCCAGCACGACCAGCCCCTGGGCGACCGAGACCAGGCCGATCTGGGACAGCGTCAGGCCGCGCTCCTGCATCAGCAGGATCATCACCGGGATCACCAGGCCGGTGGGCAGCCAGCGCAGCCCGTGCAGCAGCAGGAAGCGACGCCGGATCTGGCGTACGGACAGCGCGCTCATCGCTTCTTCTCCACCAGTGGGAAGGCGGCCAGGAAGACGTGCACCAGCTGGGCGTGCGGCTCGTCGGGCACCGGCTCGTCGTGGTAGCGCATCAGCAGCTGCCACAGCTCGTCGTTGAGCTTCCGAAGCCGGGCGGGGCCGAGCTTCAGCACCATGTCGCCCATGCCTGCGGCATCCCGCCAGTCTCGGGAGTAGCCGGG
The DNA here is from genome assembly GCF_052981855.1 of Micromonospora sp. LZ34. Lineage (NCBI taxonomy): Bacteria > Bacillati > Actinomycetota > Actinomycetes > Micromonosporales > Micromonosporaceae > Micromonospora > Micromonospora sp. LZ34. The sequence continues at coordinate 4,768 of NZ_JBRIQN010000093.1, forward strand.
CGCCGCGGTCATCCACCGCTCGGCCTGCTCGGCCATGATCCGCACCTGGTCGGCCTGGAGCCACTCCACCGCCGCCCGGGCGTCCGGGTCGTCGTCGAAGTCGGTCGGCTCGAAGTTGCTGATGTCGTGCGCCGCCCGCCACCACCGCTGGCGGCCGCTGCCCAGGTCGGGGGCCTCGGTCACCAGCCCCACGTCGGCGAGCTGCCGCAGGTGGTAGCTGGTCGCGCCGGTGTTGGTGTCGAGCTTCTCGGCCAGCGTGGTCGCCGTCGCCGGCCCGTCGACGCGCAACGTGCCGAGCAGCCGCATGCGCAGCGGATGGGCGAGGACGCGGACCTGCCGGGCGTCGAGGTGAACCTCGCGCGGGGCCGGCCGACCACTGTCGGGGGTGTCAGGCATGTATGCACAATAACTGTGCACAGATTCTATGCACAAGAGTTGTGCATAGAATCTGTGCATGTTGCGCGACGGACCCCGCAGCGCCATGCCCCTGCCCAAGATCGCGCTCGATCCTTGACGTAGTGGCCTCAGCGACAGTGGGAGCGCACTACTTCCCGGATCGAGCGTGATCGTCGAATCGGTCGGGCACCGGATCAGGTCCCGGACACGCCCCAAGGGAGTGCGACAGTCCGCTCCCGATCGGGTCAGGCGGCGAGGAGTTCGCGGACGCCCCGCAGCCGGGTCCGCAGCAGACCGGTGGCCCGGGTGGAGTCGAGGCGCACCTCGGTGGGACGCAGCAGGCCGGACGCGATGCCGGTGCCGGTCTTCATCCCGGCCGGGTCCAGTCCGAATCGCGCGGCGACCAGCAGGCCGAGTTCCGCGCGGCTGACCGCGTCCGGGCCGGCCACGTTGAGCGGGCCGGCGTAATCGGTGCCGACGAGTTCCAGCACGGCGGCGGCCAGGTCGGTGACGTCGACCGGGCAGCGAAGCTCGTCGGTGAACAGGGTGGCCCGGCCGGCGAGGGCATCAAGGCAGAGCTGGATCTGCTTGCTCCCCTCCCCCACGATCAGCGAGGTGCGCACCAGCGCCGCGCCGGGGTGGACGGCGCGCACCGCCGTCTCGGCCGCCGCCTTCGCCGCCCCGTACGGGAACACCGGCGCGGGCGGATCGTCGTCGGCATACGGCTCGGGGCGGCCGCCGTGCAGGGCGTCGCTGGACAGGTGCACCAGCCGCGCCCCCACCTCGGCGGCGGCGTACCCGACGTGCGCCGCCCCGTCGGCGGTGACCGCCCAGTCGGCGTACCGGTAGGGGGTGCCGACGACGGCGTCCGGGCGCACCTCGGCGACCAGCGCGGTTACCGCGGCGCGGTCGGTCACGTCCAGCCGCCGCGCCTCGACCCCCGCCACCGCGACGGCGCCCGAGTGGTACGTCCCCACCACGCGCTCGCCCGCCGCGACGGCCTGCCGGCACACCTCCGCACCCAGAAAACCGCTCGCTCCCACCACCAGCAGCGTCATCCCGCGCCTCCCCCGATCAGTCGATCATGAGGTTAGCGGTGCGACACCGCAGGACGCAGCCCCGCCAACCTCATGACCGACGGGACCGGGATCAGGTGGGGTCGGCGACGGGGGCCGCGGGGCCGGCGGTGCCGGTGTGCGGGACGGCCTGCGGCTTCGGCTTGGCGTCGATACCGGCCTCGGCACGCTGCTGGGCGGTGATCGGCGTGGGCGCACCGGTCAGCGGGTCGAACCCGCCCCGGGTCTTCGGGAACGCGATCACCTCGCGGATCGAGTCCGCGCCGGCGAGCAGCATGCAGACCCGGTCCCAGCCGAACGCGATGCCGCCGTGCGGCGGCGGGCCGTACTTGAACGCCTCCAGTAGGAAGCCGAACTTGTCCTGAGCCTCCTCGGGGGTGATGCCGAGCAGGTCGAAGACCCGCCGCTGCACGTCGCCGCGGTGGATACGGATCGAGCCGCCGCCGATCTCGTTGCCGTTGCAGACGATGTCGTACGCGTACGCCAGGGCCCGGTCGGGCGCCTCCTCGAACCGGTCCACCCAGTCCGCGTTCGGCGAGGTGAACGGGTGGTGCACGGCCGTCCAGCCGCCCTCGTCGGTGCGCTCGAACATCGGCGCGTCGACCACCCAGCAGAACGCCCAGGCGCTCTCGTCGATCAGCCCGGCCCGCTTGGCGATCTCCACCCGGGCGGCGCCGAGCAGCTCCTGCGCCTCGCGGGTGGTGGCGCTGGCGGCGAAGAAGACGGCGTCGCCCGGCTTGGCGCCGACCGCGTCGGCCAGCCCGGCCAGGTGCGCCTCGGAGAGGTTCTTCGCCACCGGGCCGCGCGCCTCGCCGGTCTCGGCGTCGAGCACCACGTACGCCAGGCCGCGGGCGCCACGCGCCTTGGCCCAGTCCTGCCAGCCGTCCAGCTCCTTGCGGCTCTGGCTGGCGCCGCCCGGCATCACCACCGCGCCGACGTAGCCGCCGGCGTCGATCGCGCCGGCGAAGACCCGGAACTCGGTGCCGCGCAGGTAGTCGGTCAGCTCGGTGAGCTCGACGCCGTAGCGCAGGTCCGGCTTGTCGGAGCCGTACCGGGCCATCGCGTCGTGCCAGGTGATCCGCGGTATCGGCCGGGAGATCTCGTGGCCGGCCAGGTCGGACCAGAGCGCGGCGACGATCGCCTCGCCGAGGTCGATCACGTCGTCCTCGGTGACGAAGGACATCTCGATGTCGAGCTGGGTGAACTCCGGCTGCCGGTCGGCGCGGAAGTCCTCGTCCCGGTAGCAGCGGGCGATCTGGTAGTAGCGCTCCATGCCGCCGACCATCAGCAGCTGCTTGAACAGCTGCGGCGACTGGGGCAGCGCGTACCAGCTGCCGGGCTGCAGGCGCACCGGCACCAGGAAGTCACGGGCGCCCTCGGGCGTCGAGCGGGTCAGCGTGGGGGTCTCGATCTCCAGGAAGTCCCGCTCGTGCAGCACCGCGCGGGCGAGCTGGTTGGCCCGGGAGCGCAGCCGCATCGCCCGGGCCGGACCGCTGCGGCGCAGGTCCAGGTAGCGGTAGCGCAGCCGGACGTCGTCGCCGGCCTCGACCTGGTCGTCCACCGGCAGCGGCAGCGGCGCGGCCTCGGAGAGCACCTCCAGCTCGACGGCGGTGACCTCGACCTCGCCGGTGGGCAGCTCCGGGTTCTCGTTGCCCTCGGGGCGGCGGGTCACCTCGCCGGTCACCCGGACGCAGAACTCGTTGCGCAGCGCGTGCGCGTCCTCCTCGCGGAACACCACCTGGACCACGCCGGAGCCGTCGCGCAGGTCGACGAAGATCACGCCGCCGTGGTCGCGCCGGCGGGCGACCCACCCGGCGAGCGTCACCGTGGTGCCGGCGTCCGTCGCGCGCAGGCTGCCGGCGTCATGGGTACGGATCACGACTTGCGTCTCCTCATCTGCGGTACACGTCTGCTCCCCGCATTCTGTCAGGATCCACCGGCGCCGGCTGGCACCGGGCGCGCCTACCCAACCCGGGCACCGGCCCGGACGGCCCCGGACACGCGGGCGGGCCGTCGGATCGCTCCGACGGCCCGCTGCGGGGAACGGTCAGTAGACGCTGACGCCGTAGCGGCTCAGCACCTCGGTGACCGGCTGGAAGTAGGTGGTGCCGCCGGAGGAGCAGTTGCCGCTGCCGCCGGAGGTCAGGCCCAGCGCGGTGCTGCCGGCGAAGAGCGAGCCGCCGCTGTCACCCGGCTCCGCGCAGACGTTGGTCCGGATCAGACCGTAGACCGAGCCCTGTGCGTAGTTGACGGTGGCGTTGAGGGCGGTCACTGAGCCGCTGCGCAGACCGGTGGTGCTGCCGCTGCGCCGGACCGACTGGCCGACGTAGGCGTTGCCGGCGGCGGTGATGTCCTGGTAGCTGCCGTTGTACAGGTAGACGTTGCCCGGCCGGCTGACGCTGCTGTTGTACTGGACGATCCCATAGTCGTTGCCGGGGAAGCTGGTGCCGGTCCGCGCGCCCAGGTAGGTGGTCTGCGCGGAGTTCGAGTACCAGCTCGACGAGATGTTGGTGCAGTGCCCGGCGGTGATGAAGTACTGGGTGCCGGCGCTGTTGCGCACGTTGAAGCCGAGTGAGCAGCGACCGCCGCCCCCGGCGTAGATGGCGTTGCCGCCGGAGATCCGGGTGCTGAGCACACCCGCCTCGGCCTCGATCCGCACCGCGCCGTTGGTGCGCGCGGCGGCGGCCTTGACCCGCTCCAGCTTGGCGCCGGTGACGGTGCTGTCGACGGAGACCACGACCTGGTTGGTGGCCGGGTCGGTCCACCAGGCGGTGCCCGGGATCTTCGCGCTGTTCTCCAGCTCGGCGGTGGCCCGGGCCAGCTCGGTCGCGCCGCGGGTGACCAGCTTGGGGGTGGCGCCGGCCGCCCGGACCTGACGGGCCGCGGCCGCGTCGGTCACCGTGACGACCATCTTGCCGCTGGCGTCGGCGTACGTGCCGGCGGATCGGGCGCCGAGGCGCTCTGCCAGGCCGGCCGCGGCATCGGGGGTGGCGGCCGCGGGTGCCGCCTGGGCCGGGGCGCCGAGCAGCGAGCCGGCGACCAGGGCTCCGGCCGCGGCCACGGTGGCGGCACGGCGGAGGGATGACCTCGTGGGTCGCATGTAACAACCTCCCGGAAGGGGGTGACAGGGCCGCGCCGCGGGGGCGGCGGACCCGGGGACGATGCCGGCCGATCTGGGACAACCGGCCGGACTGAGTGAAGTATTCACATGTTTAAGATCCTGAGCAAGACCCTGTTTGCCCGTATTGACCCGACACCCCGATGTAACACCGGAGCAACATTGTGGACAGCGAGCGTCATCTATACGATCTGGCCACCGCAGCATGTCCGGCACCCGTGATCCGGAGGCCATCATGTCCCTCGCCCGCCGCGCGCTGGCCGTCCTCTCCAGCGCCACCGCCACCGTCACCCTGCTCGCCGCCGCCCCCACCGCCGCCCAGGCCGACCCCGGCCCGCCGCCGAGCTCGATGGCGAGCCTCGGCGACTCCATCACCCGCGGCTTCAACGCCTGCGGCTGGTACGTCGACTGCACGTCGCGGTCGTTCAGCACCGGCGACTACTCCAGCGTCAACAGCCACTACCTGCGGATCCGCGCGGTCAACCCGGCGATCGGCGGCCGCAACCACAACGACGCCCGCTCCGGCGCGAAGTCCGCCGACATGTACGGACAGGCCGGCACCGCGGTCAGCCAGGGCGTCGGCTACGTCACCATGCTGATCGGCGCGAACGACGCCTGCACCAGCTCGGAGTCGAGCATGACCCCGGTGAGCACCTTCCGGGCGAACATCGACTCCGCGCTCAACCGGATCAGGGCGGGCCTGCCCACCGCCCGGGTGTTGGTGATCAGCGTCCCCGACATCCACCGGCTCTGGTCCGTCGGCCGGACCAGCGGCAGCGCGCGCTCCGCCTGGTCGCTCTTCGGCATCTGCCAGTCCATGTTGGCCAACCCGACCTCCACCGCCCAGGCGGACGTGGACCGGCGGGCCCGGGTCCGGCAGCGGGTGGTCGACTACAACACCCAGCTGGCCCAGGCCTGCGCGGCGTACGGCACCAACTGCCTCTTCGACGGCAACGCCGTCTTCAACTACCCGTTCACGCTGAGCCAGCTCTCCGGCTGGGACTACTTCCACCCGAACACCAGCGGCCAGCAGGTGCTGGCGAGCGTCTCGTACGCCGCCGGTTTCCGCTGGTAGCGACCGACCCCAGTGCGCGGGCGGGCCGCCACCCGTCCGCGCACCGACGCGCGCGGCGAGGTCAGTCGACCCGCTTGCGCGCCCCCGGGCCCGGCCGCGGCACCACGTCGCGCGCCGCGGTCACCGGGTGCCCCCGCTCGCAGCGCAGCTCGACGTGCACCTCGCCGCCGCAGTCCCGGTGCCCGACGCTCAACGGCGAGCCGTCCGGGTCGGCCAGGTAGCGGTCCCCCCAGCCGAGCACGGCGACCAGCACCGGCCAGAGGTCGAGCCCCTTCTCGGTCAGCCGGTACTCGTGGCGCGCCCGGGTGCCCGGCTCCCGGTACGGCTCCCTGCGCAGCACCCCCTCGTCGACCAGGGTGGCCAGCCGGTTGGTGAGCACCTGCCGGGGGATCCCGGTGCGGACCCGCATGTCGTCGAAGCGGCGGACCCCGTTGAACACCTCGCGGAGCACCACCAGGGTCCACTTCTCGCCGAGGACGGCCATCGCCCGGGCGATGGTGCAGTTCTCCACCGACCAGTCCAGTGCGGGGGGTCTCATGCCCCAAGGCTAGGTCTGATTGACAGACTCAGCAACGGGCTGCCAGGCTGAGTCCATGACACAGACGCAGGGTCGCAGCCGCACCTTCTCCTGGTCCGACCCGGGCCTCAGCGCCGCGCACCTCGGCCGGCGCGGCGGCCTGGAGCTGCTCCGCGCGATGATCGACGGCGAGCTGGCGGCGCCGCCGGTGATGCATCTGCTCGACATGGCCCGGATGGAGGCCGACGAGGGCCGGGTTGCGGTCGAGATGGTCCCGCAGGAGTTCCACTACAACCCGCTCGGCACCGTGCACGGCGGGGTGATCTCCACCCTGCTGGACACCGCCGCGGGCTGCTCGGTGCACACCACGCTGCCGGCCGGTGTCGGCTACACCTCGCTGGACCTGAACGTGAAGTTCCTCCGTCCGGTCACCGTGGACTCCGGCACCCTGCGCTGCGAGGGCAGCGTGCTGCAACGCGGCCGGCGCACCGCCCTCGCCGAGGCGAAGCTCTTCGACGCCCGGGCCCGCCTGGTCGCCCACGCCACCTCCACCTGCCTCCTCTTCCCCCTCGACTCCCCCGCCTAATGGGAGCTGTCGGGTGAGGCGTTGGCAGACTCGACACTGGTAGCCGCGGGCGGGTGAGCACTCCCCCCGCCTGGACTTGATGAGTCCTGGGGTC
>NZ_JBRIQN010000094.1:0-11543 GCF_052981855.1 Micromonospora sp. LZ34
CGGCGACCCAGCGGGCTGGAACGTGTGGCAGACGTTACAACCAATCGACAAGTTTCGAAGCGGGCCGCAAGTTGACCGCTTTTCCGTCAAGGGCGGGGCCTGATCGACGTTGGTCGGCGGGAGTGGTGATAGCTTTGGGCCTCGGTTGTCCACGGCGTCGCTCAGGTTGTGCCACAGATGCCAGCGGTCCGCGGACTTGGGCTGCCCCGGCACGGGCAGCTTCTGCACAGCGGGGCATGGTGGTATAGAAGACGGCCATCGCGGGATCCGGTTTGATGCTATGCGGCGATTGAGGTCGGCTCGGGGGCGGGTTGGTTGGCTGGACAGCGGTCATTCGGGCTTTGGCGAGGAGTTCCAAGCCAATGCGGCGTCCTTCCGTCCACTCGCCGGTCTTTCGACCTCGTGCGCAATTAGGTGGGGCGGTGAGCTGTGGTGATGCGGTTTCGCGGCTACCAGGTGATCATGCGGTCGGACACCAGCCCGGCGATGGCGTGCTCGACCGGGATCCGTTGGGACGGTGTTTGCGCTCGGCTTCCCGGAACCGAATCATGGCAGCTCACGGCCCTGCCCAATTGCGCACGAGGTCGTAAAGCGGCTAGCTATTTGCGAGATAGAACACTAGGACATCGTCCGCGTAAGCATGTATGATCGGCGTTCATTCCGACGGGCTGAGCTCGCCGGATGGCGTAAACGAGGTCGGAATCAGGTTGGCCGCCTGCATCTGGTCGGTCAGCTTACGCACGGCTGCCACGTCAGCCCAACGCGTGACGAGCCTGGAGTGTACGGCACGTAGTTCGTTGAGCATCCGAGCGGAGCCGTGTGCCGTGTCCACCAGCCGGGTGAGTACGGCAATCGCTTCATCCGGCTGTTCCGCGCTGACGTGGGCGCTGGCCAGCCGGGTGGCCACCACGGCCCGAACGTTCCCGCACCGCAGCGGCACAGAGGTCAACGCACTGGTGATGTGGACGACTGCCTGCTCCGCCAACTCATGTAGACCCACCCGCACCGCCAAATCTCGATAGCAGGTGCCAGTGGCGAGCGGCAACACCACATCGCTCAACCCAGGATTCCACGGCTCCAATTTTGGATTTGTCGATCGGATCAGATCGGCCGCCTCTGCGAGCCGCAGCTCGCAGTTGCGGCGGTCCCCAGCGAAGGCGTGGCCGCGTGCCTGGGCGAGACAAGCCCAGGCATTGACTTCGGGGGAGATCCCGTCGATGCGCCGGGCGGCCTCGGCTATCGCGATCGCGCCAGCGGGGTTGCCGACGGACCAGTGGACGCTGCTCTGCCGTGTGAGCGACCTGCTGACGGCGTTGACGTCGCCAGCCATCGTGGCCCATTGTTGGCCAGCGGTTGCCCAGAACAACGCCGTGGCGTAGTCCGTGCCGTCGAATCGAGCCCACGCGGCGAGCAGGGCAAACTTGGCGGCCAAGCCCACGAGCGCGGTGGCGGGTGGGTCGGATTGGCCCGCCTGCCACTGAACAACCGTCCTGGTATGGTGCTCGATGGACGTGATTAGATCTCGACTGCCAAATTCGTCACCGGCAGCGTGGTAGGCGCGCAACAACGCTTCCATCCCCGCGACGGCATCGGAGCCGGGCCGTGATGTTGGCAGGCCGCCATCGCCCAGCCCGGCCGGGCTAACCCGGGTAGCCTGCTGCCGTTCCCGCTCGACCAGCGGCCACAAGGCCGCCAACTCACCGCCGGTGTCGAACAGCCGATCAATGAGGTTGGGTAGCTCCGGAGGCGGCCATCGGTCACCGCTTTCCACCTTGCTCAGGTGCGTGTGGTCATACCCAAGTCGACGTCCCAACTCTCGCTGGGTCATGCCGCTGACGAGTCTCCAGTGGCGCAGCCGCCAGCCGAAGTAGGCCCGCAATGAGGCGCAAGGGTGCAGATGGCGTGCCATCAAAATCTCCGAAGAAGACGGGGCCGTCGATACTCGGCGGCGAAGCGGACGACCATCAGAGGAGGGGTACCAGGTCCAGCGGCCACCCCGCGAAGAGGTGAGAGTCCAGCACCGGGGCGGCTGCGTATCCGGATCGGCCCGCATCGTCAGCCTGCCGCACCAGAAACACCATTGAGGGCGGGCCCACCAACGTCTCTGCGCCGGAGCCGTCAGCCGGACGGTCCCGCTGCCGTGATGCGGCGCAACGCTGGCCCGCCTCGGGTGCGCAACCACCTGAGGCTGGCGTGCAACGCCTCGGGCAGTGGCACCGCGCCCGGGTGCCACTTGCTCTCCCACTCCAAACCGAGCCAGCCGGAATACCCGTCGGATGCGAGCAGGTTTAGGGCCGCGGCGAGCGGAACGCTGCCCGTCCCTAGCGGCAGGGGAGTCCGCTCGGTCGCGCTCGCGACGTCCTTGACCTGTACGTGCGCGAGGTGCGCGCGCAATGCCTCCATGGTTTCGCCCGGCGCCTCGCCGCAGCGCCACGGATGCAGCACATCCCAGATGGCCCGCACCCTGCGGTCCCCGACCCGCCGCAGCACTCGGGCGATATCGGCGCCCCGGGGATGCGAGTCGTGTGTTTCCAGCCAGACCGCCACGCCTGCGGGTAACCCGGCCGCGATCTCTGCGAGCCGGCGTACCGCTGCGTCGTCGGCGTCACGGCCCGGCACCGGCGCACCGGCGAACACCCTAACGGCGGAGATACCTAGGTCAGCGGCGAGCCGGGCGTGCGCGAGGGCGTCGGCCACGCACGCATCGTCGCTGCCCTCCGCGGCGACCCGCACATAGGAGGCGATGCAGATCGGCGTTACGCCCGCCAGGTCCGCCCGAGCCTGAGCGCGTTGCGCCGGGTTCAGCCCGATGTGGACCGGCTCGTCGTTGGCGGCGCGCACCTCGATGCCGGTCCAACCGGTCTGTTGTGCCAGCGCGACGACTTCCGACAGGGGCAGTCCAGAGCATCCGAGGGTGGAGAACGCAAGCCTCATCGGATGTGTGCCTCCTGGCGGCGGACCACGGTCGCTACCGTCTCGGCGGGGTTGCCGAGTGCCCACACCTGGTGGAAGGCAAGGATCGGGTCCCAGTTGACCACGGCAGGCCGGCCGCGCCCGTTGGCGGCGGTCGGATCAGCCACGACATGGGGCGCCGTGTTGAAGATTTGGCTCCTCATAGCGCCGGCACCGCCAGCTTGCGGTTCTCGCGGGCCGACTGAAGACCGAGTTCGGCGAGCTGGACGCCGCGTGCACCCGCGAACAAGTCGTGCTCGTACGGTGCTCCGGTGGCGACGGCGGTCAGGAATTGCTCCCATTGGATCTTGAAGCCGTTGTCGTATGCGTCGTTCTCGGGCACCTCGACCCACTGGGACCGGAAGTCGTGGCTGACCGGGAGGTCGGGATTCCAGACCGGTTTCGGGGTGACGTTTCGGTGCTGAATGCGGCATCCCCGCAGGCCCGCGACGGCGCTGCCGTGCGTGCCGTCGACGTGGAAGGTCACCAGTTCCGTGCGGTCGACGCGGGTGGCCCAGGAGCAGTTGACCTGCGCGATGATCCCGCCGTCTAGTTCCAGGAGCGCATAGGCGGCGTCGTCTGCCGTGGCCGTGTAGGTGTTGCCCCGTTCGTCGACGCGCTCGTGGATGTGGGTCGCCGATTGTGCGTAGATCGACCGCACGGGGGCGATGACGTGGTCGAGCACGTACCGCCAGTGCGGGAACATGTCCAGGATCATGCCGCCACCGTCCTCGGCTCGGTAGTTCCAGCTGGGGCGCTGCGCGCTCTGCCAGTCGCCTTCGAAGACCCAGTAGCCGAAGTCAATTCGCACCGACAGGATGCGTCCGAAGTAGCCCGATTCGACGAGGCGCTTGAGCTTTTGCAGACCGGGCAGGTAGAGCTTGTCGGCTACCACGCCGTGGTGGATGCCCCGTTCGCGGGCGGCGGTGGCCAACGCCAGCGCCTCGTCGAGAGTTTCGGCGGTGGGCTTCTCCGTGTAGACGTGCTTTCCGGCGGCGATGGCCTTGGTCAGTGCCGCGACTCGGGCCGTCGTCACCTGGGCGTCGAAGTAGACCTCGGCGTCGGGGTCGGCGAGCGCCTCATCGAGGTCGGTGTAGTAGCGCGTCAGCTCGTGCTGGGCACAGAGTGTCTCGAGCTTCGCGGCGCTGCGACCGACGAGGATCGGCTCGGGATAGAGCACCTCGCCGTCGGGCAGGGCGAGACCGCCCTGTTCCCGAATGGCGAGGATGGAACGCGCCAGGTGCTGGCGGTAGCCCATGCGACCGGTGACGCCGTTCATGATGATGTTGATCTTTTTCATGGTGATTCCTTCCTGCTGGACGGCAATCGGTCAGGCCATGCGGGTGAGATCGGTCAGGTGCACCTCGCCGAGCAGCGGCTTGCCGCTGGTGAAGCGCTCCACCTCGGCGGTGGCGTAGGCGCCGAACCGGCGGACCTCGCTGCCCTGCACTCCCGCCACATGCGGTGTCACCAGCACGTTTGGCAGACTGAAGAGGGGATGCCCGACCGGCAGCGGCTCCGGGTCGGTGACGTCGAGGATGGCGTCGAGGCGCCCGGAGGTGCACTCCGCTACCAGGGCGTCGGTGTCGAGCAGGCTGCCGCGCGCGGTGTTGACGACGAGGGCGCCGTCGGGCAGTAGTTTCAGCCGATCGGCGTTGATCAGGTGGCGGGTCGAGGGCAGCTGCGGGGCGTGGATGGTCAGTACCGCGCTGCGTCGGCATACCTCGTCCAGTTCGAGTAGCTGCGCGCCGAGTTCTGCGGCGTCGGCCGGCGCCAGGTACGGGTCGGCCACCAACACCTGGTGCCCGGTGGCGACGAGGCGCCGAATGACCCGACGCCCGATCCGCGATGCGCCGACGGCACCGATCACCCGGCCGTCGGCGCCGGGCCGTTCGTCGAAGGCTGCATAGTGTCCCTGCGCGTAACGGCGGGCCAGCGGCAGGACCCGCTTGACGCCGAACGCGATCGCGGCGGCGGTGAAGTCGGCTACCGGGTCGGCGTTGGCGTCGGCCGCCGATGAGACGGCGATCCCGCGCCGCCATACCTCCTCGCAGAGGTGCCCTCGCACCGAACCGGCCGCGTGGATGACCGCGCGCAGCCGTGGCGCGACGGCCAAGACCGAGGCGTCGATCGGCGGGCAGCCCCACGAGGTGATCAGGACCGTGACGTCGGCGATCCGGGGATCGTCGAAGGAGATCACTCCGGTCTCGTCTGAACCGTCGAGCAGGTCCAGTCGTGTGGCGAGCCGGGCCACGAGCTCGGGTGAGAAGGCGGCTGGCAGCACGTTAGGACGCATGGCGAACGCACCGACCGGGCGGGGGAGAGGCATATGAGCTGCTCCTATAGAAACCGTTTTCACCGACGTCGCACTGTAGTAGGCATGCCCTGACATGGTCAATCGTTCCCCGCGCTCGACAGGGCCTTGACGCGGTCGTGGTAACCGATTTATGTTCTGCGTCACTCAGGCAGCAGGAGGACGCATGACGGTCGGAGCTATCCGCCGCACCACGACCAAGCCGGGTGGACGCGCCGCAGGTCCGGCCGGGGCGCACAAACACACGCCGCTGTGGCGACGCATCGTGCGTGACCGGTTACTATGGCTGTTCCTTCTGCCCGGCCTGGCGTACTTTCTGATCTTTCACCTGGGCGCAGCGTTCGGCATGGGCATCGCCTTCACCGACTACTGGCCTGGCCAGAAGGTCGTCGAATCCAACTGGGTCGGCTTCGACGCCTTCTCGAGGATGTTCGGTGACGCCGATTTCTGGAACGCGGTGCTCAACACCGTGGAGATCTCGCTGCTCCAGTTGATCTTCTTCTTCCCCGTTCCGCTGGCACTGGCCCTGCTGCTACATAGTTTGGCTTCCACGACGATCAAGCGCCTGGTGCAGAACGTCGTCTACCTGCCGCACTTCATCTCGTGGGTGATCGTCGTGGCGGTGTTCCAGCAGATCCTCGGCGGTGCGGGCGTGATAAACGGCCTGCTCGCCGATCAGGGCCTGAGCACGATCGACGTTATCGGTAATCCTGAGGCGTTCAAACCCCTGCTCGTCGCGCAGATAATCTGGAAGGAGTCCGGCTGGGGGACGATTATTTTCCTGGCCGCGCTGACCCAGGTCGACGAGACGCTCTATGAGGCGTCGGTGGTCGACGGCGCCGGGCCCTGGCGGCGATTCTGGCACGTCACCCTGCCGGGCATCCGGCCAGTGATCGTGCTGCTGCTGGTGATGCGGCTCGGCGAGATCCTTTCGGTCGGCTTCGAGCAGATCCTGCTGCAACGCGATGCCGTCGGCCCGCAGGTCGGGGAGATCATCGATACCTTCGTGTACTTCAAGGGCATCGTCGGCGGTGACTTCCCCTACGCCGCGGCGGCCGGAATCTTCAAGGGCCTCGTCGGCGCCGTGCTCGTCTACGCCGCCAACAAGGTCGCACACCGTCTCGGCGAGCAGGGAGTCTACCGATGAGCCGGCCCGTCTGGAGTGAGAAGCCCAGCCCTGTCACGGTGGCTGCCAAGGGCGTCGCGCTCACGATCGTCTGCTTGTTGGTCATCGTCCCGTTCATCGTGGTCATCGCCACCAGCCTGGCCAGCCCTGAGGATGTGGTGGCCAACGGTGGATGGGTGCTGTGGCCCGAACATCCGACGCTGGATGCGTACCGGGAGATCTTCCAGGGCGGTCAGGTGACCCGGGCGGTGGGTGTCAGCGTCGGGGTCACCGTCGTCGGCACTGCCGTCAGCTTGATCGCGACGACGCTGCTCGCGTATGCGCTCAGCCGTCCGCAACTCGTCGGCGGTAAGAAGATCATGCTGGGCATCCTCTTCACCTTCCTGTTCCCGCCGGGCATGATCCCCGCCTTCCTCGTGGTCAAGGAGCTCGGCCTGCTCGACACCTACGCCGCGCTGATCGCCCCAGTCATGATCAACGTTTTTAACCTCGTCATCATCCGCGGCTTCATCCAGGGCCTGCCCGAGGAGCTGTTCGAGGCCGCCCGACTGGACGGCGCCAGCGAATGGCAGGCGCTGCGGCGGATCGTCATCCCACTGTCGAAGGCGGTGCTGGCCGTCATCGGCCTGTTCTACGCGGTGAGCTACTGGAACGCCTGGTTCAGCGCGTCCATCTACCTGTCGGACGAGAAGTGGCCGGTCCAGCAGCTGTTGCGCACCTACGTCATCTCGGGTGCCCAACTGGTCGACCCGTCCGCCGGTGAGTCCGGAATGGTCTCGGCCCCCGAAACCGTGCGCATGGCGGTCCTGGTCATTGCCATCGTCCCGATCATTCTGATCTACCCGTTCGTGCAGCGCTTCTTCGTCAAGGGAGTGCTGACCGGAGCCATCAAGAGCTGATCGATCCGCACATCCCGTCCCGGCACCGCCCCAGATCGTTTGTCGAGAAAGGATCCACCTTATGTCGTCCGAACTCAGCCGTCGTTCCCTGCTGCGGGCCGTCGGCCTGGGCGCCACGGCCGTCGCCGTCCCGTCGTTACTGAGCGCCTGCGGCAGCAGTCGCTCCGGCGTCGGCAGCGCCGGTAAGGATCTGGCCGCCTGGCCGACCTACCACCCCGCGAAGGTCCCGACCCCCGAACTTCCTGGCAACGCAACCGGCGTGCAGAACGGATACACCAAGTACCCCACAACGATCGGAACCGCCATCAACGGCGTGCCCGGCGACGGATCGAAGGTCCGTGCCGCGGTCATCAGCTACGGCACGCCGCCCGGGCCGAAGGAGACCAACAAGTTCCTGCAGGCCGTCAACACCGCGCTCGGCATCGACCTGGAGCTGACAGTCATCCCTGACGCCGACTACCAGGCCAAGATGGCAACGATGATGGCCGGTGACGACCTGCCCGATTTGATCAATTTCGGCGGCGGGTACGTCCTGCCACGCGAGGCGGAGCTCATCGCCAGCAACTTCGCCGATCTCTCGGAGCACCTGTCTGGCGACGCCGTTAAGGCCTATCCGAACCTCGCCAACATTCCTACCTATGCGTGGAAGGGTATGGGGCGCATCAAGGGCAGGATCATGGGTGTACCGGTCGAGCGCCCTGCTCCCGGCAACATCCTCTACCTCAACCGGCAGCTGTGGAAGGGCGCCAACCTGGACGAGGCGGCCATCGTCAAGGGCAGCTGGACCAGGGACGACGTGTTGACCGGTGCGAAGGCGCTGACCAGGGACCGCAGGTGGGCCCTCGGTGCCAGCAAGCCCCCCGCTAACTTCGGCTGGGGGGTGCACGGCGGGGCGTTCGGCGCGCCGAACTTCTGGAAGGTCGAGGGCGGCACCTTTACCCCGACCTATGCCACCGAGGAGCTCAAGCAGGCCGTCCAGTTCATGCGCGAGCTGTACGCGGCCGGGGCATACTACCCGGACGCGATGACCGTCTCGCAGGTCGACGCGAAGACCCACTTCGCGGGTCAGTCCACGGCGAGCCTCACCGACGGGTTCGGCGCGTACTCGCAGATGATCAAGTCGGCGAAGGGCGCCTACGAGGTAGCCCCGGCCCTGCCCTACCTTGGTGGTCCCGGTGGCGGCAAGGCGTGGGCCAGTCGCGGCATCTTCGGTTACACGGTCGTGAAGAAGGCTTCGCCGGAGCGGGTCAAGATGCTGCTGCGGATTCTGGACTTCCTGGCCTCGCCGTTCGGCACCAAGGAGTATGAGCTGCTGCACTACGGTGTGGAAGGCACGCACTTCACCCGTGATGCGTCGGGTGCGCCGGTGCCGACCGAGCTGTGGACGGCAGGGGATAATGCCACCAATCTGCCGGTCAAGTACCTGTGTGATGCGCCGGCGGTGCTCTACTATCCGGGTGTCTCGGCCGAGGCGATCACGCTGATGCACTCTTACGAGCGTCAGATCGAGCCCAACCTGCTGCTCAACCCGGCGTTTGGCCTGACGTCGGACACCGCGAGCAGGGTCGAGGCGGGCATCAAGAAGGCGATCGACGACGCGATGGTCGCGGTGATCACCGGCCGAGCCACTATGGACGACTGGGCCGCGGCAGTCAAGAAGTACAAGACCGACGGCGGCGACAAGATGGCCGCCGAGTACGCCAAGGAGTACGAGGCCGCGAACTGAACGCTGCGGAACGCCGGGCGTGAGCGGATCATCCGCCGCGCCCGGCCAGCCTGTCAGGTGACGGGGGCGAGGGCGACCGAGTCGCGTACCACGATGTGGGTGCCCAGCCTGACGTGCTGGCGCGGCGACCCGCCTGGTTGCAAGGCCATCCGCACCGATGTGCGCCCCAGCTCCTCATGGGGCAGATGGACAGTGGTCAGTGGCGGGTTGAGGTCCTCGGCGAAGGGGGCGTCGTCGAAGCCCATCACGCTGACGTCATGCGGAATCCGCTTGCCCGCGTCCCGCAGCGCCGCCATCGCACCCGCCGCCACATGGTCGTTGCCGCAAAAGACTGCCGTGAAATCGATTCCGCGGGCCAGCAGGTCGTTGACGCGGTCGTATCCACTGCGGCGGACCAGTTCGCCGCGGGAGATGAGCTGCGGCTCGACCGGCAAACCGTACGCTTTCAGCGCGTCCCGGTAGCCCTGGATGCGTTGCTCGCTCGTCGTATGCCCGGCGAAGCCGCCGACCATGGCGATCCGCCGGTGCCCGGCCGAGAGCAGGTGCGATGTGGCGGCATACGCGCCGCCGGTGTTGTCGTAGTCGACGTTGATCGCCGGAGTGTCCGGGCCGAGCGACGGGCGGGCACAGAGCACGAGCTTGGAGCCGGCCTCGGCGAGGCCATGGGCGAAGCGCTTCATGCGCTGAAGGTACTCGGGGGACTCGACCACGCCGCCGACCAGGATCACCGCGTCGGCGTGCTGCTCGCGCATGAGTTTGACGATTTCCAACTCTCGATCTGAGTCTCCGTGAGTGGTACAGACCAGGCAGAGCCGCCCGACCTCGGTCGCCTGCCGTTCGACGCCGGCTGCAATGTGGGCGAAGAAAGGGGAGACAAGCTCATGCACCACGATGGCTACGACCTTGGAGGTCGTTCCCGAGAGCGCCCGGGCGTGAGCGTTGACGACGTAGTCAAGGTCGCGCACCGCACGCTGGATCTTCGCGCGGGTGGCATTGGCGACCGGATAGTCGCCTTTCAATGTCCGGGAGACGGTTGCGACCGAGACTCCCGCGGCCTTGGCCACATCGCGAATGGTGGGACGCTTCGTCGGCTGGCTCACTGGGCTCCTTCGGTGAGAAAGACCCATGGTAACACTTGTGAAAGCGGTTACTGCTATCGTAACCTGTCATGCATGCCGTCGCTACGCCAGATCCATGGAATCGTTTCCGCAGGCCGGGCGGGTTGGTCTAACGCACTGATGCAGGTCATCGCACCCGCGACGCGCATCGCCGCACTGGGTCCGGGCCGCCAGCCGGTGCACGCCAGCAACCACGACCCAGGCGCGACCTGGCTGGAGCTGGTGGCCCGGCCACTCTGGGGCCTCGCCGCGTACGCCGCGGGTGGCGGCACCGCCGACACGCCATGGCACGAGGTCCGCGCCGCGCTCACCGCTGCCCTCGACCCGGAACACGCCTGGTACGTCGGGCCACCCATGGACCACGACCAACGCATCGTCGAGTCCGCCGCCATCGGCTACGCCCTCGCCGTCGCCCCCCACGAACTCTGGGATCCTCTCACCGGGCGCCAGCGGGATCACCTCTCGACCTGGCTGTCAGCGGCGGCACAGGCCGAACCCGTCGACAACAACTGGCACTTCTTTCCGCTGCTCGCCGCGACCGGGCTGCGCGCGGTGGGCGTACCCACCGATGACGCCCGAGTGACCGCGCACCTGAACCGGCTGGAGGAGTTCACCCTCGCCGACGGCTGGTACTCCGACGGCCCCGGCCAGCCCGGCAAGACCGCCCCCCGCGACTACTACGTGCCGTTCGGATTCCATTTCTACGGCCTGCTACTCGCCTCGCTCAAGGCGGTCGACGACGCACGCGCCGAGCGCTTCACCCGGCGCGCGACGGTATTCGCCACACAATTCCAGGACTGGTTCGCCAGCGACGGCGCCGGGCTGCCCTTCGGCCGCAGCCTCGGCTACCGGCTCGGCCAGGGCGCCTTCTGGTCCATGCTCGCCGCCGCCAACGTGCCCGCCCTACCCTGGGCGCGCACGCGTGGCCTCGCCGAACGGCACCTCGACTGGTGGTGGCGCCAGCCCATCGCCACCGAGGACGGCGCCCTTACCGTCGGCTACGCTTATCCCAACACAGGGGTGGTCGAGCAATACCTCGCGGGCGGATCCCCCTACTGGGGCACGAAGTTCTTCATGGCTCTCGCCGCCGAGGCGGACCATCCCTTCTGGACCGCTGAACCACAGCCCTCGCCGGCCCAGGAGTCGATCACCATACAGTCGGCCGCTGCACTCGTCATCGCCCGCGACACCGACGGCGACATCGTCGCGCTCAACGGACAGCAACCCCCGGCGTGGAACGCCCGAGGCGCCGCAGCGAAGTATGCCAAGTTCGCCTACTCCACGCTGGCCGGATTCAGTGTCCCCACCGGCGGCGATGACCTCGCCGGGGGCGCATTTGACAGCGCATTGGCGCTCAGCGATGACGGCGAGCACTGGCGTACGCGCAGAGGCGGCGAAGCCAGCCTCG
>NZ_JBRIQN010000095.1:0-11170 GCF_052981855.1 Micromonospora sp. LZ34
CGTTGTACTTCTTCGGTGCCGGCATCGCTGGTGTTCCTCCCAGGTTTCGATGTCTCCATCAAACCCGGTGCGGAACACAGGGTGAGCAGCGCGCAGCTCAGCAGCGGGCGCAGCAGCGTTGGTCGAAACCACGTGGAGAAGTCCTTCCCGGGCGGTGGACAACCCGGCCGGGCACCCACGGGAGGACTCGGCCAGGCATGACTGCGTGGCCGAAGGTCTCGTCCACCGGCCGGTGACCGGTCCCCGCCGCCGGAGAACGCGAGGTTCTCAGCGTGTCGACGTGCGGGCGTTGCGGACTACTCCCCTTCGGAGTGCCCCCATCTTCCACATGTTTCGTAAATCGCGCAAGTGTCGAAACGTAGGGTGGGCGACAGGCCGTCGGCGCGAGACAATGGAGGAACGATGTCGACCTCCCCCGCTCCGGGTTCACCCGGAGCCGAGCACCCAGCGCCGACCCCGGCGCAGCTGAGGGCGGCGGCCGAGACGTTCGCCCTGCTGGCCAGCCCGGTACGGCTGCACCTGATGTGGCTGATCACCCACGGTTCCTACGACGTCAGCACGCTGGCCACGCACGCGGGCATCGGCATCGCCACGGTCTCCCAGCACCTGGCCAAGCTTCGCCTGGCCGGCCTGATCAGCGCACGCCGGGACGGCCGCCGGACGCTGTACGCGGTGGAGGACCCGCATGTGATCACGCTGATCGGCCAGATCTTCGATCACATCGCCCCCGACGGAAGCCTGGCACCCGATCCTCCCCGGTAGCCTGCACCGGCCGCGGTTGGCCCGCCCCCGGGCGTGGTCCGCTGGGAATCAGCGCGGGGTCACAGGTCCTCGATGTAGCCGGCCGCGATGTCGTCGGGCGGGTTGGTGTACAGGCGCAGGTAGCGGTCGTTGGCGTGGCCCAGGCGGCGTTCGAGCTCGGTCCGGTTATGCCCGGAGGCCTGCGAAAGCTGGAAGGCGAAGGTGTGCCGGGCGTCGTGCGGCCGCAGCACGCCGAGCCTGCGCTCGGGGTCAGACATCTGGGCGTCGTGCAGGCGGCCGACCTCGCCGACGATGGTGTTGATCGAGCGCGGTGACAGGCGGCCGTCGGGGCGGCGGGCGGCGATGGAGGCGGCCGACAGGAACCGGGCGCCGGGGTGGTACTGGCGGTAGCGTCGCCGGGCCGCTCCTGGTCGAGGTAGTCAGCCAGCGCCTGGCGGGCGTCGCGGCCAAGGAAGACGGTGCGGCTGGTACGGCCCTTGGCGCGCACGCCGACGAGGCGCGCCTTCTTGGCCTGGCGCAGCCGGCCGGGGTCGGCCGGCTCCAGTTGATCCAGGTTCAGGCCGACCACTTCGGCGCGGCGCAGCCCGCTGCCGAACAGCAGGTAGACGATGGCACGGTCGCGCAGCGGACGGGCATGGGCGTGCGATCGGAGCGCCGTGAGGCGGTGGCGGCGACCTTAGAGCTCGTGGAAGATCTCGATCCTGTCCACGATGTTCTTGACGGTGCGCACTTGGGCGGCGGCCAGCGCTCGCGGCTGCGGGGCGGGCAGCGGCAACGGGGCCACCTGCTTGGCCGGATCGCCGTGGCGCAGCAGCCCGGACGGGGCGTGCGCGGTGATCCAGGAGAACAGCGCCGACAGGTGCGCGAGATGGTTGTTGACCGTAGCGGCGGCCATCGGTGCCGTCGTGCCGTCGCGGCCGATATTGCCGGCGGTTGCCAGGTGATCGCGTCAGGCGGTCACCTCGCGGACGGTCACGGCCGAGAGCCGGTCATGACCGAGCCCATCGGTGATCCAGGCGGCGAACCGGCCGAGGTGGCGGGCGATCTTGGCGGCCACCTCAGTGGAGCGCACGCCGCGTACGGCCAGGTCGAGGTAGCGCTCGATCCAGACGGTGAGGCTGTCGTCGGCCTGATCGAGGCCGCCGGACAGGCCGAGCACCTTTCGTGAAGTGATTTTGCCAGGATTAGGGCCTGCGGCAGGGGGTTCGAGCTGGGAGCGAGGGACGGCACGGGGCCAGAGTTGAGGTCGCCGCGCTCCGAGCGGTGCCGGTGTTCCGACACGGGGCGGGAGGTAATGACCTTCAGGCGTTGCTGGGGTGAGGCGGAGGGGTATGTCCAAGCGGGCCGGCGGTGCGACGGCGGCTCGTATCAGCGGCGTTCACCGCGATCGTTGTTCTAGGACGCCTTGAGACGCTCACGCCGTGAGCAGGAACTGTAGGGATGGGCAAAATGCCTCCGCACTACGTGAAGGCTCTCCTCATGTGCGCGAGCACGGGAAGCCTCCTGAAGTACTGCCTCCCGATCTCGGAAGCCGTACCGCCCACACTTCGCTGCCAGCCGTCCGAGCCGGGCAGGGACGGTGGATTACCGCCGCTGTGCGAGTCATGCCGCCGGCTGGCTCTGAATCCCGAGCGGTTGCGGGACAGGGTTGCGGAACGTGCGTCGACAGGCTGGGATGAGCATCACCGGGTTGGAGCGGTGGTTATCGGTTGCTAACGGACAGGCCGCAGCAGCCCGACGGCGTATGGCTCGCCAGGAACCGACCCGCACGAGCGCCCGCGGAGCCGTCTGACGACTGCGGGCCGACGGCAAGGCTGCCCGCATGTCGTTATTTGCACCGTTCAGGCCGAGGGATCAGGGCGAGGGCGTCCCGCCGAGCGTGTGCAGGATGCCGGTCACGGCGAGGACCCGGCGGACCTGACCGGTGGGGTTGACCAGGGTGAACCTGACGTCGACGCTAGCAGCGTGCTGGTGGGCGGTGACCAGGGTGTTGATCACGGCCGAGTCGATGAAGGTCAGCTGCGCCAGGTCCACGTCGACGCGGGTGGCCTGGGCGATGGCGTTGCGGAGCACGTCGCGCAGGTGATCAGCTTCGGCCATGTCGATCTCGCCGAGCAGCGTCACGACCGTGCGGTCGGGCTCGATGTCGCAGCGCCACTGCCAGGTCCGGTCCTGCTCCACCGTCACCGTCCCTGACCGGTTGGCCGTGGCGGTGTGATGCGCGCCGTGACGGACGCGGTCACCCCGCCGGGGCCGCTATCGATCACGAGGGCGGCGCTGAGCCGCTGCGCCAGCCAGAGCCCCCGGTGGCCAGCCTCCGCCGGTCCGGGAAGGCGTACCACGACGTCGTCGAGGCCGGGGCCGCGGTCGGTGACTCGGCACGTCAGCAGGTCCCCGTCCTGGCACAGCAACAGTTCACCGGCGCCGCCGCCGTGGCGTACGACGTTGGTGACCAGCTCATGCACCGCCAAGACGAAGTCCTCCAACGCGCCATCGGTCAGGCCTGCCGAGCCGGCTGCGGCGGTCACCGCGTGGCGCAGGCGCGTGAGCGCAGCCGCGGTGATCGCCTCCGACAGTAACGTCACCGCAGCCTGCCCACCGCCCGGATCGTCCTCGACAGCGTCGTGGTCACCGCCGCTCATAGCCCCGGACGCTACACGGCGAAGATTGACGCAGCGTGACGGTTGAAGCCGTCGGCACACCTACCGCTCGATCCGTGCGGCGCAAGCAGACCTGCTCGCGCACGGCCGTCTGATCAGATTTGATCAACGGGGGGTGGGTGCGATTTACCCTGAGGCAAGGCGACGGCTCATGGAGGGTCACGACTGAGGACGCCGCCAGACACACCGGTGTCAGCCACTTCACCATTTCCGCTGGGTCACTGGCGACTGGCAGCACTATCCGGAGCTGGCCAAGGTACGCGGTCTTTGCGCGGCACTCGACCTGCCCGATCGCGGCGGCGATGCGACCGCTCACGCTGACCGACCCTCCCGCCGGAGCGGCGACCGCCGCGGAGAAGGTCGAGGCCGACATCAGCCTCATTCGAAAGCGGTTGGCCGACAACTCTGTTCCCGAAGCCGAGGAGTACCAGATCCAGGACCTGCTGCGCTACCTCGCCCGCTGCGGCCATCCGGCAACCTGACCGCCCTGGCCGCGGCCGCATGGCACGGTCGCGCCGACGCGAGGTGGCAGCGCACCGCCTGTAGGCGGCAGGATGGTCGCCGTGACCGCTTCCACCCGTCCGCCCCTGGCGGTACTGGACGCGGTGCTCGAGCGGTTGACCTACGTCAACGAGGAGACCGGCTACACCGTCGCCCGCGTAGCTACCGACCGCAGTAGCGACCTGTTGACGGTGGTCGGTGCGCTGCTGGGCGCGCAGCCCGGGGAGAGTCTGCGCCTGTCCGGGCGGTGGTCGTCGCACCCGCAATACGGACGGCAGTTCGAGGTCGACTCCTACACCACCGTCCTGCCCGCCACCATCCAGGGCATCCAGCGCTACCTCGGCTCCGGCCTGGTCAAGGGCATCGGCCCCGTCTTCGCCGAGCGGATCGTCGCCCACTTCGGCCTCGACACCCTCCGGGTCATCGAGGAGGAACCAGCTCGCCTGGTGGAGGTGCCCGGCCTCGGACCGAAGCGCACGGCGAAGATCACCGCGGCGTGGGAGGAGCAGAAGGCCATCAAGGAAGTGATGGTCTTCCTCCAGGGAGTCGGGGTGTCCACCTCCCTCGCCGTGCGGATCTTCAAGAAGTACGCCGACGCGTCGATCTCAGTGGTCCGCAACGAGCCCTACCGCCTGGCAGCCGACGTGTGGGGCATCGGCTTCATGACCGCCGACACCATCGCCCAAGCCGTCGGCATCCCCCACGACAGCCCGCAGCGGGTCAAGGCCGGGCTGCAGTACACCCTGTCGGAAGCCACCGACAACGGACACTGCTACCTGCCCGCCCCGCAGCTCGTCGCCGACGCCACCAAAATCCTCAACGTGCCCGGCGACCTTGTCACCGCCTGCCTCGACGAACTTGTCACCGAGGAGGGCCTCGTCCGCGAGACCCTGCCCGGCGCGGACGAGCCGGTTCCCACGGTGTATCTGGTGCCGTTCCACCGCGCCGAGCAGTCCCTGGCCGGGTCACTGCTGCGGCTGCTCCACAACCGCGCCGACCGGCTGCCCCACTTCACCAGCGTCGACTGGGGCAAGGCACTGGCGTGGTTGAAGGCCCGCACCGGCGCCGACCTCGCCCCCGGACAGGAACAAGCCGTCCGCCTCGCCCTCACCTCAAAGGTCGCCGTCCTGACCGGCGGGCCTGGCTGCGGCAAGAGCTTCACCGTCCGCTCCATCGTCGAACTCGCCGCCGCGAAGAAAGCCAAGGTCACCCTCGTCGCCCCGACCGGCCGCGCCGCCAAACGCCTCTCCGAGCTCACCGGGCATCCCGCCGCCACCGTGCACCGGCTGCTGCAGCTGCGCCCCGGCGGGGACCCCACCCACGACCGGGACAATCCCCTCGACGTGGACCTGCTCGTCGTCGACGAGGCCTCCATGCTCGACCTCATCCTGGCCAACAAACTCGTCAAAGCCGTTCCACCCGGCGCGCACCTGCTCCTGGTCGGCGACGTCGATCAACTTCCCTCCGTCGGCGCCGGGGAGGTCCTCCGCGATCTGCTCGCCGCCCCGGCTATCCCCCGCGTCCGGCTGACGCAGATCTTCCGCCAAGCCGCCCAGTCCGGGGTCGTCACCAACGCCCACCGCATCAACGCCGGCAAACCACCCCTGCTCCAGGGCCTGCCCGACTTCTTCCTGTTCGCCTGCGACGACACCGACGCCACCGCCGCCCTCACCGTCGATGTCGCCTGCACCCGCATCCCCGCCAAGTTCGGTCTCGACCCGCGCCGCGACGTTCAGGTCCTCACCCCCATGCACCGCGGCCCCGCCGGCGCCGGCGCCCTCAACGGGCTGCTGCAACAACGCCTCACCCCCTCCCGCGACGGGCAACCCGAACGGCGCATCGGCGGGCGGGTGTTCCGCCCCGGCGACAAGGTCACCCAGATCCGCAACAACTACGACAAGGGCCAAGCCGGCGTGTTCAACGGCACGGTCGGCATCGTCACCGCCCTGTCGGTCGAGGAGCAGACCCTCACCGTCCGCACCGACGAAGACGAGAGCATCGACTACGACTTCAACGAACTCGACGAGCTCGCCCACGCCTACGCCATGACCATCCACCGCTCCCAGGGCTCCGAGTACCCCGCCGTCGTCATCCCTCTCACCACCAGCGCGTGGATGATGCTGCAACGCAACCTGCTCTACACCGCCGTCACCCGCGCCAAACAACTCGTCGTCCTCGTCGGCTCCCGCCGCGCCCTCGCCGCCGCCGTCCGCACCGTCGGCGCCGGTCGCCGCCACACCGCCCTCGATTACCGCCTGACCTGACCGCGCTCGACGACGGGCAACCTGCAGACCTGTCTGCTGCTGCCGCTGGCCGCCGTAACTGCCGCGATGCCCGCGATGTGGCCTGGCCAGAACCGCCAGCCCGTCAACAGACGCGCCTGGACCTGTTGCCGCGCTGCCGAGGTCTTCGGCCGTGTGCCCGGTACAGACGTCCGCATGCGGCGTTGCCGCTGCCGTCGGCCGCCGGCGCACGCGTCCGGACCTCCCCGGGTGTGCGCCCCGCGTGCGAAGCGGTGACCAGCAGTCTCGACTCCTGGCAAGACTGCAACACGACCCCTTTGCAGAGGGCGATAGCAGGCGGACAAGGATCCTGCTGCCGCTCGTAACGGTTCCGCCCCCACGCCGGCGACCTGCCGACCAGCCGGGCGATCTTTTCCCGCGTCATGCGTTCGTCAGCCGGTGCAGGGCGATGGCCTCGGTCATCGAACGGCTTGCGTGGCTGCTGATCGTCAACGGCCGGATGATGCGTTCGGCGTCGCCGGGCGGCGCGCCGCGTCCAGGTGCCGCAGGTTGGCCTGGTTGGTGGCCATTGCCGGCGGTGGCCGTCGATGAGCCGGAACCGGCCGTCGGGCAGCTACTCGACGATGACCGGGACCATCTCGCCGGCCGCGCGCAGGGAGGCGGCGAGGTCGTCGACGTCTGCCGACCTGGCCGCGGGCGTTGGGGCCGGGCTCGATGTGGTCGATGGGGTTACGCAGCAGCGTAGAGACGGGCGTCGGGTTCACTCATCGCCGCCGCCTCCACTTCTTTGCCTGGGGGCAGCGGGCAAAGCGCGAGGTCTGCAGGTCCTTGCGGCCGAACCGGAACTTGACCTCCACCACCCGGGAGCGAACCCTGCCGTTGTCGAGGTTCAGCGCGACTGACAGTGAGGATGTTGGAGCGGGTCACCCGGGTGGTCTGACCCACCGACTGACCGACGATGCTGTCCTTGACGGGATTCGTCGACCGTCCGGGGTGCCCGTTCCTGTACGTCACCGGTCGGGCTTGTGACCTCATAGGAGAAGAACACGCGTCTGGCGAGGCGCCCATGGGTCGGTGAAACTCAGGCCATGTCGCCCGCCGACGTCGGTGATGGTTGGCACCGCGAGTCCGTATAGGAGAACGACGCTGGAACCCGCTCCCGTGGGCACCCCGGGTTGCCGCTACGAGCGCGTGTCTGAGTTTCTGAGCATCCCGTCCGGGGTGGGCTGCGCGTCGACGGGCACCCGCGTGCCGTTGTCGGTGACCGTCCAGATCACCGGCCGCTGGCAGGACGCGCACGGGGCCGTCTTGTAGGTGGGCGTCGCGGTCATGGCCGGCCCGCCTCCCGACCAGGGCCTGCAACCGGTCGACGGTCTGCGGGGTGTAGCCGGCGAAGGGCCCGGCGGTGGTGGGTCGCCCGACCGGGTGACGGTGAGAGAACGCGACCAGCTCCATCGCCAGGTAGGCGACTATCAGCATCGTGGGATGAAGGCTGTGTCAGCCGCTCCTGACTGGCCAGCCACACCACCGCGGTGGGACCCACAGCCACCACCGCGGCGGCCACCCCGGCGCGTCTGCGGCCAGAGAATGGGCGCGCCGGGGTAGGCCGGCCGGCTGGCCGGGGGGCGGTAGACGGCCAGGTCGGGCGCGCCGGATCGTGCCCTTCACCGCGCCCACCCGTTGCGGCGGGCGTCCCCTTCGGCGTACGGCCGGGGACGGGTGTCAGCGATAACCGACCAGCCGCGCAGGTCGAGGACCAGGCCGTGCTGCTCGTAGCAGTGCCCGCACAGCGCGAGCCGGCCGCGCGGCCCGCCGACGGCGGTCGCGTAGCGCCTGCCGGCGTACAGGTGCGACTCGGCCATCACCAGGGCGATAGCGCCACTGCACCCGGTGGCGGGCGGCCGTCACCCCGGGCCGTCATCGTGATGCCGGTCGACGACCAGGCCCACCGGCCTGCCGCCACGGCGCAGCACGCCCTCGACCGCGGCTACGAGGTGACCGCCGTGGCGTCCGCCGCTGTCGCCCTGCGGATGGTTGTCGATGGGCACGCCGACGTGATCGTGGCCGTGTCCCTCGACGACCTGCCGGAGATCGAGGTCGCCGACGCGCCCCGGCTGAAACCGAGGCCGCGCACCGCACCGGATGTCGTGCCGCGAGCCGGCGCCGCCCCGCCGACGCTCCCCAGGTGCGACACGCGACGCACCTGATGACCGCTGACGGTTCAGGGGACGACGGGCGCCAGCGCGCCCGGGCACCCCGCACACCGTGATGAACAGCGCGACCAGGACGGCCGCAAGAATGTCCAGCCCGTCGTCCAGGCCGGCTTCACGACCACACCGCCCGGCGTGGGCGAGATGGTGGCGGCGGTCTTCCAGTCCCGCTGGACGTGCAGGCGGGTTGGGCCGCTACGCGGGGTCGGGCGGCAGCCGGCCGCCTCCGCGGCGGCCACGGCCTCATCCATCGTGACCTGCCAAGCGCGGCTGGGCACCTTGCCGGTCGGGGAGAACGGGCTGTCCGGCCCGGGTGAGGTGACAGACATGGGGCGCTCCCGAGGCGGGTCGGAGCCGGAACGGTTTTCATCGAAGGGCTAGCTGCACGAGGCAAGGGCAGGGGTATTCAGGAAGGCGGGTCTTTCCCCCTGGTTGGTGCCCGCCGGGGCGGGGTTCCTAGGGGTACCCCGTGCCTACTCGCATCCGCGTCCCGGCACCCGCCTTGCGGGTACGGTCGTCGGGTGGTGAACGTCTCGAAACTGTCGCAGCGGCGGCGCATCCTGCTGGCCGAGCTGTCCGGGGTCGCCGGCCGGTACGGCACCGGTGCGGATCGAGACGCGCCCCGCACCGAAGCGATCGCCGCCGTCCGCGCGGTGACCACGGACCGGCAGCTACTCGGTATTCAGGCCGGCGTCGCCCTCGCGGACCCGCACGGCATCAGCGGGCCGACCGTCGAGCTGCTGGAGGCAGCCGGCGCGGACATGCAGGTGGCCAAAGAGCACGCCGCCGAGGTTCGGGCACGCCTTGAACGGCAAGGCTCCAGGTACGACGACCGCGAGGCCGAGTAGCGACGGGCCTGGAGGGCACCCCACCCACCCCGCGGTCCCGCCCGCCCCTCACCTCCCAGGGCGATGTAACGCCTCACCCATGGGCAGCGCCTCTCGCTGATGGAAGGTCGCTACCGCGCCTCATGATCGGCGGGACTCCCCGACCCCCGTGGTCCCGTCCCTTCAAAACCAAGCGCACCAACGACAGTCGTCGGAGGCTCATGATGGCTGAGTCGACACCCCGCACCCCACCGCCGCTCGGACCGGAGCGCCGCAGTGTCGTGGCAGCACCTCACGCATGGAACCAGCCAACGCAGCGCATAGGGCAGGTACCGGAGCCGGCGCGCCGGTGGGTTCCGGCCATCGTGTTTGGCGGCATCACCCTGCTGATCGTCGGCTTCGCCATCACGGTGGCCGTCTTAGCCAGATGATCTACGGCGCCGGGCGTGCCAGTGGCGATGTCACGCCAGCGGTCTCGCCCGGCGCCCGCCGCGGGAACTGCTGTCCCGCTGCGGCGAGCCGGCCGGGCTGCGCAAGGCAGGCCGCCGCAAACTGGCCTCGATTGCCGCTGTCCACGCGCCGCGCGGGCGAACAGCTCGTCGATCAGGTCGTCGGGCGCGACCGCCCAACCAGCAAGATTCTCAACCGCCACTAGCGCGAAAGTCTATAGAGAACAGCGCTGGGTGGCCGTCGCGAGGGACCTGCTGGCACACCTGATCAGTCGAGTCCGAACCGCCGCCCACCAATCGATGGTCATGGTGGCGACATCGACATCAACACCGCGCGCAGATCAGCCACTACCAGCGAAGACTCCGACTCCGCGAAGTGCGGCTGGGTACCGGTGAGGCGCCGCCTCAGACCGCCCAGCGTTGAGCTGGTCTTTCCGTCGCCGGCGTCGCATCATCGCATCCATAGCCGCAACTATGGAGGCCGTCATGGGTGCGCGTGTCGTGACGGTCAACGAGGTGCTCGACGGGCCATGTGGCGTTAGACATCCAGTGCCTGGACCGCGTCTACCTCAAGGCTCATGTGGCCGAAGCTGCGGACCAGCGCGCACGTGGTGGCCGTTCTGTCCGGGCACTTGGGGTTCCCGTTCCCGTCGCGGGCGCTGTTCAACCAGATCGGGCAACGGTTCCGCCAGCGGGGAACTGTACATAGCGGTTGATTGACCGATCAAGGGAGAGACGCCAGGTACCCGGTCGTCCATCTCGGTGGATCCGGTCGCTTACTGGTCACCTCGGGCGACCATTCGGACCGGCTGCGACGACCAGGCGCGCCACCTCCCTCACCTATGTGACGGCACAACTGTCATCTGGATGTGTGACGTGCCCTGCGGCTAGAACGGCCCACACGTCGACCGCCCACTAACTGCGGCGTCAATCAGTAGTTCGGCAGCACGGATTGCGGTCCTTTGCTAGTTTCACGAGGGTCTGTCGGTGTTACGGGCAGATTTCGCTTTTATAGGCCTATGCCGTGAGCTTCTGATCTGTCGGACAGCCTCGTCACCTTCCTGGTGACCGATCGGAGTCCGCATGGTCGTCGCTGCATGGCAACGGGTGGTTCGGGCGTGGTCGGTGCAGGAGGTTCGCGGTTCGTGCAGCAGTCAGGGTCTACCGGCACGTCCACCCCAGCCCTTCGACAGGAGGATCTTCCGGAGTCGGACGCCCGGATCGTCGTGGGCCCGCCGCTCGTCCACACCGTGAGCGGGCGGCGGGATGAGGGCGCCGTCACGGGCACGCGGCGGCTGCACCAGGTGTTCGAGTCCGCCTGCGACCGGGATCCGTCCGCCATCGCGCTTGAGTGCGGCAAGGAGCGACTGACCTACCGGGAGCTGGACGGGCGCGCGAACCGGCTGGCCCATCACCTGCGTGCCCTCGGCGTGGCGGGCGGCGCCCGGGTGGCCATCCTGTTGCAGCGTTCGGTCGAGACGTACGTGGCGCTGCTGGGCGTGGGGAAGGCCGGCGCGG
>NZ_JBRIQN010000096.1:0-10880 GCF_052981855.1 Micromonospora sp. LZ34
CGCCGCCGCGCCGTATCCGGCCGGGCCCCGAAGCCGGGTCAGCGGGGGTCACGTCGGTGGCGCAAGTACCGCCGTCGTGCCCGGTTGGTGGAGGGTCGGCATCGGCGGCGGGTCCGCCAGGCCCAGCACGAGGCCGCCCGAACCGTCATCACCTGGGCCGTACGCCAGCGGGTCGGAGTGCTGCGCGTTGGCGACCCCCGCGGCGTGCTCGACATCGACGCGGGGCGGCGGCACAACCTGCGACTGCGGCAGTGGCAGATCGGCCGGCTCCTGCAGGTCCTCACCGACAAGGCCACCCAAGCGGGCATCACCGTCCGCCTCGTCGACGAACGCGGCACATCCTCGACCTGCCCCGCCTGCCGCAAACGGATATCCAAGCCTCGTGGGCGGACCTTGACCTGCCCGCACTGCGCGTTCTCCGGGCACCGTGACCTCGTCGCGGCTGCCAGCATCGCCACCCGCACCCCGGGCGGCGGACCCACCACCCCCACAGCTGTCGTGCTGCCGGAGGTGGTCACGCACCGTCGAGCCGGCCGGCACCTACCCGGCGCCGGCCAGTCCCGACGTGACCCCCGCCGCCCACGGGCGGCGCGAGGATCAGGTGGCCCGCGGAGGCCCGCCCCACCACCCAACGGTGGGGAGTCGCTCACCCCTCACGGTGAGGATCCACAACACCACCGGACACCCGGTGAACGTTAGTGGACACCGCACTAGTCAGTGCGCCGGCGGTTGAACTCCTGCCGGACCGCCTCGGTGAGGTCGCGCCAGGTGCCGGCCGAGGCCTTCATCATCCGGTCGACCATCATTCGCGCGGGTCCTTCGTCAGGGAAGTCGTACGAGACCTCCTGCCCTCCGTCACCACCGAGGCGGCCACGCACCCGCCAAAGCCGACCGTCGGAAATCAGCCAGATGTCCCGCCGGGCCATGTGGCCCCAGCTCCCGTTCCACCAGCGCCCACGTACCTCCACCAGCAGCAGCGTAGTCGAACACACGTTCGATTCGGCCGGCTGCCGGCTGCCGGCGGGTTGTTCAAACTTCCTGTACGTCTTCAAGGCGGCCCGCAACGGGCCGCACGCGCCGCCGCCTGGGCGTGCGCCGGCCGCTGCCGCTGTCGCTCTGCGGCCGTCACGCCTACGCCCGGCGGCTGGCGCGCAGACCGGGGAGCCCGGAGGGCCGCCGCAGAACGACAGGCCTTTGACCGGTGGGATGGTGGGCCGGCAGCCGGCCGGGCCGCGCGGCCAAAAGCCCGCGCGGCGTGAGGGGAGTGGACGCCGGCCGCGTCGGCGAGCTGGCGGCGGTCGCGGTGGTGGACGCAGCGACCATCGCCGGGCGCGCCTTGTAAGCAAGACGTCAACCGACCTAGTGTGCCGGGGAGGGTGCCTCGGGGGGACGGCCGGCGGCATGGTGGGCGTCGGCGAGTGCGACGGCGAGCAATACGAGCCCGGCCAGGACCGAGGCGGCCAGCGGCGGGGCGAAGTACAGGGGGATGGCTGCGACCGCCAGAGCGGCGATAGCGACGACGCGGCGGAGCGAGAGCCGGTTGAACACGACGCGTTCCAGACGGATACGGCCGTAGAGGAACAGTGCCGGACCGCCGAGGCTCGCGAGGAGCCACGCCGGCTGGGGCCGGCCGTCCGGGTGGCTCAGCACGATCTCGAAGCCGACGGCGGTGGCGACGATGCCGAGCACCATGGTGATGTGGGCGAGGCCGATGGCACGGCCGGCGGCATACAGGTCCTTTGCCGCCGCGACGGCTTCGGCGAGGACCTGCCCGGAGCGGTAGAAGTAGATGCGCCACAGCAGCACCGTCGACAGGTATGCCAGCACCAGCACGGCGGAGGTCGCCAGGGTGATCGGTTGGCCGGTGAAGGCCGTGCCGACGGCGAGCACGGTCTCCCCGAGGGCGATCAGCAAGAACTGCTGGTAGCGCTCGGGCAGGTGGTGCTTGCTGTCCATGGCCCACGCACTCATCCGCGGGCGGGTCATGCCGGGGACCGGCCAGCGCAGCTGCGCGGCGACGATGTCCACTGTCACGGCGGCCCCCCAAATGGTGGCCCGGGCGCCACCGCTGAAGGCCGCGCCCGCAAACCAGATCACCGCCGAGGCCGCGAACCAGAGCACCGACCGGCGGTAAAGCTGCCGCAGGGGGTGCCCGCGCAGCGCGGGCATCAGAATGAGCGGCCGGCCGATCTGCAGGATCACGTACGGGAGCACGAACGCCAACCCCCGGCCGATGAACGCGTGCGGAATCGATGAGGCCATGACCAGCATCCCGAAAGCGCTGGCCAGCACTATGTACTGAATCTTGCGGCGGCGGGGGTCGAACCAGCTGGTGATGTGCGCCGTGGTGATCCACAGCCAAATCAGCGGCAGCGCCAGCACGAACAGATAGGCCATCGACCGCCAGCCGACGACCGGGTCGTCGCTGGCGATGTCACGCACGACCCGGCTGACCACCCCCGCCAGGGCGAACACCAGCACCAGGTCGACGAACAGTTCCAGAAAGTTGGCCTGCCGTACGTCCTCGCGACGCTGCAACAGGTCCTGACCCCGTCCACCGCCTTCCCGATGCCCCATGCCGCTCATACTCGCCGGGCGCAACCCCGGCTCACCGGGGGTTTGGACTCGTACACCCAGAGGGAAGGCATCCCCGGTGACCGCCAACGACAGCAGGCTGGGTTATCGCCGAGCTGGGTGGCACCGGATGACAGCCGACAGCAGCAGAAGATGCGCTGCAACGGCGTTCGGGGCCAAGATGTCAATGGCCCAGCGAGTCGTCGACACGAGTCAGCAGGAAAGTCAGCAACGCGGAATTGCCCCACCGGCACCAACCGCCGCAGACGGCGCGACACGGAGGGCCGACCACGAGAACGACACCGGCTGGCAGTGGCCGATAACGCCGACCAGTTCCCCCGGCGGGGGTCGGAACTCCATCTCGGCCTGGTCGCCGTACAGGCCAGAAGTACAGCAACCCACGGCACCATGACAGCCCGCCAGGGGACCGACGGAGGCTTGCGCCCTTCGTACCGGACCGCCAACAATCTCCTCGCCGGCAACTCGCAGATTCAGGGCCGGGGACAGATCTGGCACAACCTAGCGCGAGTAACGGCGGAAGATGCCGGAAACCGATGGAAGGCGTTTCCGTAGGTCAGAAGCCGTGTTGGAGGTAGCGGGGGAGGTCCGTGAGTCGGGCCTCTTACTTCCAGCGGAACTGCACGAACCGGCACCCGACCGAATCATGGACCTTGGAACGACAGCTTGCATCGGGTGGAGCTGCGACAGCAACGGCGACAGCAACCGGCGGACGAGGGCGCCCTTCGGCGGAAGCGTGCGGACAGTCGCCCGAGGTCGCGAACGCGGACAGACGACGCCGGATGATCCACACAGAGCTTGTAAACGAGTAGTCGTACGGCCGGACCGAGGTTTGACGGGGTGGCGTGCGATCCTTGCTCAGCCGGTGCTGGGCTGAGCCGGGTGTAAAGCCCGCCTGGTGCTGCCGCTTCTGATCCTGGCAGTCGTCTTGACCTGTGTGGGAGAGGTGATTTCTATGGGGATGGTCGGCGTCACCCTCGGTTCTATCGCTCTGGTATCTGCAAGTTTCGTCACGAACCTGGCAGCAAGCGCGGTAGCACCGGGCTGAGCCCAGCACCGCTCGTCCGCCCCGAAGTGAGGCCCGGTCGAGCTGGCGGTCGTTAGTCAGCACAAAGTCAGCGAGGCGCGTGACAACGGCCGCCAACCGTTGCTACTGGACAGCAAAGTGCCGGACGCCAACGCCAGCCGCCGACATCGATCGACAAGCGTCAACTGCGTCGAGCCGCCTTCGCAAGGCAGGGTTAGGGGTTCAAGCCGGAACCTCTCTGCGCGGCGCCGGCCAGGCCGAGTTCAGCGCCGAGCGGACCGTGCGACGGTTGACCTGATACTTGCGGGCCGGACCGCGCACGGACAGGCCAGCGCGGGAGTCCTGTCGGATCGCCGCGAACAGGTCAACCTTCGACATTGGCGGCATCGGCGGGCTCCCGTCTAGACCAGCCGATGCTCCCACCACGTCAGGCGGGTCCGGAACTCGCGAACATCGAAGCCACCCGATCGAGACAACCCGGAAGGTGAGACCCGAACTGGCGAACAAAACGCAGGTAAGGGCGTGGCATCGGACCTGTGTCGTCGCGGGGGCGGAGGCAGTTGACGGTTGGACGGCCGCCAGCGGATGATCCAGCGATGTGTCGCTCGGGTTAATGAGCCGGGACGCTGGTTCTAATGGGCAACATGATCGCCGTCATGCGGTGGCTTTAGGAGAGCGGATTTGATGAAGTTTCTTCTCACGTCGTCGGGCATCTGTAACCCGAGCATCTCCGACGCGCTCGTCGACCTGCTGGGCAAGCCGATCGCCGAGGCCACGGCCCTGTTCGTCCCGACCGGTGTCTACCCCTTCTCCGGCGGAGGCGAGAGGGCGTGGAAGGCGATCCACGGCCAGGCTCCGATCCCGCTGTCCCAGCTCGGTTGGAAATCCCTGGGGATGTTGGAGCTCACCGCGCTGCCCACCATTCGAGAAGAGAACTGGGTCCCGGCGGTCCGGGGGGCCGATGCCCTCCTGGTCTGGGGCGGCGATGTGCTGTACCTGACCTACTGGCTGCGCCAGTCGGGCCTGGCCGATCTCCTGCCGTCGCTGAGTGACACGGTTTATGTGGGGGTCAGCGCCGGGAGCATCGCGGTCACCCCGTACAACTGCGACGCCGAATTCGACCTTGAATTCGTCCCTGACGGCAGCGACATGGCGCAGGGTGCCGACCGGGCGCTGGGGCTGGTGGATTTCACGCTGTACCCCCACCTCAATCATCCGGACATGGAGGACACCGAGCTGTCCAACATCCAGAAGTGGGCGTCCGGAATCCCGGTCCGGACTTACGCCATCGACGACAACACCGCCATCAAGGTGGTCGATGGCACCGTTGAGGTCATCTCCGAAGGAGACTGGAGACTGATCAACCCCTGACCGAGACGTCCCTTCAGCCGAGCCAGCCCTACACAGGGCGGGTCCACAACTCACGAACACAGCAATCGGCCGAAGAGACGTGGGCCCGATAGACCCCGACAGGTGGGACCCGAACTGGCCCACAGAACCACCTGGTCCCGTACAGCAGGGAAGTACAGCAACCAACCGCAACGTCACAGCCCTTGACCGGCCGCCCGAGGCTCGCGACCTGCGAACCGGGCCGTCAGCAACCGCCTCGCCGGTAATCCATCGCTTCAGGGCGACCCCCGAGGACCGGGACCAGGTCGAGGGAGGCCGTTTCACCGTGAGGGGCGCGGGTAGACGATGGCCTGGTCGGACAGGAGGCTTTAAGGTGAATTACGCCGAATTCGTAGAGGTTGTGGCAAGGCGTGCCGGGGTGCCGTCGGAGAAGGCCGAAGCCGTCAGCCGCGCGACTTTGGAAACGTTGACCGACCGGGTCACCGCCGGTCAGGCGAGCAACATCGCCGGGCAGCTTCCGAGAGAGCTACGGCAGCATCTGCACAAGACCACCACCGCTGTTGGGTCGCAGAACGCCGAGCCGTTCGCGCTGAACCAGTTTGTCGAGCGGGTGGCGAGACGCGCCGGGGTCGATGTGCCGATGGCCGATGCAGGTATGCGGGCCGTGCTCAGCACCATCGGTGAGGCCGTGAGCAAGGACGAGTTGAAGGACCTGGTTTCGCAACTCCCGAAGGAGTTCTGGGAGATCATTCAGGCCGGCGCGGGGGTCGAGGTCAGGCCGCGCGGTGCATAGCGGAGAGTTGCTCCAGCTCCGACTAAGTGTTGTGGCAGGCAACAGCCGCATGATCGTTCCTTCATGCCGAAGAGGTCGCTGGTGCCTGGCGCGACCCGTAGGACGTGCCAGATCTGTGCCAGGTCGACAGGTCATGTCGGGGGATTGACGGGGACTGACGGAGAGAGTGGATGGCTGGCCGCAGGTCAGCGCCGCGCAAGGTCCGGAGAGTTCGGGAGATCCCCCTGGCAGTGTGGGTGTCACGGCGGCCCGACTGACGATTTGTGCGGCACTGGCAGCAGCCGGCGACATGAGGCGCATTTAGGGAGCCGGGCACCCGTCGGGCGTCGCCTCAGGTGTGAGCGTCTGCGGATCGAACCGTACCCTCGATGCTTGGCCGTCCTCGGTTACGACCTCGACTTCATGGGTGCCGACAAAGGCAGCACGATTAAACAGGTCGTCTGGCGCTGAATTCGAGGACGACCAGGAGAAGCAGGCAAGTTCTGTGCGGCCTTCCCGGCTCAGCAAACCGGCTCGGCTCTGAACCCGCAACGCAGCGACCCCGCCCATCACCTCGTACGCAACCAACCGATGGCCAGGAGACGACGCCACGACGGGGCCACGCGGATCCACCTGTACGGACCCCACGCCCCCGATCAGCAGCGCTATGGCCGCCACCGCTGCGGCCAGCCATTGCGAGCCGGCGCGCAGCCCAGAACCTCGGAAGCCAAGCCAGCCGGCCGCGGCAAGTACTCCGCAGCTCAAGGCGACGGCAAGGAATGGATGCGCAAGCTGGTCGAGATGGATGTAGCGGCCCGGGTTTACCGACGCGAAGACGCCGATCGCGACAGGGACGGGCGCCACGATCACAAGGCCGAACGCGGCGCGGCGACCGGCAGCCGTGGACATGGGCAGCACTATGCCAGACAGGTCACGCAATCGAGGTACGACCGCAGCTAGCTCGATCGACATGGCTTCTTCAAGATCCGGACTATTCGCGGAATGACCTTGGCGGCTCTAGTACTCCAACGTCACTTCGCCTGTCTGCGCTGGTAGTGGGATCGGC
This sequence comes from Micromonospora sp. LZ34, assembly GCF_052981855.1. NCBI lineage: Bacteria > Bacillati > Actinomycetota > Actinomycetes > Micromonosporales > Micromonosporaceae > Micromonospora > Micromonospora sp. LZ34. The sequence goes on from NZ_JBRIQN010000096.1 coordinate 6,808, forward strand.
GGGCTCGGGCTTGGGATGTTCGTCGCCAGATCGACCAGTGCAGGGTGTGCGCTGGTGGAAGTGGTTGGGTAAGGACGAGGGCGTTGAGGAGTCGGCGGATCTCGGCGACGGTCAGCGCGATGATCTCCGGGTCGCCATCGGGCTGCTGCGCGGCGGCGAGGATGGTCAGGACGGCCAGGGCAAGCATGGCCAGAGTGATGAACCGGTGCCAGCCGGTCCAACCGCGGACCTGGTAGTGGTCCAGGCCGACCTGGCCCTTGCCGGTCTGGAACAACTCCTCGATGCTCCAGCGGGACCCGGCGACCCTCACGAGGGTGTGCAGCGGCACCGGGCGAGGTGACCAGCACAGGTAGAAGGCCAGCTCACTGGTGGTGCGATTGCGGCGGATGAGTAGCCACCGGTGCTCGCCTGGCCGGGTGGCGGTGGTGATCCACGCCCACAGGTAGTCGCGGGGTCCTTTCGCGCCCGGCCCGCAACTGTGCGGCTGCCACTCGCGGCTGGGGATCCGCTCGGCGAGGTCGTCGACGCGGATGAGGGTGCGGCCGTCGTTGATGTGCACGCGTCGGTCGCAGCCGACGGCCAGGACGTAGCCGGTTCCGCGTTGCTCGAGGTCATTGCGTAGACCCGGGTCGGCGCCGTAGACCTCGTCGCCGGTCACCCACCTGAACGGGACACCGGCGTCCACCGCGTCGGCGATCATCTGCCGGGCCAGAGCCGGCTTCGTGGCGAAGACGACCTCCTCGGGGACACCAGCGGCGGTCAGCCGGTCGGCCTGCTCGCACCAGGTCGTCTCCGGCAGGTAGAGCCGACGGTCGATCAGCGCCCGCCCCGCATGTGACACGTAGGCCAGGAACACCCCGACCTGGCTGTTCTCCACACGCCCAGCGGTGCCCGTGTACTGCCTCTGCACCCCGACCGAATACACGCCCTTCTTGAGGAAGCCGGTCTCGTCGGTGACCAGCACCGCGTCAGGGTGGCCCAGCTGCTCGACCAGCCAATCACGCACGTCGTCGCGGACAGCGTCGGCGTCCACACCGCCGTACGCAGCAACCGCTGCATCGCCTGCGGATCGTTGTAACCAGCCCGTTCGGCCAACGACCAGCAGGTCTTGCGTTCCACGGCCGACAGCAGCCCTTCCACGAACTGCCCGGCGGCTCGACGTGGCTCCGCCCGCACGAACCGGGCAGCGACACGCGCCACCGCCTCGTCCAGGATCACCCGCCACCGGCTGGGGTCTACGCTGTGGCAAGCGGCCATCGCACGATCTTCGGTTGTCCTCACAAACCATCGATGATCAACGCGGTGGCCGTCCTCATGCCCGCACCACGCCCAACGCCGAAGCCAAGTGACGTTGGAGTACTAGGCCCTGTGTCGAAGTCCGTCACAGCCACTCGTTGATGGCGGCAATCTGCACAGTGGCTTCGTAGCGCACCGCGAGTTTGTCGAAGCGGGTCGCGACGGCTCTGTTGCGCTTCAGGCGGTTGATCCCGCACTCCACGGCATGGCGCTGCTTGTACCGCTCGGGGTCGAAGGCCGGTGGTCGGCCACCTTTGGAACCGAGTTTGCGCCGGTTGGCGTCCTGGTCGGCTTTGGACGGGTTGGTTGCGGCGATCCCGCGTCGGCGCAGGTAGCGTCTGTTGGATCGGGACGTGTATGCCTTGTCGGCCAGGACCCGGTCCGGGCGAGTCCGAGGCCGGCCCGTGGCCAGCCGGGGCACTCGGATGCCGTCGAGCACGGGGGGATGAACTGCGGGCTGTCGCCGCGCTGCCCGGCTGTTAACACGATCGACAGCGGCTTCTGCCCTTGCTCGCAGGCCAGATGCAGCTTGGTGGTCAGCCCACCCCGTGACCGCCCCAGCGCGTGATCGTCCGGCTCGGTGGTGATGCCACCTGGCGGTTCGGCCTGTAGGTCCCCCTTTTACGCGCACCGGCGGCATGCTGGTGCGCCCGGGCGGACGACGAGTCGACCGATACGTCCCACGTGATGCGCCCAGCCGCGTCGGCCATCGCCTGCAACGTGGTCAGGATCTTCGCCCAGGTCCCGTCGCGCTGCCAGCGGCGGAACACCGCGTACGTCGCGGCCCAGGACCCGTAGCACTCCGGCACGTCCCGCCACGGGGCACACCGACTCTGATCCGCCACCGGATCCCGTCAATGAGCTGCCGCTTCGTCCATGTCGGCGGCCGTCCCGGTCGACGCCCCGCGGGCAACACCGGCTCAAGCGCCGCCCACTGCGCGTCGGTCAGGTCGTGCCGCCTCGTCACCGCTACAGTGGCCACGAGGTCTCCGTGCTGATGGTCTTCTTCGTCGATGAACCATCTACCGGAGACCTCGCTACGTCGATCACCGACGCGCCGGATTTTCATCGCCACGCTACCGCCGAATTCGGCGCAGGCCCAGTTGTACAGGCGAGCGAGGGCCGCACCCAGTCGAAATGAAGTGCTTGCTGATCCCGAAGCCTGCCAAGCTGCGCGGCATGGACGTTCGTCTCGAGCCTTGGTCGGAATCCGCGCTCGACCTCCTGCGCCGGATCAACACTGCGCAGATGCGTCGACACGTTGGCGGTCCCGAGCCGGAGGAACAGCTGCTTGCCCGGCACCGCCGATACCTGGCCATGCCGGCAACTGGCCGCGCCTGCATGTTCGCCGTGCTGCTCGGCGACGAGATGGTCGGCAGCATCGCCTACCACCAGCGTGACTGGCAGGGCGAGCAGATCTACGAGGCCGGCTGGAACGTCCTACCGCCCTACCAGGGCCGAGGCATCGCCACCGCAGCCGGCGCCGCCCTGATCACCACCGTCCGCGAGGCTGCCCGCCATTCCGATGCACCCCACAGCCTGCACGCGTTCCCCTCAATCGAGAACGCCCCCTCCAACGCACTCTGCCAGCGCCTTGGCTTCACTCTCCTCGGCCCCTGCAATTTCGAGTACCCGCCGGGCAGCGGCTCCCTGATGCGCAGCAATGACTGGCGCATCGACCTCGCCAACTCCGACCCGCCGGCCGTCACGCGCCTGTGACTTCGACACAGGCCCTAGCTGCGCACGCAGGCATCGCCGCAGGTAAGGCCGTTCGAATCGCCGGCCATGCAATCCCCTTCCTAACCCGTGTGTCACAGGTTCGAATGCTGCCAGAACGCACATGCTTCGTGGTCCGATGGCCGGCATCACTCCGAGTCGAGGCGGCACGACGAGCCAACCCATAGCCGCACGGTGGTCGGCGGCTCGTTGCTCGTCACCGAGTACCCGATTGATCTCTCCCGGTCGTATCCGTCCAGGCTGAACCGGCCATCACCGAGCATCGTGAAGCGGGTTTCGACCTGTCCGGAGCCCCTCTCTAGCGCGAGCAGAGTTCGCTCGTGGTCCTCCGGCGCCAGCGGCAGCTCCCAGACTGCCTGCATGACATAGGCGCGGTCGTTGTCGAACCATCGCGCGCTGTCACAAGGGGACTCGAACTCGCGCTGCGGTGCCGGCAGTGCCCCGAACTGCTCCCGCGCGGCGTCGGCGGCGACCTCCCGTACGATCTTTCGCGTTCGGTCCCGCGACATCTCCTCCGGCGGCTCTGGCGCATCATGGTCGTCCACCGTGCAACCCGTCGCCAGTCCCACGCCCAACAGGGCCCCCGCCATCCCAAGAAGACGTTGCATGCGGCGCATCCTCTGGGTGCCGGGCGGGCTTCTGCCGCTGTCGGGGCACACGGGGCACAAGACGCCGTGAAACGTCATCAACCATTGGCCAACAATGAGAGCACGAAACGCCGCGCGAGCAGGTGTCGGACGTGTTCCCGCTGATGGCGGGTTGGCGGCTCTACGTTCCGCTTCAACATCTCGCCGCAGCGCCTCGTTCTGGGTGGCAGTGGAGAGCCGCCGCCGTTGATCTAGCCGCATGACCATTCGAGCTCGCCATCAGGTGTGACGATCGGTACGGCGCTGTGATCGGCGGTAGAGCCTGCGGCTCGCTGCCGACGAGCGAAATCGAGGCACGCGGGAGTTCCGCTTTGGAGGCTCTTCGAAGTTAGGCGGGGTTGAGGTGTCCGCGGTGGCGTCGGGTTGTGGCGGTGCGGGTGCGTAGGCGCTGGT
>NZ_JBRIQN010000097.1:0-10414 GCF_052981855.1 Micromonospora sp. LZ34
TTGGGGGTTGGCGCCACCAGCCCAGGGGGGTGGGCATGGAGACGCAAGCACCGTCCGGCGCTCAAAGACTTGGGGGATTTTCCGATCCGGCACGCTCGCGGGCGGGGGATGCCCTCGCGGCGCCGGGACTGTGTGTAACGACCGCCGGCCCGCCATCATTCCGGGGCCCGGACCCTCATCCGGCGACGCCGGCGGGGATTCGTTGCTGCGATCGTCCAGGGGATCCAACGACCGCCGACCCACCATCATTCCGGGCCCGGACCCTCACCGGCTCGGCCAACGGGGGACCGCTACTGCGATCGTCCGGGGATGTAACGACCGGCCAGCCGCCATCATTCCGCGCGGCCCGGCCCCGCGCCCTTAGAAGGCGGCGGGCTGTTGCTCGATCGTCCGCATCATGTAACGCCCCCGACCCGGCCCCGATTCCACCACCCGAATGCCCCCGGTCACACCCACAAACCGGACACCCACCCCATCTCGGCACACGACGCCAGGAGATCGCACCGGTTCCGGGCACCGTGCCCGATTACCGCGCAGGGGCTCGTCCGACGGTATCGACCTCCCGCCAGGAGGGGCCGTAGCGGAACGAGCGTGCGGGCGTGATACCTGGGAGGCATTTTGATGACTCTGAGGTATCGCGACAGCATGCCGACCCGCGACGACACGCCCCACCGGCGACGCCGACGGGAGTAGAGCGGGCGCGATGCTGCGCCGGCCCACGAGGGCCACCGCCGCCACCTGATCGACCCCCCGATGGGCGGTATGCCGGGCGGAGACCGACTCCACCTGCGGTATGTCGCGGTGTCCGGTTACGGCGGACACCGCGGGTTGCCGCACATCGAGTGGATCTCGCCCGAGGGCGAGCGGGCTGGCGCACCTGAACCGGAGCGGGACAGGACCTGCGGGAGCGGGCGGGCCCGGACCACGACGAGGGTGGGGCCCGCCGTGCCCGGCGCAGGGATCAAGCCTGACCGCCCGGAGCCGGGCACGGCGGGCCACACCCCAACCGCAACCAACCACCGACCCGGCACGGCCACACCCACCGGCAAGGAAGAGGGAAACCGGATAAAACGGGCACCACCAATTCGCCGGAAAAACTTGCCCGGGCCCCGTCGATTACCCCGCCCCCCGTTCGTCGTCATCCTGTACGGCACAGGGCCGCACGAGGAGACACCGAGGAGCCGGACATGAAGTACATGCTGCTGATCTACAGCGCCGCGACCGACGGGGCCGACCAGTGCACCTTCGAGGACTGGGTGGTGTATGACAAGGCGCTCAAGGAGGCCGGCGTCCTCGTCTCCGGGCACTCGCTGAAGGACCTGACCACCGCCACCACGGTGCAGGTCGGCCCGAACGGTGAGCGGACGGTCACCGACGGGCCGTTCGCCGAGACCCGCGAGGTCCTCGGCGGCTACGACGTGATCGACGTACCGAATCTCGACGTGGCGCTGGAGTGGGCCGCCCGCTGTCCGGGGGCACGCGGCGGCGGCTCGGTCGTGGTGCGGCCGGTCGCCGAGTTCGACCTCTGACCGCGATGGACGAGCGGGTCACCGGCGTCGGGGCGTCCGTGGAGCTGATGTTCCGCGAGGAACGCGGTCGACTGCTCGCCTCCCTCGTCCGCCGGTTCGGCGACCTCGATCTGGCCGAGGAGGTCACCTCCGAGGCCATCGAGGCGGCCCTGGTGCACTGGCCGGTCGACGGCGTACCGGCCAGGCCCGGGGCCTGGTTGCTGACCACCGCGCGGCGCCGGGCGGTCGACCGGCTGCGGCGCGACCAGGCGTACGCGGCGCGGCTGGCGATCCTGCAGGTGGAGGCGGAACGGGCCGACCCGGCCCCGCCGGCGGACGCGGACGCCGACCTGCCCGACGAGCGGCTGCAGCTCTTCTTCACCTGCGCCCATCCGGCGCTGCCCGCGGAGGACCGCACGGCGCTGACCCTGCGCTGCCTCGCCGGCCTGACCACGCCGGAGGTCGCCCGGGCGTTCCTGGTGCCGCCCGCCACGATGGCGCAGCGGATCGTGCGGGCGAAACGGAAGATCCGCGAGGCCCGGATCCCGTTCCGGGTGCCGGGCGCCGACGAGTTGCCCGACCGGCTGCCCGGGGTGCTCCAGGTCGTCTACTCGATCTTCACCGAGGGCTACGCGGCCAGCTCGGGGGCGCGGCTGCAGCGGCTCGACCTCGCCGAGGAGGCGATCCGGCTGGCCCGGATCCTGCGCCGGCTGCTGCCGGCCGAGCGGGAGGTCGCCGGGCTGCTCGGGCTGATGCTGCTGGTGCACGCCCGGCGCGACGCCCGCACCGGCCCGGACGGCGAGTTGGTGCTCCTGGCCGACCAGGACCGCGGCCGGTGGGACCGCGGCATGATCGAGGAGGGCCGCGACCTGGTGCCGGTGGCGCTGACCGGCGGCCCGCCCGGCCGGTACGGGGTGCAGGCCGCGATCGCCGCGCTGCACGACGAGGCCCCAGACGTGGAGTCCACCGACTGGCCGCAGATCGTGGCGCTCTACGACGTGCTGCTCGCCGTCGCGCCCTCCCCGGTGGTCGCGTTGAACCGGGCCGCGGCGGTGTCCATGCGGGACGGGCCGGCGGCCGGCCTGGCGCTGCTCGACGAGCTGGCCGACGAGCCGCGGTTGCGCGGGCACCACCCCTACCCGGCCGCCCGGGCGGACCTGCTACGCCGGCTCGGCCGCCTCGCCGAGGCCGCGGCGGCCTACCGGGAGGCGCTCGACCTGGCCGGCACCGAGCCCGAGCAGGCCCACCTGCGGCGCAACCTGCTCGAGGTGGAGCACTCCGCCGAGGCGCCCGACACCTGACGGCCCGGTCCCGCCGGACCCGGACGACGGCGCCGCGGCGAGACCGCCGGCACGCGCACGCTCGCGCCGGCGGCCGGGCGCGTTACCCTGACACCATGCCGGCCGTCTCCGCCACCACACCCCGCGCGGCCCACCTGGCCCGCCCGGGGCGCCCCGCCGTGGTGGCGCGCACCCTGGCCGAGCTCACCGGCCCCACCCGCGGCGTGGTGGAGCTGCCGGTGCGGTTGATGTGGTGCGCCGACCGGACGTTCGACCTCGGCGACCCGGACCAGCTGCTCTGGATGTACGAGAACGTGCTGCGCGAGACCACCCGCACTGAGGACCTCCGCCGGCTGATCAACGGCCGGACGCTGCGCCGGGTGTGGCGACTGCTCAACCTGCCCCGCGGCGTCCGCGCGGCCTGGGAGGACCGCCACCGGGGCCTGCGGGCCGCGTGAGCATCACCCACCCGCACGAGTTCTACCGCGAGGTCGCCCGGGTGGCGCTGTCCGCCGCGGGGCCGTACCGGTTCGTGCTGGGCGGCGGGGTGGCCTGGGCCGCGCACGGCCTGGTCACCCGCCCCACCGAGGACGTCGACCTCTTCGCCGACGTCGAGGGGGCGGCCGCGGCGGCGGCCGCTGCGGTGCGCGAAGCGCTGCGGCGGGCCGGCTTCCAGGTCGACGACGCGGACCCGGACAGCGAACTTGCCGAACTCTTCGACGGCTTCGACCGGGACCTGCGGGACTTCGTGGTGACCCGCGACCACCGGCAGCTCCGGCTCAGCCTGGCCCGCCTGGACCGGCGGCGCAGTCCCGTGGTGATGGACCTCGGCCCGGTGATGGACGTGCGCGACCTGGTGGCCAGCAAGACCGCGGCCCTGGTCAACCGCCGGGAGGTACGCGACTACATCGACGTCGCGGCGGCCCGGGAGCACTACGACGTGGCCGACCTGCTGGCGCTCGCCCACCAGTTCGACCCGGCGCTGGACCCGGAGGACGTGCGCGCGGCCGGCCGCTACCTGGACCGGCTGCCGGAGCGCCGTTTCGCCCGCTACGGCCTGGACGCCGCCGAGGTCGCCCGGGTCCGCGAGCGGCTGGCCGGCTGGCCCCGCTGACGCACCCGCCCGGTGCGGCACCCGCGCCGCACCGGGCGCGACGCTCACTTCGTCGGACGGCCGCCGGTCACGCCGAGCACCTCGCCAGTGACGTAGCTGGACTCCTGGCTGGCGAAGAAGACGTACGCCGGGGCCAGCTCCGCCGGCTGCCCGGGACGGCCCTCGGGGGTGTCCTGGCCGAACTGCTCGACCTTCTCCTCCGGCATGGTCGCCGGAATGAGCGGGGTCCAGATCGGACCGGGCGCCACCGCATTCACCCGGATGCCCTGCTCCGCCAGGCCCTTGGCGAGGGCCTTGGTGAAGTTGGCGATGCCCGCCTTGGTGGTGGCGTAGTCCAGCAGCTGCGGCGACGGGTCGAACGCCTGGATCGACGAGGTGTTGATGATCGCCGACCCCTCCGGCAGGTGCGGGACGGCGGCCTTGCAGAGCCAGAACATCGCGTACAGGTTGGTCTTGAGCACCCGGTCGAACTGCTCGCTGCTGATCCCGGCGATGCCCTTGTCCTGCGACATCTGGTAGGCGGCGTTGTTCACCAGGATGTCGAGGCCGCCCAGGTCGCGCACCGCCCGGTCGACCAGTTCCTGGCAGTGCCGCTCGTCGGTGATGTCGCCGCGCACCGCGACCCCCTTACGACCGGCCTCCTCGATCCACCGGATGGTCTCCCGGGCGTCGGCGTCCTCGGACAGGTAGGAGATCAGCACGTCGGCGCCCTCCCGGGCGAAGGCGATCGCCACCGCCCGACCGATCCCGGAGTCGCCGCCGGTGATCAGCGCCCGCTTGCCCGCGAGCTTGCCGGTGCCCCGGTAGGACTCCTCGCCGTGGTCCGGCTTCGGGGTCATCCGCCCCGTCGAGCCCGGCGGCGCCTGCTGCTGACCCGGCTGCCCGGACTGCTGGCCGTACTGGGTGGTCGGGTCCTGCTGGGTGTACTGGTCCTCACTCACGGACGTCCCCCTGCGCACCTGTCGATCCGGTCCCGGGAAGCCCTACCCGGCGGTGCCGACCGGAAACGGATGTCACCGGTGTTACACCAGGGCACCGGATGACGCTGGTGGTATGAAACACCTCCGGCCGCTGTGCCAGGAGTGACAGTCGCTCGTTATGGTGCCGCTGGCGCTCCCGAAGCGTCCTCACCCCCATTGGAAAGGCATGGCATGACCTCTCCCTCCGGCCCGTCGCGCCGCCGGGTGCTCGCCGTCGCCGCGGCGGCCGCGGGTGCCCCCCTGATCGCGAGCGCGCCTGCCCGAGCGGCGGACGCGGCAGGACCGAAGACCTGGGACCTCACCGTCCTCGGCACCTCGGACACCCACGGCAACGTCTACAACTGGGACTACTACCGCGACGCCGAGTACGACGACAGCCGGCACAACGACGTCGGCGTCGCCAAGCTGGCCACCCTGGTCAACCAGATCCGCGCGGAGCGCGCCGGCCGGGCGACCCTGGTTCTCGACGCCGGCGACACCATCCAGGGCACCCCGCTGGCCACGTACTACGCGAAGCAGGAGCCGATCACCGTCGCCGGTGAGACGCACCCGATGGCGAACGCCATGAACATCCTGAAGTACGACGCGGTGACCCTCGGCAACCACGAGTTCAACTACGGCCTGCCGCTGCTGGCCAAGTGGATCGAGCAGCTCGGCTTCCCGGCCCTGGCGGCGAACGCCGTCAACGCGGCCACCGGCAAGCCGGCGTTCCTGCCGTTCGTGATCAAGAAGGTGTCCCTCGGCGGCGCCGACTCCCCCACGATCAAGGTCGGCATCCTCGGCCTGACCAACCCGGGCGTAGCCATCTGGGACAAGGGCAACGTCGAGGGCAAGCTGGTCTTCCCGGACATGGTCGAGACCGCGCAGAAGTGGGTGCCGATCATGCGCGAGCGGGGCGCCGACCTCGTCATCGTCTCCGCGCACGGCGGCGACAGCGGCACCTCCAGCTACGGCCCGGAGCTGCCGAACGAGAACCCCTGCACGATCATCGCCGAGCAGGTGCCGGGCATCGACGCGATCCTGTTCGGCCACGCACACAACGAGGTCGTGCAGAAGTTCGTCACCAACGCCGCGACCGGCGAGCAGGTGCTGCTGTCGGAGCCCTCCAAGTGGGGTCAGCGGCTCACCCGGATGGACTTCACGGTGACCAAGCAACGCGGTCGCTGGAAGGTTCTCGCCAAGGGCGCCACCATGCTGAACACCAACACGGTGGTCGAGGACCCGGCGGTCCTCGCCGCGGTGCGGGCCCAGCACCAGAAGACCGTGGCGTACGTCAACCAGGTGGTGGCCCGCTCCACCGTGGAGCTGTCTGCCGCGGAGTCCCGGTACAAGGACACCCCGATCCTGGACTTCATCAACCACGTGCAGACCGAGGTGGTCACCGCGGCCCTGGCCGGTACCGCCTACGCGACCCTGCCGGTGCTCTCGATCGCGGCGCCGTTCAGCCGCACCGCGGTCTTCCCGGCCGGGGACGTGAAGATCCGCGACGTCGCCGGGCTCTACGTCTACGACAACACCCTCGAGGCGGTCGTGCTCAGCGGCGCCGAGGTGCGCGCCTACCTGGAGTACTCGGCGAAGTACTTCCGCACGCTCGCCCCGGGCGCGCCGGTGGACCCGGAGACGATCAGCGATCCGGCCGTGCCGGACTACAACTACGACGTCTTCTCCGGCCTGGACTACGACATCGACATCTCCCGACCGGTCGGCCAGCGGATCACCCGGCTGGTGCTGCCCAACACCGACACGCCGGTGGCGGACAACGCGCAGTTCGTGGTGGCAGTGAACAACTACCGACGCAGCGGCGGCGGCAACTTCCCCGGCATCGTCAAGACGCAGGTCTACAACGCGCAGCAGGAGATCCGCCAGCTGCTCATCGACTGGGCGCAGGCCCGGGGCACGATCGACCCGGCCGACTTCTTCCAGCCGAACTGGCGGCTGGTGCGCGAAGGCGTCCCGGTCTTCTGATCCGTACCACCCGACGGGCCGTGGGCGGCAACGCCCACGGCCCGTCGTCGTTGGTCAGGCGTGCCGCAGGTCCCAGCGTTCCGGGTCGTCGAGCGGCTCCGGGCGATCCCGGCGCGGGTCGGTCTCGGTCAGCTCGATCCGTTCCTCGGGACGCACGCCGGGCGGCAGCTCGCCGAACCGGACGTGCCGAAGGAACGCGTACTCCTCGTCGGTGAACGACACATCGGTGTGGTCGTCGGTCATGCGCCCCCTCCCTTCGACGCCGTCATTCTCCGTCGTCCACTCCTCCCCTCGCCAGGTCGTCGAGGGGGTCACGTCGCGTAGAGCGTCCTAGGATCCTGGGTGGACGGACGGGGCGACAAGCAGCCATGCCTGCCGTTCCTCAGGGGTGCCGGACCAGCGGTCGCCGGGGCGCGGGCAGGCGGTCCAGCAGCGCCAGCGCCGCCCGGACCGGCGCCCGGGTCAGCGTCTCGTCGAAGCTCGCCCGCCCCTGGCAGAACCGCACGAACATCCGCCAGCCGGGCGGGGTCGCCAGCAGCGCGTGGAAGACCTCCGGCTGCCGGGCGAAGACGTCCAGCAGCCGGTGCCCGGCCCGCATCGACGGGACCAGCCGCTCGGCGACCGCACGCTCGTAGCCGGCCAGGTCACCGGCCGCCACCGCCGCGCCGGCCAGTTCCCCGGAGCGCAGCGCGTAGCTGATCCCCTCCCGGCTCCACGGTTCGAGCAGGCCGGCGGCGTCCCCGACCACCAGCACCCGGCCCCGGCGCAACGGCGAGTCCTCGGCCCGGCAGCGGGTCAGGTGCCCCGAGTCGTGCGCCGGCGGCACCTCCGCCAGCCCGAGCCGGTCGACGAACCGGCGCAGGTACTCCCGGGTCCGCTCCCCCTCACCCCGGGCGGCGATCACCCCGACGGTGAGCCGATCGCCCTTCGGGAACACCCAGGCGTACGACCCGGGGAGCGCACCCCAGTCGAGCAGCACCCGGCCGCGCCAGCGGGCCTGCTGTTCGGGCGGCACCGGCAGTTCCAGCTCCAGCCCCAGATCGACCTGCCGGTAGTCGACACCGACGTGCCGGGCGGTCACCCCGGACGAGCCGTCGGCGCCGATCACCGTACGGGCGTGCACGGTGTCGCCGTCGGCCAGCCGAAGGCGTACCCCCTCCGGGTCCTGCTCGACGGCCCGGACCGCGACCCGCTCGCGCACCTCGGCCCCGGCGGCGACCGCGGCCGCCCGCAGCCGGTCGTCGAACTCCTCCCGCCGGACCATGGTCACCAGCGGGCCGCCGTGATGGCGGGTGAACCCGCGTCGCCCGTCCCGGGTGAACGTGACCCGGTCGACCCGGTCGTGCGCGGGCACCTCGATCCGGTCCGTCACGGCGGCGAGGGAGGTGCCGATCAGCCCTCCCCCGCAGGTCTTGTACCGCGGGTGCGCGGCCCGTTCCACCACAAGGGTGCGCAGGCCCGCGCGGGCGGCAACGTACGCGGCGGAGAGCCCGGCGGGCCCACCGCCCACCACGGCGAGATCCCAGACGATCACTGGTGCAGCCTAGGGCACCCGGCCGCCGGCACCGCCCGATCGGGCGGGCATCTTCGGTCACGCAGGGGGTAACCGCGCAGCGCAGACCGCCTGCGCAGAGGCGGGAGAACGAAGGAGGAGCCATGCGGCAGGTACAGCTGTCGGAGGTCGAGGAACGGGTGTACGAGGCGGTGGCCGCGCTCGAGGCGCGCGGGCAGGTGCCCTACCCGGACATGATCGCCGAGGAGTGCGGCCTGACCGAGGAGCAGTTGCACGCGCCGCTGCATATGCTCACCGAGAAGAACCTGCTGCACCGGGAGGACTCACCCATGGCCGGCCTGGACTTCGGGCCCCGATTCTGTGCCCGCCAGATGGCGTGACGCAACGGCGGCCGGCGTCGGACGAGCGGCGGCGCTGGCAGGCCCTCGGGGTCGGCCTGGTCGCCGCCTTCATGACGCTGCTCGACGTGAGCATCGTCAACGTCGCTGTACCGTCGATGGACCGCGCGCTGCGGGCTTCCCCCAGTGATCTGCAGTGGGTCCTCTCCGGATACGCGCTGACCTTCGGGCTGGCGCTGGTGCCGGCCGGGCGGTTCGGCGACGCGCGCGGCCGGCGCAACGCCTTCGTCGCCGGCATCACCCTGTTCACGCTGACCAGCGCGCTGGCCGGGCTGGCCCGCTCCCCCGAATGGCTGGTCACCGCGCGGCTGCTCCAGGGTGCCGCCGCCGGGGTGGTCAACCCGCAGGTGACCGGCCTGATCCAGGAACTCTTCCGGGGCCCGGAACGGGCCCGCCCGTTCGGGTTGCTCGGCGCCACCATCGGCATCTCCACCGCGATCGGCCCGCTGCTCGGCGGACTGCTGATCGCCATCGGCGGTCCCGATCACGGCTGGCGCTGGGTCTTCTTCGTCAACGTGCCGGTCGGGATCGTCGCGGTGATCCTCGGCTGGCGGCTGCTGCCCAGCCGCCTCCGGGGCCAGGCCGACAGCCGGCGGCTCGACCCGGTCGGCGTGCTGCTGCTCGGGCTCGGCGTGGTCCCGCTGCTGCTGCCGCTGGTGCAGCAACAGCAGTGGCGGGGGCCGGAGAAGTGGCTGCTCGTCCCGGCCGGGTTGGTCGCGCTGGTCGCCTTCGGATTCTGGGAGCGGCGGTACGCCCGGCAGCAGCAGCCGCTGTTCGACCTGCGGCTGTTCACCTTCCGGTCGTACACCCTGGGGTCGCTGATCGCGGTCGTCTACTTCGGCGGCTTCACCGCCATCTTCTTCATCTTCACCCTCTACCTGCAGAGCGGTCTCGGCTACAGCGCCCTCATCGCCGGCCTGGCCATCACCCCGTTCGCGCTGGGGTCGGCCGCCACGTCCGCGCTCGGCGGGCGGATCGTCAACCGGTACGGGCGCCCGCTGGTCGCCAGCGGCCTGGTCACGGTGGTGGTCGGCCTCGTCGGCGTGGTCGCGATCCTCGAACTGGATCCCGGGCACGCCGCCGTACCGTGGCTGACCGCCGGTCCGCTGCTGGTGGCCGGGCTCGGCAGCGGCCTGGTGATCGCCCCCAACCAGACCCTCACCCTCTCCGAGGTGCCGGTACCCCAGGCGGGCAGCGGAGCGGGCATGCTGCAGACCGGTCAACGGATCGGATCAGCGGCCGGCATCGCCGCCGTCGGCTCGGTCTTCTTCGCGTCACTGACGGCCAGCGACGGGGACTGGTCGGTGGCGTTCCGGCACTCGCTGCTGCTGGCCGCCGGCATCATCGCGCTGGCGCTGATCGCCGCCGTCACCGACATCGGCCGCAGCCGCCGCTGACCGCACGGCGTACGCCCCGGCGGCGAAGACGCCGCTGGCCGGCACCCGTTGTGGGTGCCGGCCAGCAGTCCCCCTGTGAGGAATGTCTGTGTCAGTTGTTCCAGTGCTTGGCGACGAGGTCGGCGGCCTGCTGCTCCCACTGGGCGTAGTGGAACGGGTAGGCCGACACCTGCACGGTCTGCGCGGCCTTGGTCAGCGGCATGTCCTGCCACCCGTCGACCTGCTTGAGACCCTTCAGGAACGCCTTGGTCGAGTACTC
>NZ_JBRIQN010000098.1:0-10110 GCF_052981855.1 Micromonospora sp. LZ34
TACACGCGATGACCCAGCCGGTCACCGCACCCCTGAAAACCAGCTAACCAACTCTCCATCAAACCCGGGGCTTGACACCTTGGCGGGCCCTTGGTAGCCAGCGTCGACCAGCACTGTCACCTGCGGGTAGGGCGTCGATGACCTCGACGCTGGCGGCGGTGGTGTCGTGCATCCGGCCCGGCCGGTGCCCACCGCACCAAAGGTTCGCCCCGTACTCGTCGGCCACGACGGTGGCCTTGATCGTGTTCTGCTTGACCTTCCCGGACACGAACGCCTTGCGCCCGGGCCGGCCGGCCCGAGGCCGGCGGACCCGAATCTGCGTGGCATCCAGCCGCAGCGTCACACCTCCGCGGCGGCATATGCGAACACGTCCGCCAGAGTGTGCAGCCGGATCCCGCTCGGGCGAGCGAACCTGCGACCGGCCAGCAACGGTCGGACCTGCCCGGTCGCTCGAGTCACCGTGGACCGATCCACCCCGAACGCCGCCGCCACGGCTTCGTGCGGCACGCCCAGACGCAGATGAGCGAGGGTGATAATCAGCCGGTCGGTGAACCGCAGGATCAGACGGCGGCCGGCGCCGGCTGCCCGCCGCCGCTGGCCGCCGCGGCGGGCATGCAGGCGACCTTCCCGACCCGCCAGCCATACCGGGAACAGCTCGGTCCGTAGCAGGTGCAGATGCCCGCGGGAGATCCCGGTGAACGCGGGATGACTGAACACACGACGCGCCCACCGGATCGACACACGGAGATCATCACCTAGGTTGGATGAGCGCCACCGACCGCCCAATCGCGCACGACGTCGTGAAAGAGGAGCAATTGACAGACCTGGTTGTGGATGTCGACGAACCCGCCGGGACCCGTCCACGACGCCGACGCCGTCCGGCAGCACCGAGTTCTCTAGCACCACCTTGCCACGTACCGCCACCGGCTTCCGGTCCTCGGCGGGGGGGGGGGGGGGGGAACACGAATCGTTCATTGGTCGTCGAGTTCGCTTGTCAGGAGGACCACCAGCGCGTCCAGAGCGTCGTCGGCTCCCTCGCCCTGCGCGGTGAGGACGACCTCGTCGCCGAAGCCGGCGCCGAGGGTCATCAGGCCGAGCACGCTCGTGGCGTCGACCTTGTGCACGCCGTCGCGGGAGATGGTGACGGGCGTCGCCTGGGCGGCGGCAGCTTCGGCGAGCCGCGCCGCCGGACGCGCGTGTAGCCCCGCCTTGCTGGCGACGGTTACGCGTCGTTCCAACACGATGTCGTGATTCATGGGGTTCCTCCGGTCGGGGTGTGCAGGGTTTTTGGTCGGCCGTTCTCGTCGAGCAGTTGGCGCACGGCCGCGCGGGCCTCGTCGGCCGTGCAGGCCTGGAGAGCCTGCCGCGCGGCCTCCTGGCACGCGTCCAGCGGTGCCGCGGCGAGCCTGGCCGCCACCGCCGGGATCGCACGGGGCGTCATCGACAGGCTGGTGACGCCAAGCCCGACGAGGACGCAGGCAAGATCCGGGTCGGCCGCCGCCTCACCGCACACCGAGACCGGCTTGGCGTGGGCTTGTGCCGCCGTACAGGTTCTGGCGACTAGATGCAGCACCGCCGGCTGCCATGGGTCGTTGAAACTGGCGACCTCGCCGAGTTGCCGATCGGCGGCCATCACGTACTGCGTCAGGTCGTTGGTGCCGATCGAGACGAAGTCGCAGGTGGCGACGGTCTGATCGGCCTGGATCGCCAGGGCCGGAACCTCGATCATGACACCGGCCGCTCGCAGCCCCCGTTCCTTCGCCGCGGCCACGAAACGGGCGGCCTCGGACGGGGTGGAGACCATCGGGGCCATTACCCAGACCTCGGCGTCGGTTTCCCGCGCGGCCTCGGCGAGCGCGTCGAGCTGGGCGTCGAGCAGCTCACGGAACCTCACCGCCGTCCGGAAACCCCGGACGCCGAGCGCCGGGTTGGGCTCATCGACGCCGGTGAGGAACGGCAGTGGCTTGTCCGATCCGGCATCGAGGGTCCGGGCGACGACCTTCCTACCCGGGAACATCGAGAAGATCTGCCGGTAGACGGACACCTGCTCGGCGACCGATGGTGCTGCGGCGCGCCCCAGGAAGCAGAACTCGGTCCGGAAGAGACCGACGCCCTCCGCCCCGACGTCGACCGCGACCTGGGCCGCACCGGGGTCACCGACGTTAGCGAGCAGCGGCACCAGGCAACCGTCCGCGGTTGCGCCCACGCCATCGAACGTGGCCACCGGTGACCTCGTCGCCGATGGGCTGGGTGAGACCGTCGCGCCCTCGGCCATGATCTCGACGGTGCCGGCGGTTGCGTCGACCAGGACGATCTCCCCCTCGGCCAGGGTGGTGGCGCCTGCGGCACCGACCACGGCGGGGATCCCCATCGCGCGGGCCAGGATAGCGGTGTGGCTAGTGGGCCCGCCTTCCTCGGTGACCAGGGCGACGACCTGACTGCCGTCGAGCGCAGCGGTGTCCGCTGGGGCCAGGTCCCGGGCGACCAGCACGAAGGGTGTGTCGCGTCGCGGGAGCCCCGGCATGACTCGGCCTTCGAGAGCGCAGACCAGTCGGTCGCGGACGTCCCGGAGGTCGGCGATCCTGGCCGCCATCATTTCGCCGGCACCAGCCAGGACCGACTCCACCTCAGCCGCTGCAAGCCAGGTGGCGCGTGCGGGCGACACTCCGTCACGTAGAACGTGACCCTTTGCGGGCCCCAGGAGGATGGGATCCACGGCCATCATCGCCGTGGCGCTGAGGACTGCCTTGGCAGACCTGGTGGCCTCCTCGGCACGCGTGAGCAGGTCGGCCTGGACCTCGCGGGCTGCCTGGTAAAGCCGAGCGACTGCGGCGTCCCTCCCCTCGGGATCGAGCGGCGCGGATGCGGCCGGCTCCGACACGTCGTCGGCCATGTGAACCACAGGCGCGTGCGCAGCGCCCGGGCTCACGCCAAGGCCGACGATGCGTCTGGCACCGGGGTCGAGGGGCGCCGCTTCAGTCGACGAGGCCCCTTGTGCTGTCTTCACGTCCATGAGACCGGGGAGTTTAGAGCGGGATCGACAAGTGGTCAATACCTCTGACAGGGCCGCATCTGTGGGACTCCGCTTGTTCGCCTTACTGCTTCGCCTCCTGCACGCCGATGTCGGCCAGCTGCCCACCGGACTGGCATGTGCCACCCTCGCATCGAAGGCGAGATTGGTATTGACATCTCCATGGGCCGCGCTTAGGTTTCCCGCATCCGATTCGAGGAGCCGATCGTGACGCAACCAGCCGTCGACCCGGGCGTGACCAAGCGCCAGCGTGTTCGCGACCAGCTCCTGCTGATGCATGGCCGACTGGCGCCGGGGCAGGTCATTCCACCCGAACGTGAGCTCGCCGAGACCTTGGGGGTCTCGCGGCCGACGCTCCGTGCGGCGGTGGACCAGCTGGTGGCCGAGGGCTACCTTGAGCGCCGTCAAGGCAGCGGCACCTACGTGACGCAGCCCAAGGTTGCCATGCCGCTCACCCTGACGTCGTTTTCCGAGGACATGCAGCGGCGCGGGATGCAACCGGGCGGCCGGGTCGTGTCGTTTCGGGCGAAGTTCGCCGGGGCGGAAGTCGGCCATCAGTTGAACATCTCTCCGCGCGCCCAGGTGTGGTCCGTCCGCAGGCTGCGCACCGCTGATGGCGAACCGATGGCCATCGAACAGGCATACCTGCCGCACGCCCTCCTCCCCGATCTCAGCCCCGCGAACCTCACCAACCGGTCCCTGTACGACCACCTCCGTGATGTGGGCATCAAAGTGGGCATCGCCACCCAGTCAATCGAGCCGACCGTGACCTCGGAAGAGGAGTCGGAGCTGCTCGGCGTGCCGGTGCTCTCACCCGCATTTCTGTTCGAGCGCACCACACGCGACCGCAACGACACCCTCATCGAATTCGTCCGCTCCATCTATCGCGGCGACCGCTACCGGCTGCTGGCCGAACTCCGCCCGCCCTTCATGTAAGGAGAGTGCGTCGACATGTCACACCGATCGATCAAGAAGCTCGGGACCGTGGTCGCGGCGGGTGCGCTGCTCGCGGCCGCACTTCCCGTCGCCGGGCCTGCCAGTGCCACCTCAGGTGGCGACTCCGCGTCGGCCGGTCACCGCCGGGCCCACGCGGGCGACCCGAGCCGATGGAGGCTGGTGGCTCAGGAGGGCTTCGACCGCCCACTCGGCGTGGACGCAGCGCCCTGGGTCAAGGACCCGCAGGGCCCCAACAGCCCTTGGCACGTGGACGCCTTCGACGACGACGGCGAGGCCTGGAAGGCGATCAGCGACCCCTACTTCTCTCAGACCCTCGACTCGTTCGGCGTGTACCGCAAGCGGGTGACCTTCGGCACCCGCGGCTGGCTCACCGCCGAGATCGCCGCGCAGGACAAGGACAACGACGGAACTCCGGACTCCCAGCCCGGACTCCGCACCGTGACGCTGCCGGGCGGCGAGCACGCCGGCCAGATCCACGAACCCAGCTGGGACGCCGGCGTGCTGATCCGACCCACCAAGCCGCTACCGGCCGAGTATCGCGTCGAGGTGACGCTGAGGGGGATCGACTTCGGCGGCAAGCGCAACGGTTCACTGTCCTACGACGGCAAGTACAACGGCTACCGCGACACTGGGTGCAAGACCGGGTATCCGTGGACCTTCCGGGGTGTGGTGCCCAACCGGGACCGCTGCGGTTACGGGAACGTCACCGCCGAAAACGGCTTCTACTACATGACGATCCTGGACTACGAGAACCCGGCGCCGCACGGCAACCCAGGGATCCACTACCGACGCAAGATCATCATGGACGGCTACAACAGCGTCGCGTCCTGGTCACAGGATGACGGCATCTGCAATCCCGAGACCGGCGAGATCTATGGCGTGGGCGACGGCAACCTCAACGCCGTCAACGCGATCTTCGTGCGCGGCGACAAGTTCCGCAGGGGAAACAACAATGTGAGCAACGAGTACTTTTACCGCAACTCGTGCGGTGACCACTCCGGTGACGCACCCATCGGGCCGAACGGCGAGTACCACGGCATCCTGTCCACCGCCGAACTCCAGCCCGAGTTGATGCCCGAGCAGTCCTACACCTTCGCGGTGGAGCGTGACCGCACCGGTTACACCATCGAGCTTTCTGGCCCGTTCCGCCACATCGGCCAGGCAAAGCTGCGCTACCACCACGACTTCGTCGAGGACGGCCGGCCGATCTGGCACTACAACCAGACCCCAGAGGAGTACGACGGCCGCTTCGACACCTCTCTCACCCACACCGGCCCTACAGGCAGCTACACCACCGAGCACACCTGGCCGGCCGGCTCCGCCTACCCCGACAGCTTCATTATCGGCGATCCGCACCTCAACTACTACGAGGGTTCCGCTGTGGTCGACGACATCCGTCTCTACGTCCCCCAGAATCACTGAGAGACAGCACCATGGACACCCTCAAGGACATCCTCACCTTCCTCGCCAACAACGTCTTCGGACAGGTGCCGATCCTGATCGGCCTGATCACCTTCGTCGGCCTCGCCCTGCAGCGGAAGAAGCTCGAAGACCTCGTCGCCGGCACCCTGCGCGCCACTGTCGGCATCGTCATCCTCTTCGTTGGCATCGACGTCTTCGTCGCCGGCCTGGTCAGCTTCCAGACCGTGCTGGCCAGCGCGATGGGCACCACCCCGCCCGCTGCTGACCAGTCGCTTGGCGACTTCCTCGGAGCGCACGGTGGCAGCATCGCCCTGGTGATCACCGTGGGCTTCGCACTGCACCTCGTGCTGGTGCGACTGTTCTCCGCGGCGCGCTACCTCTACCTCACCGGGCATCTGATGTTCTGGGTCAGCGCCATCACCGTCGCCGGGCTCGTGCAGGTTGCTCCCAATGCCAACCAAGTGACCTTGGTGCTGTGCGGTGCGGGGATCGTGGCGGCCTACTGGACCCTGCAGCCGCTGTGGATGCGCCCGTTGATGCGCAAGGTGGTCCCGGGCGACAAGTTTGGCTACGGCCACACCAGCTCCCTGGCGTGCCTGCTCACCGGATGGCTGGCGCGGCCGCTCGGGTCGCCGGAGAAGCACGACGCCGAGAAACTGAAGCTGCCTCGCCAGCTGTCCTTCTTCAAGGACGTCAACGTCAGTACTGCTCTGGTCATCTCGGCCATCATGCTGGTGGCCGTCGCCTTCGCCGATCCGGATGTGGCAGCCGAGCAGGCCGCCACTGTGAACGAGAGCCTGTCGACCTGGGTGTGGGCGCTCATCGTGGGCCTGCGGTTCGCGGCCGGACTCGCGATCGTCCTCTTCGGCGTGCGCATGTTCCTGGCCGAGATCGTGCCCGCCTTCAAGGGAGTGAGTGACCGCCTCATCCCCGGCACCCGCCCAGCCCTCGACGCACCCACCGTCTTCCCTGTCGCCCCGACTGCGGTGATGCTCGGCTTCGTCAGTTCCACGGCAACTTTCCTGGCGCTGATCGCCCTGTTCGCCCTCAGCGGCTGGTTCACCCTGGCACCACCCATGATCATGCTGTTCTTCGTCGGCGGTGCGGCCGGCATCTTCGGCAACATGGTCGCCGGTTGGCGTGGTGCCCTCTTCGGAGGCGTCTTGACCGGCCTGTGGCTCGCGGTCGGCCAGGCCATCACCTGGGGCATGCTCGACACCACGGCGCCGGAGCTGGCGACCCTTGCTGACCCTGACTGGTACGTGATCGCCTGGCTGATCCTGCTCGCCGAGCCGCTAATCGGTGCCTTGAGCCTGTGGCTTGCCCCCGCGGCAGCGCTGCTGGCCACCGTGGTGACGCTGGTGTGGCTCGGGCGACGTGAACGAAAGGTCGACGAAGAGCCGAAGCCCGACCTGGCGGCCCTGGAGAGCAGCAACACCAGCCCGACACCGACGAAGGACGCACAGGCATGAACCGACACAGCCCTCTGAACATCCTCACCGTGTGCGGCGCAGGCATGGGTTCCAGCCTGATGCTGAAGATGACCACCGAGACGGCCGTCAGCGCCCTGGGGCTCGACGCCCGAGTCGAGTGCACCGATGTCTCCACCGCCCGAGGGATGAACCCGGACGTGGTGATCGGACAGGAGATGCACACCGAGGGGCTGCAAGACCTCGCGCCGGTGGTGCTTACCATCAGCGACTTCCTGGACGCCGAAGGGCTCGAGGCGCAACTGCGGGAGGCCCTGACCGAGAAGGGATGGATCGGCTCATGATCCCGATCGCCGTGACCGATGGCTTTTCCGCAGCGACGTGGGAGCAGGCGGTCGAGTCGGCCGCCGAACTCCTCGTCGGCTTGGGCGTTGCCACCTCTGGCTACCCCGGCGCGTGTGTGGACATCGTCCGTCGGCAAGGTCCCTACATCGTCCTGGCACCCGGCCTGGCGCTCGTCCACGCCCGTCCTGAATCGGGCGGCCGGGCCTTGGGGATCGGCTGTGTACGGCTCGACGAGCCGGTCACCTTCGGCCATAAAACCAACGACCCGGTCGACCTGCTCATCTCGTTCTGCTCACCCGACGACAGCCAACACATCACCGCCCTCACCTCCCTCGCGAAAGCGCTCGCGCAAGGGCTCGCCCAGCAGCTGCGCAACGCCGGCGGGGGACCGGAGGTCAAGAAATACCTCGAGGAAGCGCTCACGTGACCGACAGCACCTCCGAACTGAAGGCAACCGTTCGCGCCCTGCTCGCCGACGTCGACGAGCACCTGGACCGCGCGCTGCCGCGCGCAGCGACGATGCTCCTCAACTCGGTGGAGTCCGGCGGCCTGATCTACGTCGCCGGCGCAGGCCACTCTCTGGCCATGGTCTGCGAGACCTTCTACCGAGCCGGCGGGCTGGCCTGCGTGCGGCCACTGTGGCACCCCGACGTCTTCCCGCTGACCAACGCCGTGAAGAGCACCCAGGCGGAACGCACCGCGGGCCTCGGTGCAAGCCTCGTCGAGAACGCCAACCTCAAGCCCGACGACATCGCCGTAGTATTCTCGACCAGCGGCAGCAACCCTTACCCGATCGAGATCGCCCAAGGGTGCCAGGACCGCGGCGTGGATGTCGTCGCGATCACTTCCACAGCGGCAGCCCGGGGGGCAGCGGCCAGAGCCGGAGGCCAGCTGACCGACCACGCCACGGTGGTTCTCGACACCGGTGTGCCTCCCGGGGACGTCACCTTCCCGGCAAACCAGCCCCGAACCTCCGCGGTGTCGACACTCAGCGCCTCCTACGTCTGGGCGAGGCTCCTCGCCCAAATCGACGTCGAGGCATCCCGGCGTGGGCGCGTCCTCCCGACGTGGCAAAGCGCCAACGTTCCCGACGGTGACCTGGCCAACGAGACGCTGTTTGCCCGTTACGCCCCAATAGTTCCGGAACTTGGCTACCTGTCGACCGATCGCAACCACGCCCACCCTGAAGTGACCCCTTGAGACCGGATACCTTGGTGTGCTCTGGGTTGGCCGGAGGCATTGATGAAGTCCGACCGTGGGCGCAACGCGCTGGCCGAGGCCGTGGCGTGGACCGCGAAGAGCCTGCCAAACCGGCCTCCGTATTCGGGCGGCCCATGGCACCACCAGGCCGGGGCAGCACATGAGGGAGGGGATCTGCCGTGATCAGTGACGCCGACCTGTCGAGGCGCCGTCGTCCGAGGCGTCGTCGGCGTTGCCGGACCGGTGTCGTCGCCAATAGCCGCGGATCTTGTGGTTCTGCTCATTGAGGATGATGCCGGTGACGCGCTGCTAACCCGGGAAATGCTGATCGACAGCGGTATCAGCAGCCGGTTCGCGCAGGCCAGCAGCCTGGCTGAGGCATCGGTCTCACCGGCGACGCCGGACTGTGTGCTGCTCGACCTGCACCTGCCTGACTGTCGCGGGCTGGAGGCGCTACGCCGGGTGCTGCACCGGTGGCCGGACGCGGCGGTGGTGGTGCTGACCGGTCTGGACGACGCGGCCATGGGAACAGCGGCTGTCGCCGCCGGCGCCCAGGATTACCTCGTCAAGGGTCACATCGACGGTGCTCTGCTGGGCCGCACGATCGAGTACGCCATCCAGCGCCGACGTGCCGTCATGACGGAGCTGCGGGACAGCCGAATGCAGGCCAGCGAGAACATCCGATTGCAGCGCGGCCTGCTCCCTACGCCGCTGACCACCGATCCCACACTGACGGTCGTCAGCGAATACGTACCCGGGCGGGGGCGGTCGCTGCTCGGCGGCGACTTCTTCGACTTGGTGCAGGACGAGGACTACACGCGTCGCGCTGCGCGACAGCGTGTTGCGGTGGTACTGGCCGCCCACCGAGACGACGTTCTTCGCCCAGGCCTGCGGGCGGGAGCTGCGAGTGCCGTCGTTGCTCTGCGACGGGCAGATGAGGATGTCGTGGTCGAAGACGATGTCATCCAGCGACGCCGAGGCCGAGGGTGTAACTCGTGGTCAGACCGTTACCCCAGCTGTTGCTTCGGAAGACGGCCCGGTAGGTGCCCGTCGGGTTGACCAACTGGGCGGTGTGCGCGTACCGGTCGCTGATGTTGCTGGCGGCGAAGATGCCCTGTCCCTCGGGGAGCAGGCCGCGGTGCTGGGCGGAGACGCCCTGGGCGAAGATCTGACCGTAGGTCGAGGTGCCGTGGCTGGTGCTGGTGGTGTTGCCGCCGTGAATGATCGGCCGGCGGGCGGCGAACTCCTGGTGCGTGGCGCGCAGGCCGCCGTCCATGACCTCGCCCCGCACGCCCTGACCGCGGTACCCGCGGGCGGTCTCGATGGCGCTGGCGCCGCCGTCCTCCCGGGCGTTGGCCATGTCGTTCTCCGGTGCCGCCCAGGCGTCGATGGCGAGCACCTCGCCGAGCGCGGCCACCGCGTCGAGCTGGGCGCGGTTCAGCGTCGCCTCGATCAGGCCCCGGCTCGCCGAGGCGAGATGGACCGAGCCGCCGAGCGCCTCGATCTTGCTGATCACCGCACCCTGGTCCGCCACGTCGCGGTTCACCAGTGAGATCTGCAGCCGACCCGGCCGGACCTCGGGAGCGACCTTGTCGCTGGCCTCGTACCCGCCGATCCAGCGGAGTAGGGCAGCGCGGCGACCCGGTCCTGAGCTTCCCCCGGTTTCCCGGGCACCTGATCTGAGGCGACACTGGTCGCCGAGGGAGGAGTTCGGATGCCCGCACC
>NZ_JBRIQN010000099.1:0-9979 GCF_052981855.1 Micromonospora sp. LZ34
TGCGCGTGCGGTCTCTACCTCAACGACCCCACCGCATGGATACGACCCCCGACGAATTAACGGCGCGGGGTACTTAGTGAGGAACCGGATGCGGCCGATGACGGGATTGGCGGGGAGGTTGCGGTCCCGTTGGGAACGGCCGCCGCTGTGGCCTACTGGCACCGGCTTGACCCTGGCCTGCACCCCGCGGAGATCGCCACCAAAGTCGGCCGCTCCGAGCGCACCGTACGCCGGTACTGGCCGCAGCACCCGACGACCTCGCGGAAAATTGGTGGCCAGGGCGACATCCACGAGGTCACAGTCAGGCTCATGATGGCAGCGGCCAGGAAACCCATGTCTCCATCTGAGATGACTGTCCGGTCTCAAGACCTGCGGGACACATCGGTATCAGGACCTGAATCACACTCCGTCGGGTGTTGTCGTAGATCATCCTGTCGGAGCTGTTCATCCCGGAGGGGGCACGGATGTGGAGTCGACGGCAAACGCTGAGGCTCGCGCTCGCGGCAGCGGCCAGCGGCGGCGGGAGCATCCTCGGCGGGTGCTCGACCCGGTCACCTCTTGGTCCGCCGGACTCGCCTCGTTCCCTGGCGCCCCAAGAGTCCAGCCCGTGGCCACTCCCTGAGCAGACAGCGACCCTGTTCCGGCCGGGGTCACGGCACCTGCTCGACAGTGGCGAGTGGGCGACCGTCAGGACGCTGCCAGCGGGCGATTTGCATCTGCCCAGCGGCAACCTGATCGCAGCTGACCCCAGTTGGCTGATGAGCTGGGAACGGTTGGGCATCGCATCCTTTACCGTAACGGTCCCACCAGGCACCTATCCGTCGACGCTCGCTCTGGTCGAGTGGCCGGAGGGCAAGCGCGTCGCGGCGGCGAAGCTCGCAATCCGCGACGAGCCGGTAGCCGCCTGGGAGCTGGCGCTGCGACCCGGCCAGGACCCCGGCACCCTTCGCGAGGGCGAGGCGTTCGTCGTCGGCGTCGACGTGGCCACCATCGCCCTGTTCGACACGGTGGCGCTTCAAGCGATGGCCAGACGAACCGAGGAGGACCCGGACTCCTACTACGTGGCCGACGCGGACCGCCCGGTCGAGCTGCAGGATCCCGCCTCGGGCGCCAACCTCATCGCGTTCAATACCGGCTGGGGCGACGGCGGTTATCCGGTCTGGGTTGGTCGTACGACCAGCGGCACTGTGGCCTGCTTCGTCGTCGACATGGCCATGCTGACACCGCCTACGGCGCCAATCAACTCGCCATCCTGATCGAGGCAGCCGCCAGCGGCGGCAACCTAGGCGCACCAGATCGCCAAGTCGTTTGCCGGCGGTGACAATCTGGGCAAGGACTACGGTCTGCGGCCTGAGGTTGTTGTTGGTGTCGCTACCACCGCCTATGGTGATGTCAGTTTGGGGAGGGGACAAGGCGTGACCACTGATAACAAGGCACCCGTGCCAGTATGGACACTCGCTACGGAGGCCGTGAGCGTGCCGAACGTGCTAGGCGATGAGGGCATGACACCGGCCCGACTCGCAGAACTGAGAACGGTCCTGGCAACGCTTGCAGATTCCCCCATCGCCACGCTGGAAGCCCATCCGATATCAACTAAGCGCGATCGGAACGGCGGGATTCCGCTTCATGCAGCCAGTCCGCTCGCTCAGCAGTTATCGCACCTCGTGGCTCAGACAGCGAAGTCAGCGCCTCCGACGCTGAACGTCGCCGCTACCGGTGACGTGCTCTACCGAATGGTGGTACCGGCAAAGGTCGCCGCGCAGGTCGGCAAAGGACTTGTCCGGCCCATGGCTTCGAAGGCAGCTGCAGGAGGTATTCACGGCGCGCTGGTCAACTCCACCGGCATCGCAGCCAATGCCACGTTTGTGCCCGTTGCTGGCAAGGCCGCTGTTGCAGGTGCGGCAACCGGCTCGGCCACCACAGCTGGTGTGGCCGCGGCCAGCGCCGGAGCGTTGACAGTGGCCGCGCCACTTGTGCTGATGGCCGTCGCGGTCGGCGTCAGCGCCTACGCTGATCACCAACGCCAGAAAGCAATCGAGCGAATCACCGACCTCCTGGAGCAGTTGCACGAAGACAAACTCGAGAACGAACGCAGCGAGTTGGACGGTTGTCGTGACGCGATCGACAAGGCGACGTCGGTTCTCCTCGACCAGGGCAGAATCGGCCTGTCGTTAGGACTGGATTCCTCGTCGTACGCGATCAACACGGCGATCGAACGAACCAAGCGTCGGCTCGTAAAGTGGCAAGGTGCGCTTGCTGCGCTGCCCGACGGCTCGGTTGAAGTCGGTGCGTTGACGAAATCGTTCCCCGGTATCGACGAGGAAGGCGGCGCATTCCGCGCACACTTGGAGTTTGCGCGACTCGCCATTGCCCTCAAACGCCGAGTGCTCGTGCTTCAAGCAGTTGAACACGCTCAACAGGCGGGAACGAACAATCCGTTCAAGAGCTTTATCGGAACCTTGCGCGACGACGAGCGCCGCGTCGACGAGTTGGAATCAGGCATCAACTCAGTCCTACTTCGACTGTCGACTCTCGAGATGATGCGTCCCGGCGGTTTCCGAAGCATCATGTTCACACAGGGCGAGGTCGACGACCTACTCAAAGCCGCATATCGCCTTCGCGCCTTGGGCGGTGACCTGAACGTGGGAACCCATCAAGCTGACGTAGCGATTGAGATCGAAAGAAGCAGCGACGGATCGCTCGTAGTGTTCCCTGCAGTCGCTGCCTAACCGGACGCCGCGCGCAAACTGATTGGCCACCTCGATCTCAGCAAACACCCTTGGGATGTCAGTGGTGCCCCACGGCGTGATTAGGAGAAGATCGCGGACGGCTGGTCGGGTCGGGGTGTCTCTGGTCCGGCCGTCCGTCGTCGTCCGTTGGTGTCGGCGCTTGGCGGAGGTCATGGCTGTACAGATGGCTGTACAGCGGTACGGCATGGTGTCTGTTTTGTCGATCATGGAAGCTGGATGACAGCGGCGATGAGAATAAGCCTTGTCCGGTAGGGGATGCGTGCTTCGCGCAGCAGGTCGTCGAGAGCCTTGCGTGCTTCTCCTATCTTGGGGATCGCAACTCCTGGGGGTAGGTAATGACCGACGACGACGATGGCCCTCCTCGCGATCAGCCGTCGAACGACGTGATGCCGCGCCGCCGGGCCGAAGGGGCGAAGAAATCTGTCTTCGTCGTGGTGATAGTCGCCTGTGTGTTCGCCGTGGCGATCGGACTACTAGCAACCTGGGTGCGCGGTGACGCCAGCGGAACCGTTGCGGGCAAGGAGGTGGTCTCGACGTCGGCCTGCAACCGTTACGGCCAGAACTGTCGGCTGCGGATCTGCTACCAGGTCACCTACGTCACTGATGGCGGCCGAAGCAAGACCTCGTGCGTGTCAAAGGCTCGGTTCGACAAGATCCGGCCTGGTGACCGCTTCCCGGACTAGGGCCTGCCCTGTCGATCATGGAAGCCAGTTGATGGCGGCGATGAGGACGAGGCCTGCGCGGTAGAGGGATGCGCGTTTGGCGTATCGGGTGGCCAGGTCACGCCACTGTTTGAGTCGGCTGAAGCAGCGTTCCACGAGGTTGCGCTTGTTAGTACTGCAACGGGATCAGTTTCGTGTCACAGGGCTGCCGCTCACAGCATCCAGCACCTGCCGGTCACCGAGCGGCTGATCAAGCTTCACCCGCACCCATCGCACCTCTGCGTAATCGCCGCCCGACCACCACAATGTCGGCTGCCGCGCGACTACGTGCAAGATCACACGATCACCCTGGTAGTCAGCGTCCGTGCGCACGATCTCAAAGTCGGGAGGCATGTCGACGCGTGCATCGAGGACCCTGGGGTCAGCGCTTGCGTTATAGGAATTCACCGACACCTCAAACTCCTGCGCACGACGCATGGCGGTCACCGCCGCGAAGAGGCTGATCAGGAGGATCACAGCGACCGCGACTGCGACGAGGGCCTTTCTCTTCGGCTTGGTCATCCGCTCACCAGACATGCGCCCTCCGCTCCAACCGCACGAGATGGTGACTCAGTCTTCATGCGGCACGTGCTGCATGCAACGCCGTTGAGGGCAAGAAGCTGATCTTCTCGTCGGGCAGTTGTAGACCTTCCAGGCTCCCTGAACGTGGGACAAGGTGGAGCGTCTTACCGGCCGAATGACCTTGGCCCGTTCAGGGAGGCTGGTAGCCCTTGTGGTGCCCGGCGAGGGGACCGCGGCTGATCTCTACTAGGAGGGCCGGCGTTCAGGGCGGGGCCGCGAGATCTTTGGGGTCCTAGTCTGATGCGGGGTGGGGTGAGGGCAATCGGGCTCGGAAGTGGGTCTATGCAAGACGCAGCGGGAAAGGCCGCTGAGATCAGCGACTTACCGGAAGTGGACCATGTCGGCTGGCCGTGGGTTCGGCCCTGCCTGCAAACGCTCGACGATGCCCGAGTCGCGCGCCCGACCCCATTCCAGCGCGATCATGTCAACCATCGACCGAGGCCGCCGGCAGGTGGCAGGACACGCGGTGATGGTGCGGTCCCGTCGGAGACAGCCGCCGCAGTCGCCTGCTGGTACCGACGCGACCCCGGACTGCACCCCGCGGAGATCGCCGCGAAGATTGGACGCTCGGAACGCACCGTACGCCGATACTGGCCACCGGGTCCGACGACCTCGCCGCTTGCCACCGCTGACCGATCGGATCTCGCCGACAGCCTCCGTCGTTAGGCCCGCCCGGCGCGGTTCCTTCCCGCGCCCGCGCAGCTCACGGATAGGGCAACGGATCCGCTGTTACACCAAAGGCATCACGACCGATCTACAGATGAAGCGTCGTCGCGTCGTGAGGAGAGGTCGCATGTCGATCGCCCGGTTACTCGCCGGCACCGCCGTGGAGCAAGGCTCTTGACGGCGCCGCTGACGATCGCGCCAGGACTTCCGGATGCGGGCGGCACCGCAGGCCTCGCCAGCAGAAGACGAACAAGCTCGCCGGGGCGACCGCGTATCTCCGCTGCCGTCAGCAATCCTGGCTCCTCCGTAACAGCGCCGTGACCCTCGACGCCTGTGCCTGTAGGGGGCTGGGGTGCGCGGCCTCCGCGGCGGGCGGGACCCCGACCCCCGGGTCCCGCCCGCTTTGGACCGAACAGCAGACAACGCCGCCCACCAGGAGTAGCCATGGCGTAGCCGAAAGGCCCGGTCACCCGCAGCCACCATCGCGCCGTCGCGACTGCGCCGGTACACCACGCGAGGGGACCGCGACCTTGACTCCTGGCCACTCGCGTCGTCGCTGGTGCTCCTGCGGTACGCCGAGACCCTGAGGCGCAAGGCCGGCCTGGCCCGCACGGCTCAAGCAGCCGGCGACTCC
Organism: Micromonospora sp. LZ34; assembly: GCF_052981855.1. Taxonomy (NCBI): domain Bacteria; kingdom Bacillati; phylum Actinomycetota; class Actinomycetes; order Micromonosporales; family Micromonosporaceae; genus Micromonospora; species Micromonospora sp. LZ34. Next base: position 5,334 of record NZ_JBRIQN010000099.1, read on the forward strand.
GCTGGAGACCAAATGGGAAAATATCTCCCAGTCAGGGTCCGAAGCGTTGCGATCGGTGGAAGACGGTGGTTGACTGCTCCACCGTGTCAGAACGCACCAAAGTCGATAGGTCGGGAACTTCGTGAAACAGCACCCAGTGTCCACACCGCGTTCGGTCAATCACCGTCGAGCGACGTGGCGGCAGCGGGTGGCCCGCTGGTTGGACCCGACGGTCGCGCAATGGGCGGTCGCCAGGGAGGAGGTACCGCCGCCACCGCCCCCGTCGCCTGCACCGGAGCGCGAGAGTGTGTGGCCGGCCATCTGCGAGCAGTTCGCCCTGCGCATTCTGGCGTCCGCGTACCAGATGGGCAGCCACTTGGAGGCGGTCGAGTCCGACGAGCAGGATCCGGAGCGGCTCGAGCGGCTCTATCGCATCGATCACGCGAACACCCGCATACGCCGCCATGCGGAGAACCTGCAGGTTCTGCTGGGCCGGCGGGTCGAGGACGCCGACCGGCAGACGGTCGCGTTGGTGGACGTGATCCGGGCCGCTACCTCGGCTACGGAGTACTTCCCGCGCGTCCGCCTCGGACACGTGGTGGACCTGGGGGTCGTGGAGTTCGCGGCCGACGATGTGATCCGGGTGCTGACCGAACTGCTGGACAACGCCACCCGCTTCTCACCACCCACCTCGACGGTGATCGTCTCCGCGTTCATCACCGAGGACGGCAGTGTCCTGCTTCGTGTCGAGGACGCCGGCGTTGGCATCAAGCCGGACCAGCTCCTGGCGCTGAACGCCATGCTGGCCGGCACGGCATCCCCGCAGGCCGCGGCTCATCCCGCAGCGCACCTGGGTCTCGTCGTCGTCTCGCACCTGGCGCGCGCCCATCAGCTGCGGGTCACCCTCACCAACCGGCCCTCGGGTGGCACCACCGCGACCGTGCTCGTCCCCGCGCCACTGCTGTGCGAGATGGCGCCCGTAGTCCAGTCGGGATCCGCAGCGTCCCCCGGGACGCAGCGTCCGGCGCGGGTAGCGCATCGGCCTCCCATCCCGCCCGGACCTGGTGGCGGAGGTGCCCACGTGCCCGCGCCCCGCGGGAGCGCGCCGGCCGCCACGTCGCGCCTGACGCTCGTCCACGGCCAGCAGACTGGTGAGGGTTACGGGGCCGAGGTGCGGCCTCCGGCTGCCGGCGCCGGTAGCCTTCCTCGCCGCGTTCCGGAGAGCGTACGCGCGGACGCCCGCCCGGGTGGCGGGAACCGGCCGCAACAGCCGCCACCGGCACCGCAGCATCCGTCCTCCTCCGACCGCGACGCATGGCCGGATGAGACAGCGGCCTTCGAGGCCGGCATCGCCGCGGCACAGGCACCATCGACCGGGCAACCCGAAGGACAACTGCCATGACTCACTCGACCAGCGGTAACGGCGGACTCGCAGCGGCAGCCGCGGGGCCTCAGGACTTCGCGTGGCTGGTGCGCCAGTTCGCCGACGACGTGCCCGGCATCACCCATGCGCTGCTCGTGTCGCTCGACGGCCTGCAGCTCGCCGCCTCCCGCGGGGTTTCCCGCGACCTGGGCGACCAGCTCGCCGCGCTGACCGCGGGACTGCTCAGCATGGCCGACCGCAGCGCGGACCTGCTTGACCTTGGCGCGTCGGAGTATCTGACGGTTCGGCTGCCCCGCGGACATCTGATGTTCATGCGAGTCGGCGAGTCAGCGGGGCTGACCGTGGTCGCCGCCGCCGGCTGCGACCTGCGGGTCGTCTCGTACCACATGGCGCAGTTCGTCGGCGCCGTCGGGCACGTGCTCACTCCGGAGGTGCGCCACGAGCTGCACCGCCTCACCACCAGCCAGCCGCCCCGCTGAGTGACCAGAGCCAAGGGAGCCAACGTGCCCACCACGTACTGGAAGGTGCGGCCCTACGTCCTGACCGGCGGCCGCACACGCACCCGGCAGCATCTGCTGGTGCACACCCTGGTGTCCGTGCCGTACTACGACGCCGTCTTCGCCTCGGGTCTGCTGCCGGAGGCGCGCTCACTGTACGAGCAGGCCAGGCAGACCAGGTCCGTTGCCGAACTGTCGGCGGTTTGCGGCATGTCGCTCGGCGTGACCCGAGTGGTGGTCGACGACCTCGCCGCCACCGACCGACTGCAGATCCACGTCGGCCACTACACCTCCCCGTTCGATCTTCACCTCCTGGAGAGACTGCGCGATGGCCTCCGCCAGCTTGCCTGATAGCCCCCTGCTGACCTCGGCGAAGATCGTCATCGCCGGCGGGTTCGGCGTCGGCAAGACCACCTGCGTCCAGTCCATCTCGGAGATCCCCCCGATCAACACCGAGGCGTGGATGACGGCAGCGAGCGAGACCGTGGACCGGCTGGACCCCGGAATCGACAAGACGACCACCACCGTTGCGATGGACTTCGGACGGCGGACGGTCGGCTCGGACCTTGTGCTGTACCTGTTCGGCACGCCCGGTCAGCCACGGTTCTGGCCGATGTGGGACGACCTGTGCCGGGGCGCGGTCGGGGCGCTGGTCCTGGCCGACACCCGGAACCTGGAGGCGTCGTTCCCCGCGATCAACTACTTCGAGCAGGACAGCGAGGTGCCCTTCGTGGCCTGCGTCAACCTGTTCGACGGCGTGCTGACCCACCCTCTGGAGGACGTCCGCGCCGCCCTTACGCTGTCCGCCGAGGTCCCGCTGATCACCTGCGACGCCCGCGACCCCTCGTCGGTCGCCCGAGCACTGCTGGCCGTCGTCGAACACACCATGACACGCACCACCGGCTCGGTCCCGGGCGCGCTCGCGGCCCGGTAGCTCAACCACCTGGAGGCACCAATGCGCAGAATTCTGATCGTGGGGGCCGGACAGTCCGGGCTGCAACTCGGGCTGAGCCTGCTCGCCGAAGGGTACGACGTGACCATTATGTCGGCCCGCACACCCGACGAGATCCGCCGTGGCTGGGTGATGAGCACCCAGGCCATGTTCGCCGCGGCCCTGGATACCGAGCGCCAGTACGGGCTGGATCTCTGGCAGGAGCAGGCACCGCGCATCGAGGGGCTGCATGTGTCCCTGTCCGCCCCGCCCGGCGAGCGTGCCCTGCGCATCCCCTGCCCCTTGGATCGCTACGCCCAAAGCACTGACCAGCGCCTGAAGATGGCCACCTGGCTGGAGTTGTTCGAGCAGCGCGGCGGCACCGTGCACTACCAGGGGGTGACGACCGCGGACCTGGACGGGCTGACCAGGCTCGGCCGCTACGACCTGACCATCGTCGCGGCCGGTAAGGGAGACCTCGTGGGCGTCTTCGACCGGGACCCCCAGCGATCGGTGTACAGCGCGCCGCAGCGAGGACTCGCCGTCGCGTACGTGCACGGCATGACACCAGACCCGCTGTGGCCCGTCCCGCACGTCAGCTTCAACGCGGTGCCAGGGCTCGGGGAACTGTTCGTCATCCCCGCGCTGACCCTGTCCGGGCCATGCGAGATCCTCTTCTGGGAAGCGGTGCCCGACGGCCCGCTCGACCTGTGGAAAGAGCGGCGAGACCCGGCCGAGCACCTCAAACTGACCCTCGAGCTGACCCGGCAGTACACGCCATGGATCTACGACCGGTGCGCCGACGTCGAGCTGACCGACGGCCGGGCCACACTATCCGGCCGGTACACCCCAACGGTGCGCCACCCCGTCGCGGAACTGCCCTCGGGCGGCCACGTGCTGGGCATGGCCGACGTCGTGGTCGCCAACGACCCCATCACCGGCCAGGGCAGCAACACCGCCGCCAAGTGCGCCTACTCGTACCTCGAATCCATCATCGAGCGCGGTGACCAGCCGTTCGACAGGGAGTGGATGAGCCAGACGTTCGAACGGTTCTGGGAGGGGGCAGGACGAGCGGTGACCGCCTGGACCAATGCCATGCTCCAGCCGCTGCCCCCGCACGTACAGCAGATCCTGGGCGCCGCATCCATGAACCCGACTATCGCCCGCCGCTTCGCCAACGGGTTCTCCGACCCCAACGACTTCCAGAACTGGTTCATGACACCTGATGCCGCCGACACATACCTGGCCTCACTCGCCAACAGCTGATCCGCCGCATCGCGTAGCCCCGAGCACTGCTCAATATCACCGGTAGGGGTGGCAAGAGCGAGGGCCGGATCGCCATGCGACCCGGCCCTCGCTCTTGCCCGCAACTCGGTCAGATCAGACCGTTGGTGTCGATCAAGAGCCCGTCGCCCGCCGATGCCGAGGTACCGCCGTGGACGTCGGCGTCACCGGTCACCCCGCCGGTCACGGTGCCCACCGTGCCGGAGACGGCGCCGTCGACCTGGGCCGTCAAACCCACGGTGGACGGCACGTCGACCGGCGGGACCACGCCGCCGTCACCCAGGCCGAGCCGACCCAGCGTGTCGTGCACGCCGAGCCCGCCGAGAGTATCGTCCACGCCGAGCCCGTCGACCAGGCCGCCGACCTGGCCCTGGGTGCCGCCGAGCGCCCCGCCGAGCAGGCCGTCGCCGCCCAGCACGCCGTTGCCGAGCAGCCCGGAGTCGGCGCCGCCGAGCACTGCGCCCGGGTCGCCGGCCGTACCGGTCACGTCACCGACGACCGGGTCGGCCACGGTGTCCACCGCGCCCACCACGTCGGCGTCGAGGGTGTGCGCCAGGTCGTGCGCCCCGGT
>NZ_JBRIQN010000100.1:0-9583 GCF_052981855.1 Micromonospora sp. LZ34
CTGAACAAGATCTTTCGTCACGACGCCAGACGGAAGACGGCTTGACAGCTGAAGATCGAAAGCTGTGCGACAGCCTCTCTGGCCTCTGGCTCGCTGCGAGGAAACGAACCCCGACTCCAAGGCAAGATCACCTACGACGACTGGCTGAGAAGCGAGGGCCACCAGCCGACAGCTTGACGGCCGGCCGGCTCGGGGTTTGGCCAAGAGTTCGTCGAGGCTGGTGGCGCGGGCGAATCGGCGCACGCCGTCCGGGCCGGTCCGCGTCGGCCAGACCCTCGAACCGCCGCATGAAGAACCGGCACCGCCATTTGCGCACCGTGTCCACGTGCACCCCGTGCGGGGCGGCGTTGGCGGTGTTCGTGGCGCCGTCCACGGCAGTCAGCACGATCCGCGCCCGCAGCACCCGCCGATAGGCACCGGTAGACCGACGCGCCAACCTCACCAGGGCGGCACGTTCATCGGGATCGAGGATGATCGGATACGGGCTCGTCGGGGGGATCGATATGTTCTGCCACCCCACACGCCGAAGCGCCCGCACCGACACGCCGCACAGTGCGGCACCATGGCAGTCGTGGCCAAGACCATTCGTCTCGGGTGTGGCGACGGTGCCTCGCGACGTGGATGTCGGGCACCCGGTGTTCGCTCGCTGATCAGCTGCGCAGGAACGCGAGCAGGTCCTTGTTGACCTGGTCTTGCATAGTCGACGTGATGCCGTGCGGTGCGCCCGGGTAGTAGATCTCCTGCGCGTTCGCGACCAACTGGGCGGTCTTGTGTGCCGAGTCCTTCACAGGGACGATCTGGTCGTCCTCGCCGTGCAGCACGAGCGTCGGGACGTCGAACTTCGCCAGGTCGTCGCGGAAGTCCGTCTCGGAGAACGCCTTGATGCTCTCGTACGCGTTCAGCAGACCGGCCTGCATGCTCCAGAGCCAGAACTGGTCGAGGGTGCCCTTCGAGACCTTCGCGCCCGGCCGGTTGGCGCCGTAGAACATCTGCGCCAGATCCTGGTAGAACTGCGACCGGTCGGCGAACAGGTTGGCGCGCAGCTCGTCGAAGACGTTGCTCGGCAGTCCCTCCGGGTTGTCCGGGCTCTGCACCATGATCGGTGGTACGGCCGAGATGAGGACCGCCTTGGCGACCCGCCCGGTACCGTGGCGACCGATGTACCGGGCGACCTCGCCGCCGCCGGTCGAGTGGCCGACGAGGGTGGCGTCGCGGAGGTCGAGCGCCTCGATGACCGCGGCCAGGTCGTCGGCGTACCCGTCCATGTCGTTGCGGCTGCGGGCCTGGCTCGACCGGCCGTGACCACGGCGGTCGTGCGCGACCACCCGGAAGCCGTTCTGGACGAGGAAGAGCATCTGTCCGTCCCAGGCGTCCGCGTTCAACGGCCAGCCGTGGGAGAAGGTCACGACCGGGCCCTCACCCCAGTCCTTGTAGTAGATGTCGGTGCCGTCCTTGGTGGTGATGAAGCTCATCCCGTTGCTCCCCCATGTGTCGAGCTCGTCGCGAGCTAACGACGGCGGCAGGCGCGTCCGAACCGGCGTGTGCCTTTGGGGGCGCCGCCGCCAGAGCAGTCATCCGTTGACCACGGATCGCCGTCGCTGTTTCCGATGCTAGGCACGGACGCGGGCCCAGATGGGCGCTTTACCGGACCGCCGCGCCCATTGGCGCCACCGGACTGGGCCGCGCGTAGCGGGCCGGACCGACGCCGAGACGGCGCCGGAAGTGGCGGGTGAGATGCGCCTAGGAGGTCCTAACAAAGTCGTGCGAGATGCCGGTAGGTGATGATGCAGGTGGCGAGGGCGAGGAAGGCTTCGTGGATGTCGTCGCGGCGTTCCCAGCGGATGCGTAGCCGTTTCATGCCGTGGTACCAGGCGATCGTCCGCTCGACCACCCACCGGAACACACCGAGACCGGAGCCGTGGGGCTGGCCACGGCGGGCGATGCGCGGGCGGATGCCCGTGCCGCGTACCGCCTTGCGGTACTTGTCGTGGTCGTAGGCGCGGTCGGCGAACAACGCGTCGGGGCGCTGGCGGGGTCGGCCGCGCCGGCTGCCTACGGGCGGGATCTTGTCGATCAGCGGGAGCAGTTGGGTGACGTCGTGGCGGTTGCCGCCGGTCAGAGACACGGCCAGGGGGATGCCGGCGCCCTCGGTCAGGACGTGGTGCTTCGAGCCCGCTCGGGCGCGGTCGACCGGGCTCGGGCCGCTTTTGGGCCACGTCGGGCGGCCCGCACATGCGAGGAGTCGATCACGGCGCGGGACCAGTCGAGCTTGCCGGCGCCGCACAGTTCGGCCAGCAGCAGCTCGTGCAGCCGCTGCCACACCCCGGCCCGGTTCCACTCCTCCAGGCGCCGCCAGCACGTCATCCCGGACCCGGACCCCAGCTGTTGGGGCAGGAACTCCCACTGGATGCCGGTGTGCAGCACGAACAAGATTCCGCACAGCACCTGCCGATCCGGGATCCGCTTGCGTCCCGGGTGCCGTGGGTTGCGCTCACGTTTGGGCAGCAACGGCTCGATGCGCTGCCACAGCCCATCCGGCACGATCCACGGCGGCTGCTCGCCACGCCTCACGGCACGACATCGTAGATCACCCTCATGGAAGGCCCAGAGATCATTTTGTTAGGACCTCTTATCCAACGACTGCCAGGAAATCCGAGTAGAACAGGCCCAGGCCGACCGCGACGCAGACGCCGGCCACGATCCAGAACCGGACCACAATGTTGACCTCGCTCCAGCCGGCCAACTCGAAGTGGTGGTGCAACGGCACCATCCGGAAGACACGTCTACCGGTGGTCCGGAACGAGACGATCTGGATCACCCAGGTCGTCGTGATGATGACGAAGAGCCCGCCGATCATGATCAGAAGCAGCGTCGTGCGGGTTGCCACCGCGAGCCCGCCGATCAGGGCGCCGAGCCCGAGCGAGCCCACGTCACCCATGAAGATCCGCGCCGGGGACGTGTTCCACCACAGGAAGCCCACGCAGGCGCCGGCCGCCGCAGCCGCGATCATGGCGATCTCCAGGGGATCCCGGACCTGGTAGCAGTAGTCGTTCACACGGGCGTATGCGTCGTCCGCGCACCAGTGCCGGTACTGCCAGAAGCCGATCAGCGCGTACGCGCCGAGCACCAGGATCGACGCGCCGGTGGCCAGGCCGTCGAGGCCGTCGGTGAGGTTCACGCCGTTCGACATCGCCATGATCACGAAGACGATGACCATGACCGCGCCGACCTTGCCGACGTTCAGCCAGCTGATGTCGCGGATGAGCGAGATGTGCTCGCTGGCCACGGTCTGGCCGTCGGGGCTCGGCACGTAGAGAGCGGCGATGCCGAACCCGCCGCCGACGATCGCCTGGCCGAGCAGCTTGCCTTTGGCGGACAGTCCGTCGGAGTTGCGCCGGCGCACCTTGAGGAAGTCGTCGAAGAAGCCGACGGCGCCGCAGAAGACGAACAGGCCGAGCAGGACGAGGGCCGTCATGGTCGGCCCCTCCTGCGCGATCTGCCGCTCGGGCAGGGTGGTCAGGGCGATATGTCCGGCGACGTAGGCGAAGACGGTCGCCACGATGAAGACGACGCCGCCCATCGTGGGCGTGCCCTTCTTGCCCTGGTTGCTGGCGAGACCGATGGATCGGATCGGCTGGCCGGCCTTGAGCGCGGTGAAGACGCGAATCGCCACCGGCGTGCCGAACAGGGAGATGATGAACGCGACCGCGGCCGCGACGATGACCGCCCTCACGGGCGAACCTCCACGAGATCCGGATTTCTCACGGCGTCCCCACCGAGCTTCCAGATCCGCGCCTGACGTATCGACCTGAGCTGGCCGTGCAGATAGTCCTTAGCGAAATCATCGATCACGAGACACGAGCTTGCCATCCGACGGCGAGCGGAGCAGCCCTGGACCTCACAGCGCCATGGTTCGTAACTCGTCGACACGAATCCGATGACGATCTTGCAGCGCCAGGCCCGAGGTTAAACTTGTGTCCGAAGCGGCGGATATAGCCCAGACGACCCGTCCCTTGTCGACGCGAGTCGCCATGCAGATCCTCCGGCACGCCCGGTTCTCCGTGACGATGGAGATCTACACGCAGGTCTCATCGAAGGCGACGCGGGAAGCACTCAGACGCCTTGGCGACTCCCTCGGCTGCTGACTGTTGTCCCCGAACGGCAACGGTCCCGAGGACGTAGTTCAGCTTCTGCGATTCGGGCCGGTGAGAGCATCCCAGTCGTCAGCGCTCATCGGAAGCGGCGCCCAGTGCGGCAGATAGAAGGGCCGCCGCGGTGGGTCGGCCACCGTGAACGGCTTGAACTCCGGATCCGCGATCACCCGGTAGACGAACTCGGCAGTCGACAAATCGAGCTGGTGCCACGGCTCGATGCCGTCCCACCGCGCGACCACGGGCCACCGGTCGGGCTCCACAGACCGGTCCGCCAGCCAGTAGTACTCCCCCTCGGTCTGATCGCTGCCCCATTGGATCAGCCCCGATCCCTTGTCGGGCTCGAACATCTCGTAGGGGGCCCACAACCGCGCGGAGTCGTACCCGCTTGCCCACTGCCGACAGGAGGCCCATGTCCGAAGCAGCGGCTGCGCGTGATCGTCGGTCGGCCGCAGAAGGTCCAGGTACGCGTAGAACGCCCCCGGCACGAACCGCCGGCACAGCTCCTTGAAGTCCGACGGCAGCGCTACGCCCAGCTCCGCTTCCACCTGCTCCCAGCCGACACCGTCCTCGGGATCCTGGTGCCATCCGGTCACGTCGATGATCCGGTCGATCCACGACAGCTGATCATTCACGGCCGGCAAAGTAACAGTGCAGGCCGACATCACCCTCGCCTGGTCGTCACCCGGCCGCTGACCGTTGCTGTACTTCACTGCTGCACGACAGCAGAAAGGCCACCTCCCGTTTCCGGGAAGCGGCCTTTGACCTGCGTGGGCGATACTGGGATCGAACCAGTGACCTCTTCGGTGTGAACGCGGCTGCGGCGCATCGTCCGCTGCCATCGGGTGTCATCGGGTACGTGTCAGCTCGGTTACGACCTCGGCTGCTGTCGCTAGGTGTCGCCTACAGGCGAATACTTCGCTGCCTCCTTGCTGCCTTTCACGACTGGGCGAGCAGGCAGACGTCGGCGATAGCCGTTGGACGGGCGCCTGCCACGGTCGTGGGTGTGTTGGCACTCGCCTGCCTTCGCGATCCGGAGTCGGCGGGACGACTGAGGCCGGCGAGGGGAGCAATTTCCCCTACCCGCTCGCTCCGCAGTCTCGAGTTGGTTTCCAGCGCCCTCGACCGTCGCGCCGCTCGGCTCGCTGGCCCCTCCCTGCCCCACAGTCAGCGCAGCACCGGCGTCGGCTACCGCTCGCAGTCGGGTCGACGACGTCGCCCGCGCTCTACCGTTTGGGTGATGGAGCTGGCGATGACGGCGACGGCGACGGCGGGGGACCCTCGGTCGAGTTGCTTGCCGCCCATGCGGACCCAACCATCCACGCGAAGGCCACGGCAAGGATCACGATAGCCCCCCGCACGGCCGCCCAAAACGCCTTCAACAACTCGGGTACGAGCGCCTTGGTCTTCTTGTAGTCCGCCCAGGCCCGGTGAGCGACCTGGTAGGCCCGGCCGGCCAGAAACCCGATCGCAACACTGATGATGACTAGAACGGCCAAGCTCGTGGTCATTCACACACGTTGCCTGACGCATTGCTGCTAATCACTGGGCCGAAGCGGCAGCAGCGGTGACGGGTTGTCGACACCTGCGGGGAACGACAGCACGTTGCCCCGGCGCGCCGCGTCGTCGAATCCATCCAAGCGCAGCTCGTCGGATTTCTGCTAACCGTAAGGCGACGCGCGGTGGACGTGGTGGACTTGCTGTCTGACAGCGGCGCCTGCGGCGAGATCTACGCATTACGAGTCAGTCGCGGGCTGCTGGCAGGCGTGGTCCTGGCCCTCGTCTACCTGCGCCTGCGGTCCGCCGCTGTCCGCCGTTGGTCGCCGGCTTGGCTGCTCCGTTGGCTGCTCGCCTGCGGCACACGGTTTAGGAAAGGTGTAGCGCCCGCTGGGCGGACTATCGCTCCACCAGGGCATCCGCCTGCCAGGCCGCCAGCACGGCGCTTGATCATTCCGCGCATGTTCCGGATCTTGATAAGCCACCTATCCACCGGAACGCGCATAGCACGTCGGTCGGCTGGCCGTTGCCTGGTTGGGAGAGCACGACGCTGGGCGCCTCAGCAGCCCTCGCCGGCGGTCAGGCCCTTCAGCCATCGGGAGGTGCGTCTTATCCGTGGGCGGCGCGGCGACGTGGTACGACAGCTTCAGCGACAAGCCGACGAAGTGGGCGGGCGGGTGACGACGAACAGGGTGGCCAATCTGCTGCGCAAGCGTGGGAGTCCGCAGCGGCCGACCTTCCTGGAACTGTTCTTCGATCTGGTGTACGTCTTCGCGCTCACCCGGATCGTGGACGAGTTGGTGCTGGACTACACCACCGGCCGCGTCGCCGGGACGTTGACCACTACCCTTTCGGAGAACGGCGAGACTCTGCTGCTGTTCCTGGCCATCTGGTGGATCTGGACCCAGACGGCGTGGATGACCAGCCGATTCGACCCGTTGCAGCCGGCGATCCAGTTCGTTGTCCTCGCGACGATGCTCGGGAGCCTGTTCCTGGCGGTCGCGATATCCGGGGCTCTCGCCGAGACCGGCCTGCTCTTCGCGAGCACGTACGTTACGATCCAGGTGGGCCGCACCCTCTTCTTCGTACTCACCATGCGGAACCACGATTTGCGCCGCGTCAACATGCTGGCGCTCGTCTGGTTCGGCGCGTCGGCCGTACCGTGGCTCGCCGGAGCTTTCGCACCAGAGCTGACGCGCAATTTGCTGTGGCTGCTGGCCTTGGCGATCGACTACCTGGGGGGCACACTCGGCTGGCCGGTGCCGCGGCTGGGGCGCTCGCAGGTGTCCCCGTGGGTCGTCTCGGGCGAGCACCTGGCCGAACGCTACTGGCAGTTCGTCATCGTCGCGCTTGGTGAGACGATCCTGGCCACCGGATTCACTCTTCTACACGGTCCGATCGTGGCTGAACGAATATTGGCCCTTGTACTGTCGTTCGTCACCACGGTGCTGCTGTGGCGGATCTACTTCTACCGAGCCGGCCAGATCTTGGGCGAGGCCATCGCGGCATCCGCCGATCCCGGCCGGCTCGGTCGGTCGGCCGAGCTCTCCCATTTGCTCATGGTGGCCGGCATCGTCGCCACCTCAGCCGGTTCCGCGCTCGTCCTCAACGATCCATCCGGACACGCCAAACCGGCCTGGGTCGGCGCCATCCTCGGCGGGCCCGCGCTCTACCTCGCCGGGCGCGCAGTATTCGAGCACGTGGCCTTCGCCCGCGTGTCCCGGCCACGACCGATCGGGATCCTCGTCCTCGCGGCCATAGCGCCGGTGATGGTCGGCCTGCCGCCACTTGGGGTCGCCGCAGCAGCTGCCGCCGTCCTGCTCGGCGTCGCCGTCTCGGACACGATCCGAGCCCACGGACGCCCGCTGGAGCAGGCCTCGCCGCCCCGCTGACGCGTGCCCGTTGCCCCACCAAGTCAAAGTCGATCTAGGGCAAATTCGTGTGATCGGAGATCACCCTGACGCCAATATGCCGACGGCCCGGATACCGGTGACAGAAACCATCCCGGCTGGCACGGTGCTCGACGGCGAGTTGATCGTGTTGGAGCGCGGACGGACGAACTCCGTCGTTGACGAGATCGGCTGGATCTCTCGCACCGACGGCTCATACGAGACAACCGGTGACAAGACCCGGATCTGGGAGAACTGATCACCCGAGCCCGGCTCGCTGCTTCCTACCCGCTACCTCTGTGAGCTCCCACTACATCACGGTCAAGGGCTGTCGTTCTGCGGCGGCCCTCCGGGCTTCCCGCTGTCCGCGCCAGCCGCCGGGCGTCCGACGTGACGGCCGCAGAGCGACAGCGGCAGCGGCCGGCGCGCGCCCTGGCGGCGGCGCGTGCGGCCCGACAAGGGCCACCTTGAAGACGTACAGAAACTTTGAACCGTCTGCCGGCAGCCGGCTTTGTCCGGTCTCGGGACCTGCGTGACGGTTCGGTGTCTGGACCTGGGTGACACTCCGCAGCCTCTAACACCGGCCCGACGCCTCGGCTGGGTCGAAGAGCTGATCCGAACCGGCGGCGACGAATGGCAGGCCCTTACCGTCGCCCGGCCCGTGTAACGCGGCCACGGCGGCAGATCCGTGCTCACCAGCGCTGCGGCATGGTACGAATGATTCAAGCCTGGGACAAAAGTCGGCAGAACGGGCGAGCCATGATGATAAGCGGCGCCAAACTGCTGCGAGGACCCGAGGAGCCGCGGCGGACAAACTTTCTGGAGCTGTTCTTCGACCTGGTGTTTGTCGTCGGGCTCGCCGAGCTCTCACACGGGATGATCAAGAATTACCAGTGGAGCGGCGCCTTCGAGGCGCTGGTGCTGCTGTTGGCCATGTGGTGGATCTGGACCATGACCGCGTGGACCACCGACTTGTACGACACGCAACGGCTGGCAATACAGCTGCTGGTCACCGTGACCATGCTCGGCAGCCTGGTGATGGTGGTCGCGCTGCCCGACGCGTTCGGCGAGCGAGGTCTGGTCTTCGCCGGCACGTACGTTGCCATCCAGGTCGGGCGCCAACTCTTCCTCGTCCTCGCCCTGCGTGGCCACGAGTTGCAGGGCAGAAGCATCCGGGTGCTGTTCTGGTTCGCTGTGTCTGCGGTGCCGTGGATCGCGGGGGCGGCCGCGCACGGTACGGCACGTGGGGCGCTGTGGACGCTGGCGGTGGCGGTCGACTACGGGGCGATCGCCATTCGTTGGCCCACGCCGAGGCTGGGTCGCTCCCCTAAGACGGATCTGGGCGTCCTGGGCGAGCACCTGGCCGACCGATACGGGCAGTTCTTCATCATCGCGCTCGGCGAGTTGATCCTGGTCAGCGCGTCGACCCTCATTGGCAGCGGCTTCGCGGCTGATCGGACCCGCGGCGTTCGTGGTGTCGTTCGCCACCACGGTGCTGTTCTGGCGGATCTACATCTACCGCGCCGGGGAACTGTTGGCCGAGGCCGTCGCAGCCGCCCCAGACCCGACCCGCGTCGGCTACTCGGCGACATACTTCCAGCCCATCATGGTGGCCGGCGTCGTTGCCACCGCCGTCGGCGACGAACTCGTCATCGCCCATCCACTAGAACACCCGCAACCGGCCTGGATCATCGTCATCCTCGGCGGACCCGCGCTGTTCCTGGCCGGCCGTGCCGGCCTCGAATACGCCGTCTTCGCCCGCGTGTCCCGGGATCGGCCGATCGGCGTGCTCGTGCTGGCCGCCCTAGCGCCGGCGATGCTATTCGTGCCGCCGCTGCTGGCCGCCCTCGCCGCGACCGCAGTCCTGGCCGGAGTCGCCATCACCGACACGAGTCGCGCCCGCGGACGCCCACCCGAGCCGCCATCGCCACCCGGCTAGCCGGACGTGTCACCCACGCCTTGAGACTGTTCTGTCATCCATGAAGGAGCGGGGTCGGTCAAGACTGGGGTTTTGACCTGCTGACGTTGATTTTTCCGGTTCCGGCA
>NZ_JBRIQN010000101.1:0-8892 GCF_052981855.1 Micromonospora sp. LZ34
GCTGCGACAGACAAACGGTGGCGGTCTTTCACCTCCACTCGAACAACAGCGCCTCACGGCGCACCGGATCAGAAGGTCAGGGGTTCGAGTCCCTTCGGGCGCGCAGCAGGTCAAGGGCGGATTCCCGTCATGGAGACCGGCCCTTCATCATGTTGACCCCCACGGCTGACCCCTACGCCTACGCGTCGAAGAGGAAGCCGAGGGCGACATATTTCCGCCAGGTGATGTGCGACAGGCCTCAGCCGCCTAGGTCGCAACTGCCCGGCGATCACCGCCCTGTCATCCCGATGACAGGACGTCTTGCCTCTGTGAAACGGTGAGGACATGGCTTCCCCGCTGATCCGTTCGGCAAGACAGTCGGAGCTCGATGACTTGGCCCTGCTCGAGGTCCAGGCCGGCGAGCTCTTCCACTCGGTTGGCATGTCAGAGGTGGCCGACCATGTCCCCGATCAGCAGGCCCTGAGTCGAAGCCAGCAGCAAGGGCTGATCTGGGTTGCCGAGGAAGACGGAAAGATCGCAGGCTACATCGTGGCAAGGGTGCTGGACGGTAATGCCCACATAGAGCAGGTATCGGTAGCTCCCACTCACGCTCGGCTGGGCATCGGCCGCCGGCTCATATCGCACCTCGAGACATGGGGCAGGCGCAACGATCGGCCAGCGACGACCCTGATGACGTTCCGCGACGTGCCCTGGAACGGCCCCTACTACCGGACACTTGGGTACCGAGAGCTACCCGGCTCGGAGATCGGACCCGAGCTGGCAGCCGCGATGCAACACGAAGCGTCGCTGCCCGGAATAGATGCCTCCCGCCGGTGCGCGATGATCAAGTGCAACGGCGACGTTTGTTGACGTGCGTCGTCAGGTGCCGCCGATGATCGCCCTCCCCACGTGCATCCTCAGCTGCCGCTGACGGGGCCACGCTCCGTGACGAGGTGCGGTGGGTTGAACGCTCGGTCGTGCCGGCGTGAGTGCGTCGGTGCGATGACGAAGGCGCAGATCCGTGACGCGTTGACGAGGTAGAGTCTCGCGTCGTGGTGGCAGGGATTGATCAACACGGACAGGGTGAGGATGGCCGCCGTCTCGGTCAGGAAGCGATGCGGCGGCTACGGCTCAGATCCGTCTGTGCGGTCGACCCGGGCTCACCGACTCGGAACTTGACCGGATCGAGCAAGAATTTGGGTTCCGGTTTGCCGCCGACCACCGGGCTTTTCTGTCCGCAGGACTGCCGGTGAACACCCGGCCCGAGCCACGCGAGCCGGGCGTGATCTACACACACCCGGAGCCGTGGCCCGACTGGCGTAACGGGGACCGCGAGAAGCTGCGCAGTCTGCTGGGCTGGCCCAGCGAAGGAGTGCTGTTCGACGTCGAGAACAACGGCTTTTGGTACGACGGCTGGGGTTCACGCCCAAGCGGCACCTCAGCGGCATTGGCGACTGCGACGCGCATGCTGGCTCAGGTTCCGAAGATGGTGCCGGTGTATGGACACCGGTATCTTCCTGGTGAGCCGAGGGCCTTCGGCCACCCGGTGCTTTCGATGTGGCAGACCGACATCATCTACTACGGGTTGGATCTGGCCGACTACATCGACCGGGAGTTCGGTCGCGTGGGCCCAGGCGAGACCCCGTGGGAGCCGGAGGCGAGCGTCGAGTTCTGGCGCGATCTAGTCTGAGCCGTACTCTTTCCGGCCGTTTCATCTGCCGGGGCATCCCCAAGCCAGAGCATGTGCGTGGCGAGCGAAGCGTCAGCGGCGGTTCCAGCGCGGAGGGATGTCTCCACCGCCCTCGTCGGATGCGCACATCTGCCGCCGACCGAGCAGTCATGCCGATGTGCGGATGCGGAGGTCGGGCCTGGCCGGGGTCAGTCACAGCAGGCCGCGTTCGCGTAGCCGGGCGAGCCGGTCCGGCGGCAGGCAGTCGGCCAGGTTCCGCTCCAGGTCGACCAGCTCAAGGTCGACCGGGTACACCACGAAGTCTTCGGCGACTGGCAGCGTGTCCGACCAGTCGCGGAGGTTCAGCCGAGCCGCCACCGCGCACAACAGTCGCCGGCCCACCTCGGATCCGGCGGCGGCATCGAGGTCGCCGGCGTCGAGCAGGGCGAGTTCCTGTCGTACCAGCCGCACCGATCCTGCGTCGTCGAGGTCGAAGTCGGTACTGGCCTCGAAGTCGGCCGGCGACCATGCTGCCTGGGCGTCGATCGCCGCCAGGGCGGCGCGCTCGTCCTCAGTGGCCCCGTGGACCTCGAAGGACAGCGCGTCCGATCGGTAGTAGCTCAGCGCGATGCAGGCGGCGGGACCGTCGACCGCCAGGCGCGCCACGGCGTCCGGGATCAGCGTGAGGAATGCGTCTTCGATGGTCCGGCACGCCGCTTCGAGGTCGAATCCGGCCGGCGGCCGCTCATAGCGCACCTCGGACCGACGGCCCATGACCTCGACGACGCGGACCAGGCCGCGGTCGTCGTGCTCCGCCGTCAGCACCGAAGGCGCCCGGCCGTCGTGCTCGATCTCGATGCGGCTGATCCGCCCATCGGTGTATGAGTACGACTCCCGCCCCGAGCCTCCCCGCGCGACCGTGTCGGCCGAGCGCATCAACCCGTCCACAAAGCGGTACTCGTGCAGGTAGATGGGCCCGTCCGTATCGAAGTGCGCCGCCTCGACCACGTCGCCGTCGTGGCCGACGAACGTCTCGTAGTACAGGCGGCCGTGAAGAAAGCCGCTGTACTCCTCGATCACCACCGCGCGGCCCTCGGCGTCGAACCCGATGCGCAGGACATCCCGATCCACCGGCGGTCTGGCGTCCAACCGGCGGCCAGCCTTGAGCAGGTCCCGTTCGAAGTGCAACGGACGAAGATCAAGGCCCGGCCAGGTGTACCAGTCCCAGCGCCCGACGAGCGCGGTCGCCGCTCTCTTCCGGGAGTCGTACTCGCCAGCGAGCTGGGCGAACCGCGCAGCAAGATCGGACATGTCCGGGATCCTACTGGTCGCCTCGCCGGACTGGCCGCCGCGCACATCCGGATCTGCCGCATTCGGAGTGTCACGGTCTGTCACGTTGTCGGCGGTCGCTCCGCCGGTCGGTTCGGTGGCGCTTAGCCAGTTGCCGATGGTGGGCGATCACAGTGGGGCTGCGCGCTGATCGGGGGCCCGCTGGCCAGGAGACCCTCGTAAGATCACCGCCATGCAGCTGATCGAACGACCGTGGGGCGTCACCTCATACGGCGCGGCAAGCGTGAAGTCGATGCCGGATATGGTCCGAGCGAGGTTCCGGGTCGTGCGGGTGGAACAGACGCCGTCAGGCGCATTCGCCGCGGCGGCTGAGGCGGTGCACGCGGTGCGCCAGTCGCTGCGAGACCACGGTGTTGCCGATAGTGCTGTGGAGCGGTCGCGGCTGGATCTCAAGAGTTCGTGGAGCGGCTATGGCGCGGAGCGGGTATTCCTGGGCTATCAGTGCCAGGCGTCGTTTGCCATGGAGTCGGACCGTCTGGACGTCGTTCAACAGTTGCTTGATGACGTCGTAGATGCCGGCGCGAACGAGATTGAGGCGGTTGAGTTCGACGTCACGGCTAAGGCCGAGATGCGGGCGGAAGCTCGGCGTCAGGCGGTAGCAGCCGCTCGGCGCAAGGCCGAGTTGTACGCCGACGCAGCCGGCGTCCGGCTGGGGACTGTCGTGCACATCGACGACGTCGATCCCGAGAACGTGGGACACGAACGATACCGTGGCCACGGTTCGGGCGGTGAGGCTTCGGCACAGGACCTCGCTCCCGGACACGTGGTGGTTTCGGCTGCGGTGATCCTCGGCTTTTCAATCACCCACGACTAATACCCCGCTCTGGACCTCCGGACCCTTTCAACGCACCGCTACTGCCGCGCTCTGTCCACGCACACCCGCTCGTACCCCCTGCTCGACTGCGCACCTTCCAGGACGACCGGATCTGCCGCCGTTCGTGCGCTCGGCCTGTTCGCCGGCCGTCACTGTTGCGTGGATTGCGTTGGATCGCCGCCGTAGAGGGCTGCGAAGACGCGGTCCCGCAGGATCTCGTACTGCTGGCGGCATCGCCGAGGTGGGCCCGGCGGGCGTTGCTGGACTTGACCGCCGACAACGACTTCCGGTGGCTGGAACTGGTCAGCTGTCAGGTCGACCTCGCGGCCGTCGGCCAATCGATTCCAGTAGTGGTAGCCGACCTTGGCGTCTCCGGCGAGGACCTCGCCGAGGATCAGCTCTCCGCCGAGCAGGTCCTGAATGATCAAGGCAGTCACCCCGCATTGACCACGGGCTGCGTTGCCGGCGTGCCAATCCTGCACATCGTGCGGGTCGCAGGTATCCGCTCCCCAGCCGCCGCGCAGTACCGGCCGCAGCATCTCCAGGTCAATCGCGAGAGGGACTGATCGTTGGTCGCGCTCTTCAGACGTCACCCAGGAAGGGTCAGCCCTCGACCGGGTCGAGAGTCAAGAAATACCCCGTCTCGGGTCCTGGCCGGCCGAACGGCGCCACTAGCGGGCGCGCTCATCTGCCGCGCGCGTGGTCACGTGACGTGCCTGTCAGTTGGGTAGTTGCCCGGAGGCAGGCTCCAGCCGTTCACGGCCCCGAGTGAGCGTGAAGCGCAGCGGCTCGCCGTCACGATCAACCTGCCAGCCTGTGGCGAGCGCCGCCCGGATCAGTTCCGCGACCAACCGCGGCGTGACAGGGGCCACGGCGAACGCCTCGGCCACCCGGTCCGATGGCGCGGTGATGATCGGCCCGTAGTTGAGCCACGGATCGTCGAAGGCCACTCGGACCTCCAACTGAGTGCCCCGCCTGGTTGCGACGTGACAGACCCGGACTACGACGTGACCGAGGTCGACGTGATGGACCGTCCATCGGTAGTCGACATCGTCAACGCGAATCCTCCGCTTTCGGATCGTGGCCATGGTGCGAGGGTAGGCAGCCGACGACCGTGAGTGGCTCAGCGAAACAGTTGACCTGTTGCGGGAGAAGGAGCAGATCGTGCTGTGCGGCCCGCCCGGCACCGGCAAGACCTACCTCACAGGCGCGCGCGGGGCCCGCGGCGACCCTCTCTTCGCACCGGATCACGCGTTCGCAGGTGTCACGCCGTTGGCGAGCTGCCCGCCGTACTCGCTGCTCACGATCGAGGTGCCCGACCTCGCGAGGTGGTTAGAGGTGTGCGTTGCGGCCGGGTGTTGCCGGTACGGCCAATCCATTGCACGCGTCTGGGCTCTCGCGGTATCGATGTTGGGCATGGTGAGGATCGCTGTAGTTCTCCTGTTGCTCATCGGCGTCGGCTTCTACCTAGTTCGAGGCGTGGTTGGTGTCCCGGCGTACTACGCCTGGGTCAATCGACGCGCCAGGAGGGTGCGTGCCTGACCCTTCGGCTGCGGCATACCGATGGGGGGACCGCAGAGCGGATCCCACCGGGCCTCGCCGGGGCAGTTCAACCGGAGTACTCGCCACACTGAGCAGCGGTCGACGCTGCGCGCGGGACATCGCCATGGCTGTCTACGACCGCGAGTAGCCGGCCTGGCGCCGTTCAAGGTTCGCTGTCCAGCTCGGTGTAGCCGTGTGCGATCAGCACGGCGAGGAGGTGGTTCTGCCACGTCTTCTCATCGGCGTTGCGCCATCGGTGCTGCCGTGGGCATTGCCAGTTCGGCGGCGGTTCCTCGGGGAGGAAACACCCGCCGAGCGCAAGGTCGCCGTCGGCGGCGGCATCTCTCGCTTCTGGCACCGGCAGGCCGAAGAGCAGAGGGACGCCCGTCGCGTGGCACTCGGGACAGGCTGGAATCACCTCGCCACGGTAGCGAGCTTGCGACATCCAAGGCGGCACCCCGCGGAGGGGTCGCATCGGGGAAGCTGGCTGGAAAGGCGGGTCGTATGAGGCCCGACGTCATCAGCGGCTACTGCATCGGCGGCCTCGCCCGTGCCGGGGCTTTTCTTGCGGCAGATGAGATCGGGCACGGCGAACATCCAGACCTCGCGTCTGCCCGAGAAATCCGAGGAGGGGATAACGATTGCAGGTCGTGCGGTAGGTCGGGCAGCATCGCCGGGGTGATGCTTCTGGTTCCCGGAGATCCATTGCACCCACGTCGTCCGGATGGTCACTTCGTGGCGGAGGCGCGAACGGCTAGAGAAGCCGGACTGAACGTCGCTGTGGTGGACCACGACGCGTTGGTTCGAGGCGACGACATCGAGCGGGCGGTGGGGTCCGTACCGGTCGGTGGCGTTACTGTCTATCGGGGCTGGATGCTCAGCAGCGAGCGGTACGCCGGCTTCGCCGCCGCGCTCGCCAGGCGTGGCGTGATGCTGCGAACGACAGCCGAGCAGTATCGGCGGGCGCACGAGTTGCCTGGCTGGTATTCCGTGTTGGCAGAGGTCACGCCCCGCTCGGTGTGGACTGCCGGCGTGGATCGCGCGGACTTCGATCGTGCCCGGTCGGCGTTCGGCGGAGGCCCGGTCGTGGTGCGGGACTATGTCAAGTCGATGAAGCACTACTGGGACGAGGCGGCGTTCGTTCCGGACGTGGCGGATGGTGAGGTCGCGTGGAAGGTCGCCTGCCGGTTGCGCCATCTACGGGAGGACGATTTCGTCGGCGGATTCGTGCTGCGCGAGTTCGAGTCGTTCACTGCGGCCGAGTTGCGGACCTGGTGGCTGAACGGCCGCTGCGTGCTGATCGGGCCGCACCCGGACACCCCGTACGACCGGCCGCCGACGAAGGTCGACGCAAAGTTGTTCGCCCCGTGGGTCACGGCGTTGGAGCTGCCGTTCGTGACGGTGGACCTCACCCTGCGCGCTGACGGCGTCTGGCGGGTCGTCGAGATCGGCGACGGGCAAGTCAGCGACCGGCCTGCCAGCATTGAAGCTGCGGAGCTCGTAGCAGCACTGACCGAAGAACTAGGTTGATCGGCATCGGTCAACGCCGGTCGGATACCGGCAGGATGCTGGGCGGCATGTTCTCTGGATGCCGTCGTGGTGGCGTCGGAGGGGTCGGCTATCGCCTTCGCGTGACTGGCTGTGTCGCACGCTCATGCCGATGAGAGTGCGTCGAGCCGAGGCCGAATGACTTCGACGTGTGGCTGGTTGCTTGGACACGCTCAATGTCCTAATCGCGCTGTGATCGCGATCAGGACGATAGCTGCGGCCGACAGTATTCCGGCCCCGACCGCGAGAGCGATCATGCCGACCCGGGTGGTGGTGACAACCGCGTCATCGGTGTGAGTGGTGGCCGGTACCTCGCCCAGCATCGCGACGATCCGTTCGACCGTGCGCACCTGGCAGCGGCCATTGCTACGGTACTGACCCCCACGCAGGTCCCACAGCGGTGAGTCGACCCGGAAGTACACGTGGTCGCCATTGGTCAGGTCGAGACGGACCTCGACACCGCGGCGGGAGAACTGACCGAGCAGGTGACGGGGCACGCTGATCCGGTGCAGCGCTGTGTCGATGCGCAGGTGCCGGGGTGTCATGACGAACCGGGCTGCCGGCCCGGCCAGGTAGCAGCCAGCGGCACAGCCGGCCGCCAGCACCAGTTCGAACAGGCTGCCCAGGCGGGGCTGGGTGTCCCAGTTAACGAGAGCGGCCAAGACGAGCCCACCACCAGTGATAGCCATCATCAGATAGGCGATGCCGCTGCGGCGGTGCACCGAGCATGACCGCGCCTCGACGTGGTGTACCACCGCGGACGGCGCTGGTACCGGTGGAAGAGACGCGTTGCGGTAGCGCAACGCACTTGCTGAGCCGATCCGCCCGGCAACCGCCACGATGAGGGCGACCGCGCCGAACGTTGCTGGGAGTCCGTATCCCGCGTCCCCACGGGCCACCTCGGCCGGGGTGCGGGTCGCCCACAACACCACCGCAACACCCAACAGCGCGAACCCAACACCCGACACGATCAGCGTCAGGCGCCAGGTCCACACCAGCGCGCCGTTGTCGTGCCACTCGACCGACCGCCGACCCACCGCACACTCCCCAAACAGAGCCCGGCCACATCGACCGGCGAGGGTCACGATAGAGCCATCAGACAAGGGCCTGCGTCATGCCGCACAGATCCACCGCGCTCACATGCCGCGATCCGCGCGCTACACAGCGTTACGCCGAGCTGGCCCGGTTGCCGTCCGGTCGTGCCGAAGAGCTTGCGGTTCCCCTGGGTGACGAAGCCGTGATCCGCGGAGGCGTGGGATCCGCCGCCCTCGGGGTGCCGCCCTTCGGACGGGCTCCCTCCAGGGCACCGAGCAGTCCCGTCGGTGGCTCGTGGTCTAGTACGGGGTACGCCGCTCCCGTCACCTCAGGGAGGTAAGAGCGGGAACGCCAGTCGATGGATCCGTGGTTGAGGAGGACTGTATGGGCACCCCGTCAGCAGACGTCGAGCAGTACTTGACCGACCTGCAGCATCCCCTCAAGGCGGGCGTACTGCAGCTCAGAGCCGCGATCCTGGCCTCCGACCTGGCCATCACCGAACATGTGAAGTGGAACGCTCCGAGCTTCTGCTACGGCGGCCAGGACCGGGTCACGTTCCGCCTTCAACCTCGTGGGCGGCTGCAGCTGATTTTCCACCGAGGAGCGAAGGTCCGCGCGGACACCGCCGGCTTCGTCTTCGAGGATCCCTCCGGGCTGATGACGTGGCTGGCACCCGATCGCGCCGTCATCGACTTCCCCGACCTCGGGGTCGTCACCACGCACCAGGCACAGGTCATCGCGCTGGTCGACCGTTGGGTGCTGGCCTGATGGCGGGCGACGGTGCAGGCAAGCCCCGGCAAGACCGCCCGCTAGTGCTCATGCCGCCGATCGTGCACGCGGCGCTCAGCCGACGCGGTCACGCCGGATAGTCGTGTTGGCTAAGTACCCCGCGCCGTTAATTCGTCGGGGGTCGTATCCATGCGGTGGGGTCGTTGAGGTAGAGACCGCACGCGCA
>NZ_JBRIQN010000102.1:0-8032 GCF_052981855.1 Micromonospora sp. LZ34
GCCGACTATTTCGACACGCGCATCGACAAACAGCGCAGGGCCCGAAACCTCGCCACGCAACTCCAGGCCGTCACCGGCCAAAAGATCACCATCCGCGACGGCAAGGCCATCATCGCCGAACCCGAAGCCGCCTGACCCAAGCCACCCACACCCGGCTCCGCTGCGCTGCGCCGGGTGCTGCCGCCTGCCCACTCACCATTGGATTTTCGGGTCTGACGGTTCGTAGATGCCCGGAGGGTCCGCCGCAAGTCCGCAAAGTGCCCTGTCACCATCAGGCAGTGGAGGTCTACTTGCTCCTCGTGCCGGTGCCAGCCGATGCGTGCGAACCCATACACGTACTGATTGCTGCGGAGCGCGCGACGCATGCCGCGCGAGCAGCTCGGGAGGCCGGGGTACGCCGAGTGCGTTGGCAAGACGCCCTTCCCGCACGCGACGCCAACGATCGGGCTGTCGCGCTGGCCGAACCTGGCGTGATCTTTTGGTGCCCCTGGGGCGAGGAGCCACGTGTCTGGCGGCGCATTCCGCCCGGCACCCCCATCCGATCATCACTGGAAAGCGGGTGACCAACTGGGTGACGATCGGGACGGACGCCAGTGGACGAGCGGGGACATTGATGGACGGTTCCAGCAGTTCAAAGCCCACAAAGCGGCAGGCCAGAGCCCTATGTTGGTTGCCTGGGGGTCAAGGGGTCGTCGGTTCGAATCCGGCCGTCCCGACGCAGGTCAAAGGCCATTCGGGATCTTCCGGATGGCCTTTTCTGATCTTGTACAGCAGCGAAGTACAGCAACGGCTCATTGATCGAGGCTCTGACCGAGCTTCCGCAGAGCCTCCCGGGTCGCCTTCGATGAGACCTGGCTGTAGATCTCCATCGTGATCGAGAAGTCGGCGTGTCTCAGGATCGCCATGGCGACCCGGGGATGCACGTCCAAGTCGACCAGCAGCGAACCGCAGGTGCGCCGGGCGTCGTGAACGGTGATCTTTGGGACGGCGGCGCGGGCGATGCGGCTGTCGTAGGAGCGGTTGAAGTTCCGCGGCTCGACTGGCAACCCGTAGCGGGTCGTGAAGATCATGCCGGTGTCGTGCCACGCCTCGCCCGCCTTCTCCCTGGCCGCCTCCTGTTGCCGATAGCGATGCCGCAGCGCGGTGACGCAGATGGCCGGCAGGGGTAGGGGAGCGTCGGACTCCTCGGTCTTGGTGGCCCGGTGCAGGAGTTGGCCGCGTACTCGTTGGAGCTGCTTGTCGATGACGAGTCTGATGTCGTGGTCGTCGCGGCAGTGCTCGCAGAACTCCTCCCCATGTGGGACGCAGGGCTTGTCCCAGCCCACCCACTCGATGCGGTCCCAGGTGAGCCCGAGGACTTCGCCCTTGCGTAGGCCGAGCACGAGGACCAGGACGTAGGCGGCGTAGAGGTAGTCGTCGCCGTCGCGGGACGATTCCAGGAAGGCGCGGGCCTGCTCGCTGCTCCACGACTTCCCCTTGCGCGCGCGGATCGGCGGGAGCTTGACGAGTGCAGCGACGTTCTTGGCGACCAGCTCCTCCACGACGGCTTGGGAGAGCGCGGAGCGGAGAACGGCGCGGATTCCCTTGACCGTCCGGGCCGAGGGGAGATCCTGGCAGCACCGCCCGACCGCGCAGCATTTCCGGTTCTTCGGTGGCCGGCGTTCATCCTTGCCCTGGACGCAGCACTGGCAGGTCTTGGCGACCTTGTTGAGCCAGGTCTGGACCTCCCGCACGGACAGGCGGCCGTCGAGCCGCTTGGCGCCGAGGCCGGGCACGATGTAGAGGCGGGTCAGCGTCTCGTAAGTGGCGTAGGTCAACGGCGCGAGATTCGGCTCCACGATTTCGGCCAGCCAGTAGGTCATGTAGTTCGCGACAGTGGGGACGTTCGTGGCGACCGGCCCGGCCTTGGCTTGCTGGTGTAGCCGGACCCACTTCTCGTGGGCCTCCTCTCGCGTCTTGCCGTAGACGTACTTGCGGGCGCGTTTGCCGTCGGGCTTGGTGACCCAGACGTAAGCGGCGAAGCCATTCCGGTACGGGAAGATCGAGCCTTCGCCATTGGCGCGTTTGCCGGGCATCAGGCCGCCTCCTCCCGATCGATCTGCGCTTGGATGTACTCATCGATCCATTCGGGCAGGATGCGTCGGTACTTGCCGTCCTTGATCGAGCGCAGTTCCCCGGTGGCGATCTTCATCTTCACTTTCGACAAGCCGTAGCCAAGGATCGCGGCGACCTCGGCGGGGGAGTGCCACTTGGGCACGATGGGGGCTGGGCTCCCGTTCATATGGTGCCTCCTTCGGTGGATGAGGGGGTGTGGGTGCAGGCGGTTGCTGCCGTCGTCGGGGCGGGTGCTGCTGTACATGCCGGGACCGGGCTGGTGCTCATGTCCGCTGTGGAGTTGTCAAGGAACAAGCTCACGGGGTCGTTGACACGTACGTGTCAAGCGGCCAGGGATCGGGTGGCGGTCCGCTGCTGCGCCAGCTCGTCGGCCAGGGCATCGAGGCCGGCAAGGTGTCGGGCGCGGGCCATTGCTGCGGCGGTGTTGGCCAGGAGGGCGTCGCCGGTGGTGATCCAGCCGGTGGCGTGGTAGCCGAGTTCGTAGATGACCTGCTCGGCTTGCTCGTCGTCCCAGTTGTGGGGGTGGCCTTCGGTGCGGCGCCAGATGGTGCGCTGCATGCGGATGAAGCCGAGGGTGGCGGAGAAGGCGCGGCTCTTGGTGGTGATGTGGCCGCCGTAGCCGAACTGGTGCGCCCACCGCCGCAACCGGGTGTAGTCGGGGTGCTCGCCGAGGTCCCAGCAGGCCCGGATGAGCCGTCCGAGGTGGGTGCGGGGGTCGCCGTGAACGTCGACGGAGAGGTCGTCGACGCGGCGCAGGCTCAGGCCGGTTACTTCGGTGCTCTTGGTGACGTACTTGGCGATGTAGCCGGTGATCTGAGCGAGGTGACCTCACCGCCGGGGGCGTTGACGTGCTTGATGTCCAGGCCCTTGTCGCCCCACGCGATGTGCCAGCCCTCGCCGCCGTTGGCCGGGTGCGGGGCCGAGGTATAGGCCGTCTTGACGAAGGCGGCCCGTGCGGCTTCCTCGAACATGTCGCGGGTGATCTGACGGGGTGGGGGGACGATCGCGCCGGGGCAGTCGGGGTTGTGGCCGTCGAGGCGGATGAGGGCGTGGTAGTGGATGACGCCGCGTACCTGAAACTCGTAGACCTTGATGTAGCGGCGGCGTAGCTCGACGCCGTGGGCGCGGCCGAGGCGGCGTAGCTCCCGGTCGACCTGCTGGATGGTGCGGCGCCACAGCTCGGGTGCTTCGTGGTTCCACACGACTTGGGCGGTGTGGTCGTAGCAGTCCAGGCACAGCGGCTGCCCGAGCTGGCCGTCACCGGCTTTGTGTCGCTGCCCGCAGCGCAGGTGCACGCCGTGGGGGCAGGTACGGCCGAACGGGTGGCAGACGGAGGCGCGGCAGGTGCAGCCGTCCTTGCGGCGGCAGTCCGCGGCGTGGGCCTTCACGACCCGGTGGTGCACCGGCCCGAACGAAGGGGCGGTGGCGGTGAGGAAGATGGCGATGTGCTCGTGCAGGGGCGGCAGTCCCCACCGGTCACCTTGGAGGCCGGCCTTGATGAGGTGGTAGGTGTCCCGGCGGTAGACCTCGGCGCATGAGGGGCAGACGGCGGCGCGGCGGTTGCCGCACGGGGTGTAGATCGCTCCGTCGGGCATGTCCTCGGTGTCGATGGTGGCCATGCGGTTGCCGTCGCGGTCGTTGACGTGGATCTGCCCGGCGAGGCGGATGGGGTGCTTGCACGCCGAGGCGGCGCGGACGTGGCCGAGCCAGTCCGGGTAGTCGGGGTCCTGGGCACGGGCGCGGCCGGAGGCGACGGTGCGGGGGTCGTGTCCGCGTACCCAGCCGTCGTCAGCGGGGCGGGTGGAGGTCGGGGTGGCCCAGGGCCAGTAACCGGCGCCGGGCTCGGCGGAGGCTCCCGAACCCGGGACCGTGGTGGTCCCGGGTGCGAGAGGCAGCGTCGAGGAGGTCACGCGGTGGCTCCCACGGCAGTGCCGTTGTGCTGGTGGTCGTTGATGGTCGGTTGGTTGGTGAGGGCCGTAAGGAGGTCGGCGGCCGTGTTGGTGGGTACGCGCAGCCGGACGGCGAGCTGGCCCGGGTTGATCGGTTCACCGTGGGCCTTGGCGTGCGCGGCGGCGACGAGCCGGGCGTTGGACAGCAGCGCGGGCGGCAGATCGGCGGTTACCGGTTGCGGCGCCACAGGTGCCGGGGTCGTGTCGGTGCCGGTGGTGTCCGGGGTCGGCTCGACCGTCGTCGGGGTGTCGGTGTCCTCGCCGGAGGTGGGCGGGTTGACGGGTTCGATGGGTTGGGTGTCGGTGTCGGGCGCGGGGTTGGTGGCCGGGGTCCCGGCGGCCGGGCGGACCAGCGGCGAGGCGGGCATGTCAGGTGACGGGGCCTCAGCGGTGGTGGCCGGCGCAGGTGCCGGGACGAGTTCGGGCCGGGTGGTGCGGTTTCCGGTGGCGAGGAGGGCGGAGGTGGCCATGAGCATCAGGCCATCCACGGCGAGGGGACCGAACCAGACGACGAGGGTTTCCTCGTTGTAGTGGTCGAGCAGTCCGGACAGGTGCCGGTAGGACACGAACGCGGCGACCAGGGCGACGGGCGGCAGCCCGACCCAGCGCAGCACGTTCCAGCCCCAGCCCGTCGGCTAGGGCGTGCGAGCAAGGATCTCGATGGCGATGAACAGGAACAGCGGCCACACGACCGCGGAGACCACGGCTCCCGGCTCCGGGCTCCAGTCGGCCGGAGCGTTCGTCGGGGCGATGAACGAGTGGGCGATGTTGGCGGCGACGGACACGAGTCCGCCGGAGAACGCGCCGATGTAGGCGTAGACGCGGCCGTTCTTCTTCGTGGTGGTCATGACGCCGCCTTCGGGTCGGTGGCGCGTTGCTCGGCGTGTATGCCGGTGAGTCCGCCGCGGATCGCCTCGCAGGTGGCGCAGGGGTCGCCGTGACCGGCAGTGCAGTCGGTGACATGGGCGTCGCGGATGATGCGGATGGACTCGGCGTAGTAGCCCGAAAGGAACGATTCGAAGGCCAGCGGGCCGCGCTCGGCGAAGTCACGGGCGATAGTGGTGACGGCGTAGTCGTCGGGAGTCATGCGCTGCTGGGCAGCGACGTTGGCGGGTGAGTCGGTCATCGGGCACCTCCTGAGGTGCAGTCGAGGCATGCGCCGGTGCGACGGGGGATGTAGTAGGGCTTGACCTGGCCGCAGGTGGGGCAGGTGCGCCGCGCGGTGAGCGCCTTGTCGATGGCCCCGCGTTGGGCGGCGGTGGCTGTGCGCTTGGGTCGGGCGAGGTCGAGGCGGTAGAGGTAGGCGACGCGCTTGCCGCGACGCCACATCAGTTGCGCGGCGGGGTCCTGGCCGCCGGGGCGCAGCTGCCGGGCGCGGAGCTGGCGGCGGGTGAGCAGCCCGTCGGGGGCGAGCTTGAAGGGGTACGTCGGCAGGCCGTAGCGCTCGCCGGTCGGGTCGTAGAACACCATCGGGTCGTCGTCCTCCCGGTCGGCGTAGTCCTGGTCGTGGTCGTCGTCGCCGGCAGAGGCGCCGGTGGTGAAGGTGGGGTGCTCGTAGGTGTCCCGGTCGACGTCCTCGGGCAGGAACGCCGCCGAGCAGACGGCGCAGACGATCGGCCCCTCTTCGAAGGCCGTGGTGGAGATGCGCAGCTTGCGGGGGCATTCGCACTCGCAGGCCACGCCGTTGTTGTTGTTCGTGCGCTGCTTGCCCTCCCCGGTGGGTTCGGGGTGGCGGTAGAAGCGCAGCGCGTCGGTCAGGTCGGCGATGACGGCCCGGTAGCGGGCGCGGGTGATGTCGGTGAGGGTGCAGGGGGAGTAGCCGAGCTTGTCGTCCTTGGTCTTAGACATGCCGAGTTCCGCGGCGAGCGTGGAGAACTTCTTGTTGTGCCAGCGGCCCTGGCGGGAGGTGTCCTGGATGCCGCGGACGTCGGCCAGGGCGTGGGTGGCCTCGTGCAGCAGGGTGGTGAACACGGCTTCGGGTTCGCGGGACAGGCCCTCGCCGGAGATGAGGATTTCGGGGAGTTGGGTGTCGCCGTGCTGCCAGCGCAGGGCGGCGAAGTGGCCCCACTTCATGCCCTGGGTGGGCTTGGTGGGGGAGCCGGAGCCGACAACGAGGACGGCCGCCGGGACCTCGGGGTGCTGGTTGCGAATGGCAGCCCAGGCGACTTCCAGGGTGCGGAGCAGGGCGGCGGTGGAGATGTCGTCTTGACACGTACGTGTCAGGTCGGGGGTGTGGGCGGCGGTGCTCATGCGGCCCTCCGGATGGTGTGCTTGCGGTAGGCGATGGCGGCGGCGCACAGCGCCTCGATAACGTCGCCGGCCGTGCGGCCGGGCAGGGTTTCCCAGGCGAAGACCGGGGCGTGGAGTCCGGCGTAGCCGACGGCGATGAGGTAGGTGTTGAACCACTCGACGGCGGCGCTGTAGGTGTGCTGGTCGGCGTCGGTGACGCCGGTGAGATACCAGCGGGGCTGGCCGAATACGGCCGCTAGGATCGCGCCGATGATTGACGCCGGGTAGGTGCCGGTGCGGTGGCAGGCGCACTTCGCGGTGCAGCCGTCGTGGGTGTCGTAGAGGCCGGTGGGGGTCCAGCCGTGGCGGCTCAGGTAGAGGGCGGCGCGGTCGAGGATCGCGTGGACGTTGCCGGTCGGAAGGGCGGCGACGGTGCTCATCGGGCACCGAGCCAGGCGAGGAAGCCGTCGCGGGTCGGGAGCTGCTCGTTGCCGTACGCGTGCTCGGCGTAGGTTTCGAGCTCGTCCTCGGTGGCGTGGTCCCAGTCGTAGCTGTCGGCGGCGGCCCGGAGGGTCGCGATGACCTGCTCGGCGCTCTGACCGGGCCGGTCGTTCCAGGACAAGGGACAGGTCGGGTCGTCGTCCTCGGTCTTTCGAGGCTGCGACTCGTTGAGGTCGAGGAAGTCGGAGAGGGCGTCGAGAGCGGTGGGTGTAGTCACGCGCGCCGGGCTTGGCCTTGACGTCGTGCGGAAGCCAGATGCAGCGGCCGTGAGCGGCCATGCCGATGGCACCGGCAGCGCAGGCCGGCGGGAACGGGGTGTCGTGGGTGACGCGGTAGACGCCTTGCGTCCAGCCGTGCAGTTCGAGGTAGCGGGCGGCGCAGCGCATGATGTCGGCCGGGTCAGGTCGGCCAGCGCGCCGGAGGTTTGCGGCTGTTGTTGGGTAGGGTTCACGGCGGCCACGTCCTTTCGTGGGCGTTGGTTGGTGGCCGACGGGCCGGGTTCGCTTTCTCAGGGCAGGTCCCGGTTCGTCGGCCGTTCCTCTATCGGTCGTGCAGGTGGAGCCGGAGGAACACCCGCTGCCGGTTGTCGTGCGGTCCGGCGGCGGTGGGTGCGGAGCGGAAGACGAGTACGCCCGCGTGGCGGGCAATGGTCGTGAGGGCGGCGATGTCTTCGTCAGTGCCGACGAGCACCAGGTCTAGGACCCGGGTCGGGACAGCGGTCCGGGTGCTCATGCCGCCACCGTCGTTTCGGTGGTCGGGATGTCGGTGCGAGTGTGGCGGCGGGTCCAGGCGGCGTAGTCGGCGACGCGGATGATGTCGGCGTCGGTCATGTAGGCGGCCTTGACGAGGTTGGGGATGCCGCCTTCGGAGATGAGGTAGCCGGCGCCCTGGTTGTTGGGGTCGATGGTGTTGGAGGAGTAGCCGCGGGCGGCCCAGCCGTGCCCGAGCACGATGTCGGAGGAGACGTCGGTGGTGCAACGGCCAGGAATCGTCGGCGGTTCAGTGGGTCGCTCAAGCCGAACTCGACAGCTTGGCCATCCACCCGTCGATGCGGCTGCGCATCGAACACGGCTACGAACGACGAGCAGAGCCTTTCATCGGCTGATCAACTATGCGACGCTGTGTCCGCAAAACGGCGTCCAGTAGCGGAGCCTCAGCCCTCCAGGGCCCCGGCAAAGTCGTGAGGGGTGTCCGGCTTGAGGTGGTTGGTGTAGACGCGCCCTGGGTGTGGGTAGCGG
>NZ_JBRIQN010000103.1:0-7993 GCF_052981855.1 Micromonospora sp. LZ34
GGGACCGTGGGTCATTCGAGCACCGTACTTTGAGTAGCTTAGATGGCGACGGCCGCGTGCAGGGCAATCAGCACTACCGGGCAGGTAGATGCGTCCGTACTGGTTGACCAAGGACACCCGTGTGGGGGGTCGCCCGACCCCTGGGGGTCGCCGGAGGGGGAGTTTCGGCCGGGACAGCCGGGTGTTCGTCACCGTCGAGCAGGCCCAGGCCGCCGTGCACGCGTTCGTCGCCGAATACAACTACGACCGGCCGCACCAGGCATCGACGACGCCTTCCCCGCAGACCCGCTTCCACCGCCCCACTGCAGTCCGCGGGTGTGGTCGCGCGGCCGGAACGGTCGCCACCGGCCATTGATGATCAACTTGTGCTCAGCTGATGACGGCCGGCGACAGGGTGGGCTCACCTTCCGGGGTGACCGGGAGGCGATGCAACCCAAGGAGGCACGTCATGGAGAAGGCCAAGGTCGAGCAGACCGGCAAGAAGAAGCTGGCGCTCAAGGTCCGCAAGCTGGAGCGGCTGGAGACGACGGTCATCCGCGAGGGCCAGAGCGCCTGAGCATCGAACGGCACTTCGGTCGCTGCAAGACATCGGGGGTGGCGGCCGAAGTGCCGTTCTGCCCGGGTTCCATCCGGACGCCGGCAGACCCGGCCGTCTCTTCCCACCTGTCCAAGTGAGGATTGTGAGGTCGCGGATGCGCATGCTCCGGCCGCGCGTCAAGAGTGTCCACGAGCCGTACGCCCTGCCCGGCAACCGCCTGCTCATCGGCCTGATGCAGTACGGCATCGCCGCCGAGATCCAGGACGACGAGGAGGGCCCCATAGCCCGGATCCTGACGCTGCTGGACGGAACCCGGGACCTGGCCCAGCTCTATGCGGACCTCGCCGTCACCCACCCGGATCTCGACGAGGACAGCGTCCGCGAGGTGGTGGACCAGCTCATCGAACAGGGGTTCATCGAGGACGCCGGCGCGCCGCTGCCCGACGGCTTCCCGCCCGAGGCCGCCGCCCGGTACGACCGCGCACGGCACTTCTACTCCTGGATCGACCCCGCTCCGCGCCAGTCGCCCTACGAGGTCCAGGCACGGATCGGGCGGGCCCGCGTCGGCGTGCTCGGCCTCGGCGGCACCGGCACCGCGGTGGCCGCCGGCCTGGTCGCCAGCGGCGTCGGCAACCTGCACTGTGTCGACTTCGACGTCATCGACGAGCCGAACCTGACCCGCCAGCTGCTCTACACCGAGCGCGACGTCGGCCAGCCGAAGGTGAAGGTCGCGGTGGAACGGCTGCGGGCGATGAACTCCCTGGTGGCGGTGACCGGCGAGGAGTGCCAGGTGAGCCGCGCCGCGGAGCTCGCACCGCTGATGGCCGACTGCGACGCCTTCGTGCTCTGCGCCGACAAGCCCGAGCGCCTCATCCAGAGCTGGACGAACGAGGCGGCGCTGCGTACTCGCACGCCCTGGTTCATGGCGGCCTACACCGGCCCGATGACCGTCGTCGGCTCGTTCCTGCCGTACCGGACCGGCTGCTACACCTGCCTGGGACGGCGACCGGACAAGCACGAGCTGCAGACCGACGGCAGACGGTTGACCGACGTGCCGCGGCCCAACGCGGTCATCGCGGCCGGCGCCAACGTGGCCGGTCACCTCTGCGCGCTGGAGGTTCTCTACCACCTCGCCGGGCTACCCCAGCAGGTCGCCGGCCGGGTCTTCCATCAGAGCACTGCCCGCTGGGACCACCAGTACTTCATCGATGTCCCCCGTGACCCCGACTGTCCCTCCTGCGGGGCCGACGCCGAGAACCGGAGCTGAGGACGAGGTGGTGGCCGTGGCGGAGACGACGGAGACGCTGCCGGCGGCTGACAGCCGGGTCCGGTTCCACCCGCTCCGGGTCCGACCGTCCGACGACGACCCGGACACGGTGGTGGTGGGCCGGCCGGAGGTCGGCGAGTTCGTGGAGTTGCCGGCGATCGGCGCCAGGGCCGTTGAACTGCTCGACACCGGGCTGTCGATCGGCGCGGCCGAGCACCGGCTCGCCACCGAGCACGACGTCGACGTCGACCTCGTGGACCTGGTGGCGGCGCTGCGAGAGGCGGGCATGGTCGCCGAGGTCGACGGCCGGCCGGTCGTCGACCCGCACCGCCCGCTCCGGCCGCACCTGCCCGGCCTGCGGGCCCGGCACGTGAGCTGGCTCTTCAGCCCCGTGGCGAAGCTGGGCTACCTGGCACTGGTCGCGGCGACCCTGGTCGCCGTGGTACGGCGTCCCGAGCTGCTGCCCTCGTACCGCGACTTCTTCTGGACCGACTACGTCGGCCTCGCCGTGCTGGTCAACACCGCGCTCTTCTCGGTCACGGCGATCCTCCACGAGTTGTGTCACCTGGTCGCGGCCCGCTCGCTGGGCGCGCCGGCCCGGATCCGGTTCGGGACCCGGCTGCACCACCTGGTGCTGGAGACCGACGTGACGGCGATCTGGTCCGTGCCGCGCCGGTACCGGTACCGGGTCTACCTCAGCGGTCTGCTCTGGGACTTCACCGTCGTCTGCGGCGCGCTGCTGGTGATCGGTTACGCCGCGCCGCATCCGCTGGTCGAGCGACTGCTGGCCGCCGTCGTGCTGGTGATCGTCATGTCGATGGCGGTGCAACTGCACGTCTACATGCGGACCGACCTCTACTTCGTCCTGCTGGACCTGCTGCGGTGCCGCAACCTGTTCCACGACGGTCTCGCGTACGCCCGGCACCTGCTGCGCCGGTGCGGCCATGCGGCGTTGCCCCGCCGGGTGGCGGCGGCCGGGGCGGACCCGAGCGCGGACCTGCCGCCGCACGAACGCCGCGCGGTGCGGATCTACGCGGCGGCGGTCGTGCTCGGCAGCACGGTCGCGCTGGCCAGCTTCGTCGGATTCGGGATCCCGATCATCCTGCACGGGGCGGTCAAGGCCGGCTCGGCGGTGGTCGCCGGTGCGACCGGTGGAAGCCTGCTCGCGGCCGTGGACGGGGCGCTCGTCCTGATGGTCGAGGGCACGTTGCAGGCGATCTTCCTCGGCACGCTCTACCGCCGGCACGCCCGGCGCCGCCGGCCGCCGTCCACCGCCCGCGACGTGCCGCAGGCCGAGCCGATGCCCGCCGGCTGACGGGGCCGGCTGACCGGGTGGGCTGACCCGCTCGGCCGGCTGGCCGGTCGCCACTCCACCCGGATACCCACGTTGCCGATTTCCCGCCCTCGCCTACTGTCGAGCCTGACACGGCGACCGCGATCCACCGATCGCGGTCGCCCTGATCGGCGCTTCGGAGGGCGAACAGGTGCCAGCGGTGACGTTCCGGCTGCTCGGTCCGGTCGAGGTGCGCGTCGACGACCGGGCGGTACGCGTGGGCGGCCCGCGCAGCCAGGCCATGCTGGCCGCGTTGCTGCTGGAAGCCAACCGCCTGGTACCGGTCTCCCGGCTCGTGGACGCCGCCTGGGGCGACCATCCCCCGGCGAGCGCCGAGGTGCAGGTCCGCAACCGGGTGGCCGCCGCGCGGCGGGCGATGCGCGGGGCCGGACTCGCCGCCGACGTCATCGGCACCCAGGGCTCCGGATACCTGCTGACGGTTGCCGGCGGTCAGCTCGACCTGGACGTATTCGAGGCACGGGTCCGCCAGTCCGACCGGCTCGTCGACCAGGGCGCGCCGGAGGTGGCCGTGGCCAGCCTCCGGGAGGCGCTGGCGCTGTGGCACGGTCCGGCGCTCGACGGCCTGCGTACGCCGGCGCTGTCCGCCGCCGCTCAACGTCTCGACGAGCGCCGGATGACCGTGGTCGAGCGGCGCCTCGATCTCGAACTGAGCCTCGGCCGGTACGACGAGGTGATCGGCCGGCTGCTGGAACTCGTCGAGGCGTACCCGTGGCGCGAGCCGCTGGTCGGGCGGCTGATGCGGGCGCTGTACCTGACCAACCGGCCGGGCGAGGCGCTGGACCGCTTCGACCAGCTTCGCCGCCGGCTGGCCGAGGAACTCGGCGTCGATCCGACACCGGAGCTGGTGCGGCTGCGGGACCTGATCCTGCGCAACGATCCCAGCCTCCAGGTCGTGCCCGAGCCCACGCTCAGAGAACTCCGCCAGGAGACCCCTCGCGGTGGTTCGGCGCCGAGGCCGGCGGGCCAGTCAACCGCTGACACCGATCGCCAGACCAGGACCGCGACGACGGAGCGACGTTCTGTGCCGCCTGAAGTCCTGTGGTTCGGGTTGCTCGGTCCGCTGCGGGTGGAACGGAACGGCTCAGCGCTCCCGGCCCTTCCATCCCGATCCCGCATCGTGCTCGCTTGCCTGCTGGTGCGGGCCGGCGACTCCGTTGATCTTGACACCCTGGCCGAGGAGATCTGGGGAATGGATCCGCCGCCGGCGGCCCACGCCGAACTACGCGAACGCGTCGACGCCATCCGGCACCACCTCGGCCCGGCCGGTCGAGACCTGCTGGTGCCCGCCCGGAGTGGCTACGTGATGCACCTGGCGCCGGACCAGCTCGACGCCCAGACCTTCCGACAGCTGACCGGCGCCGCCCGGGCCGCTCGGACCGCCAACGATCAGGACCAGGCGTTGTCCCTCCTGGGCCGGGCGTTCGCCCTGCGCCGCGGTGTGACGCTCGCCGACGTGCGAACCGGACCGCTGCTCAGCTGGTACACCGCGCAACTCGACGCGGAGTTCACGTATGCGGTGGAGGAGCAGGCCGCCCTGCTGTTGCGACTGGATCGGGCAAGCGACGCGGTGCCGCTCCTGCGCCGGCACGTCGATGCCAATCCGACCCGGGAACGGGCGCACGCCCTGTTGATGAACGGGCTCAGCCAGTCCGGCGATCCGGCCGGCGCGCTGGAGGCGTACGAACGTGCCCGGCTGGCCCTGCGTGAGCAGCTCGGCATCGAACCGGGGCCGGATCTGCGGCAGGCCCACCGCGCGGTGCTGACGCAGGACCGGACGCTCTGGAGACCGAGCGATCCGGTCAGCGGTCCGGTGCCGGCCGGGGTCCGACCGCGACAGTTGCCGCCCGCACCCGCCGTGCTGGTCGGCCGGGTCCGGGAGCGTACCGCCCTGCGGCTCGCCGCCGGAGCGTCCCGCACCCGGGCGCGTCCCGCCGTGCTCGCCCTCAACGGTCCCGCCGGCTCCGGGAAGTCGACCCTGGCGGTGTGGCTGGCGCACAAGTTCGCCGACCGGTTCCCGGACGGCCAGCTCTACCTGGACCTGCAGGGTTCCACCCCGGCGCTCACTCCGCTCACCCCGCTCGCGGCACTGACCCGCTTGTTGACCGGCATGGGCCTGCCTGCCTCCGCGATCAGTGGGGACCAGGCGGAGGCGGTCGCCCAGTTCCGATCCCTGTCGGCCAGCCGCAAGGTGATGATCCTGCTCGACAACGCGGTCGACGCCAACCAGGTCGGTGCGCTGCTGCCCGCGTCGGCGGACTGCCTGGTGCTGGTGACCAGCCGGATGATGCTCAACTCGCTGGACGGTGCGGCGCACGTGCCGGTCGGCCCGCTGTCACCCGCGGAGTCCGTGCGGATGCTCGCCGAGCTGATCGGTGCGGAACGGGTAACGGCAGAGCCGGAGCAGGCCGCCCGGCTTGCCCGGTTGTGCGAGCACCTCCCGTTGCCGCTGCGGGTGGTCGGTGCCCGGTTGGCCGCTCACCCGACGCTGCCGCTCCGCCGGCTGGCGGATCGGCTGACCGACGAGCGGAACCGGTTGGACCTGCTGGAGCTTCCGCAGATCAGCGTCCGCGCCTGCTTGCGCTCCGGGTACCAGCAATTGCAGGAATCCGGAACCCTGGTAGACCAGCAGGCGGCTCAGGCCTTCCGGCTGCTGGCGGAGCTGGCCGTGCAGCCGATCGACGCCGCCGCGGTCTCCGCGCTGTTGGACGTTCCGCCGGCCCGAGCCGACGCCGTCGTGGAGCGGCTGGTCGAACTGCAGCTGCTGGAGCTGCTCGAGTCCGACCGGTACCGACTTCACGACCTGCTCCGCCTCACGGGTCAGGAACTGATCGACGGCGACGAGACCGGTCACGAGACGCGCGCCGCCGCAGAGCGCATCATCGCCTACTACGTGGCAACCGCCTGGGCGGCGGCCAACATGGTCCGGCCGGGCCCGCTCGACCGCGGTCCGGTCGAGTCGCCACATGCCATGACTTTTGTCGACCCGACGGCTGCCAACCGATGGCTGGAGCGCGAACTCCCCGCGCTGCTGGCTGTCGCTCGCCGTCATCCCGGCGAGGCCGCACTGGATCTGTTGCGGGCGATCGGCCACTACCTGACGCCCCGGTCACGTTGGACGGAACTCGGCGAGCTGGCAGCGCTCGCCCGGGACGCCGCCGCCGGCGATCCATTGGGTGAGTCGCTGGCGCTGACCTCACTGGGGCTGGCCAGGCACCGACTCGGTGACCCGGAGGAAGCGCTGGCGCATCTCCGGACCGCACTGGCGATACGGAAGCGTACCGGCGATCCTCTGCAGGCCACTACGCTGCAGCTGATCGGTCTGATCCTCTACGAGATCGACCAGCCCGCCGACGCCGTCTCGTGTTTCGTGCAGGCGTACCGGCTGCACCGGGACACGGGTAACGACTTCAATCTGGCAATCAGCCTGCACAACCTCGGCGAGGCGTACGACGTCCTGGGCCGCCCGGCGGCCGCGG
This sequence comes from Micromonospora sp. LZ34, assembly GCF_052981855.1. Taxonomy (NCBI): domain Bacteria; kingdom Bacillati; phylum Actinomycetota; class Actinomycetes; order Micromonosporales; family Micromonosporaceae; genus Micromonospora; species Micromonospora sp. LZ34. Next base: position 6,636 of record NZ_JBRIQN010000103.1, read on the forward strand.
AACGCTTTTCCCGCCGCGCACTGGAGGTCCGGCAGGCGCTGGGCGACCGGTTCCTGGCGATGTCCCGCGTGTCAGTCGGCCGAGCCCTGGTCCGACAGGGCCGGCCTGAGGAAGCCCGGCAGTGGCTGGACCGCGGGATCGCCGAGGCCCGCGAGGTGGGATACGGCGAGGCGGAATGGCACGGTCTGATCGTCCGGTCCGAAGTAGCGGTGCGGCGCGGTGAAGCTGAGGCCGCCCTTGCCGACCTGCACCGCGCTGGTCACCTCGCCGAAGGTCTCGGCCGCCCCTTTTTGTACGGCATCGTGCTGCGGCAGTCCGCTCGGGTGCACCGGATGACCGGGAACGTCGGCCTCGCCGAGTCGAGCCGTTCCGCCGCGCGAGAGATCCTGGACAACTGCGTGACGGGCCGCGATCCCGGGATCGAACGATTCCTGGCCGACACCGATCCCGACCGCTGGACGTCGCGTCCCGCTGAGGGCCGTCGCCCGGGCCGCGTGGCCGAGAACGGTCTCGACGTCGGCGGCCACGGCGACCATGCCGACGCCCTCGGCCAGGCGGATGGCTTCGGTGGCGCGTCCAGCGACGAGCTGGGCGCCGGCGACGGCGACCACGGTGGTGAGGACCGGTCCGCGGCGGCAGAAGTAGCTGGCCGGGTCAGTACCGTCGGCGTCAGGCGGCGGTGACCCGCTCAACGGGCCCGCAGGTTGGCTCGACGTACGTCTGTCCTTCGCACGCGGGCGGCTCCAGATCGGTCGACCCCATGCGACCCAGGGGTGAAGAGCAGCGAGCATCGCGCCCCGGTGAACGTCAACGCCCGGGCGGTGGTGGTCAGGCCCTTGCCGAGATCCGTTGGCCGGCGTAGGAAGAACACCACGCCTCACCCCCGGCTCCTCCCACCAGCGTCGGCTCCGTGGATCCGTCCACTTCGTCCACCGTCGAAGGAGATGCGTGTGACCACCCCCAGACGGCTCCGTCTCGCCGTGTCCGTACTGGTGACCGTCGGTACGGTACTGCTCGGCACCGCCGCAGCCGCCGAACCGCCCACGCGGCAACCGGCCGCGCACGGCGACTGCGACCCGATCGACCCGACCGCGTGTCTGCTGCCGTTCCCGAACGACTACTTCACCGTGCCCGATCCAGCCAGCCCCACCGGCAAGCGCGTGCGGTTCGCTGCCTTCTCGATGCCCGCCAACGTGCACGGCACCCCGATCAACCCGGCCGAATGGAACCGACAGGACGGCTTCAGCCCCGGCTCGCCGATCCTGGTGCACGTGCCCGGCTTGGACGCCGCAGCCACGGGGATCGCCCCGGTCACCGACATCGGCCGCTCGCTGGCACCGGACGCGCCGATCGTGCTG
>NZ_JBRIQN010000104.1:0-7972 GCF_052981855.1 Micromonospora sp. LZ34
GACGACCTCGTCGGCGAAGGTAGGCGGGTAGGAAGGCATGGGCGAAGCATTCCAGACCGTCGCCCAGGAGCAACTAGTGCCTCGTCTTTGAACGTTGATCGTGTAATCCGTCGCTTTCCAGGATCCGTCAGGCAGGCTGTCTCCCAGCGCTTGATGGGAGGTGGTGCCGGGTGGGTCGACGCCCGGAAGTGTTCGTCCGGCAGGGTGTCGATGGCCGAAGGCCAGCGGTTGCAGCGGATCACTCGGACCGCAAAGAATCCGCTGAAGCTGCGCCGGTCGATCGTGGTGCTGATGTCCGCCCAGGGGCAGCCGGCCCCGGACATCGCCCACCTGCTCAAGACCAGCGAGGACTACGTGCGCGATGTGATCCACGCGTTCAACGAGCGGGGGGTTCGACGCCTTGGACCCAATCGTCGGCGCTGGTGCAGGGGTCCTGGAGTGATGAAAATGGTGGCGGCCGGACTGGTAGACGTCGATCGATCTAGTGACGCTTCGAGTCTGTGACCCAATCGGACGTGGGAGCCGAGGGCAGGAGCCCCTGGACCGTTGCCGTGAGAACCTGAAGAGGACGTTGACCACCGCGAACCCTATGCAGCACAGGGCCACTAGACCACCTGTCACGGTGACGCCGGCGCCGCCGGCCGGCCGATGCCGGCCGGAGGTCGCCAGCAGGCCGGGGCCGGGCCGGCGCGGCCCGCTTTGCAGACCGCTCTTGATCCTTAAGAGGTCAATTCGGCAACCTCCTCGGTTCTCGCTATGTCTTGTCACGGGACATGCTTGGCGCTCACGTCCCACCTGATGCCCGACGTGATCCTCAGAGGGCGCCGCGGAAGCCTTCACGGTCCGCGACACGGGCGCGCATCGCGGCATGGCCGAACCGCCGGCGATGGGCTGCCACGCCCCGTAGCGATCGGATCGCGGCAAATCCGTGCATCCGATCTCGGGATTCTTGGCCCGTCCGGTTCGGAACGGGTCCTGGCCACTCGGCCCAGCCCGTGCCGGGTACCGGTAGGGTCCACGGAGTGGAGTTGCGCGATACGCTGCGACGCCGGCCGGTTACGCCCGAGCGGCGAGTCGCGATCGGGGAGGCGATACTGCGGATCGAGGAGCTCGTCGACCGCGGTAAGGACGCCACTACCGCGATCGAGACGCTCAACGAGACGACCGGTCACACCTTCGGGCTCGACGACTTCAACTATCGCTGCGGAGCGCCCGACCGTGAACAGCTGGTCGAGTGGGCGTGCGCGCCGCCGCCGGTCCGACTGCCCGACGTCACCCGAGACGAGCTGGTCGAGATCGTGCGTCGCATCCTCGCCGGCCCGACCGACGACTGGTACGTCGCGGCGTTCGAGCGCAACACCGTGATGCCGGGCGCGAGCGGCCTCATCTTCTACCCGCCGCCCGAGTTGCGGGACGCGACGGCGGAGGAGATCGTTGACGCCGCGCTGGCCTACCGCCCGATCGCCCTGTGACGCAGCCGACGCACCCGTACTTGGCAGCCAGCGACGCGTCCGAATCCAAGATAGATCGGGTGCGCGCTCATCGGCAGTTCCGGATGCCGTAGCCACGCAGACCGCCGACACGGACGGTGACGAGCCGACCAGCGGCCGGCGCGCCTTGACAGCGGCAGACATCCCATGTTTTTCGATGTCAAGAGGTGGACTGCAAATGGGCCCAGGCGGTTGCCTCGTTGTAGGGGGTGCCGGTCTTGAGGCAGCCGTGCAGGATGCCGACGAAGCGGTTGCCGAGTTGGCGCAGGGCGGCTTGGTGACCGGTGCCGCGGGCGCGCAGGCTGTCGTAGTAGGTGCGGGCGCCGGGTGAACCTTTCAGCGAGCAGAACGCCCACTGGTGCAGGGCGTCGCTCAGTCTTCGGTTGCGCGCGTAGCGGGCCAGCACGACTGTGCGGGTGCCGGAGGCCCGGGTGATCGGGGACGTGCCGGCGTAGTTCTTACGGGCTTTCGCGTCGGTGAAGCGGTGCGGGTCGTCGCCGAACTCGGCGAGGATCCGGGCGCCGAGGACCACCCCGAGGCCGGGCTGGCTCAGGTAGTAGTCAGCGTCCCGGTGCCGGCCAAAATGGTCGGCCACCACCTGCCCGAGCTGCTCGACCTCGGCGTTGAGCGCCGCGATCAGCCGGACTTGGGTGGTCACGATGGCCGCGTAAGCGGCTTCGACGGCGTCTGGCTGGCGCAGCTGCCCTGCGCGCAGCTGTTGCTGCAGGTTCGCGGCTTTGGCGTCGATGTCGCGGCGGTTCGCCCGGCGCAGCGCCGCAGCGATCTGCGACCGCGACAGCCGGGCGGCGCGGGCAGGGTCCGGTGCCCGGCCGAGTAGTTCCAGCGTGTCCGGCGCGGTCAGGTCGTCGAAGGCGTTCAACGCCGCCGGGAAGAACTCGCGCAGCGCGCTGCGCAGCCGCAGCATCTGCCGCGACCGGTCCCAGATCAGCGTCTGGTGAGTGCGAGCGACGAATTTCATCGCTTCGGCCTGGTCGCTGTCCCCGGCGATCGGACGATGATGGGCATGGTCGAGACGCACGATCTCGGCCAGCACGTGCGCGTCGCCGGCGTCGGACTTCGCCCCCGAGGTGGAATGCCGTTCCCGGTAACGAGCCACCGACATCGGGTTGATCGCATACACCTGATAGCCGGCCGCGATCAGCGCCTGCACCCACGGGCCGCGGTCGGTCTCGATACCGATCCGCACCTTCGTTGCGGCCTCGGTTGATTCGAGCTCGGCCCACTCGCTCGGCATGTGCTCGGCGATCAGCGCATGCAACCGGGTAACACCCTCAAGTCCCTCGGGTAGCCGCTTGCGGGCCAGCTTCGACCCTCGATCGTCGATGAGCTCCACGTCGTGATGGTCCTCGGCCCAATCGTCTCCCAGGAACAGCATCTCGCCTTCTTCCTCGACAAACCATGTCGGTCACGGCAGCGTGGAAGAGACCCCAGCGATCTAATGGCCAAGTGCTCACCGCACAGAAGCAGGGCACGTCATCCCATCAGCTGTCCAGCCTCCTCACGACCAGCGGGCGCACGGTCTGCCGCAAGACCTTGAAGGCCCGATGAGTGGGAGTGCTGACCCGCCAGCCGCTACCGGAGCCATCCTGCACCAGCAGGCTGACAGAACCCATTAGATGAGGATGTCTAGCCGGCAGGTCGCAGCGAAAGATCAGCCGCGTGCCTGACTGATTAGCGCCTGTCTGAGCGCGTCGAGTAACCCTCGGCTGAAGGGGCTGTCAGCGTCCGGCGCCACGACAGTGACCAGCGACAAGCCGGCGCTGATCAATGTCGCCGGGTACGGATCGAAGCCGAATCCCCTTCGTTCGTAGGGATCCTCATTGAGCTGGATCTCGACCGCCGGCTGGCTGGCGGACTCGTAGAGCACCGCGAACGGTCCCTCGGCGTGCTCCAGGAGCGAGTACCCGACATCGTCCCAACGCCGCTCCATCTCCGCATCGCGCGCGACGTACACCTCACCTGCGCCGGCCGGCACCTTCGCACGCGTCCTCCGCCATGGAAGAAACGGCTCCACGTGCTCCCCACCCAAGGCGACCAACATGTTCGGCCACCTGCCATGCAGGCCGTCCAGCATCGCCCGGATGCCGGCGTCGACCCGCGCGCCAGTGATGAGAACCGTGTCGTATCCCGTGATCATCTGCGCTCCGCTTCGGCCGCGGATCCGTCCGCTCGCTCGTGCTGCATACGGCACGAGTCGTACTCGCGCCCATTCTCCGTAGAGGATGATCGCACTGAAGATCGTCCGAACGACATCCTCAACTCGGCACGACCGGATGTTTCCACACCCGATCTGCGGCGTGAGCGGGCGTCGACTCGCATGAGAACATGCGTCCATGAGCAGGTACTCGGGCTGAGGTGGCATCGCCCCGGTGGGCCTCAACTGGCTGGGCGTTTGGAAGATGATGGCAGCTACGGATGGCCATGATGGCGAATGACGTCAGGATGGCGAAGGTCGAAACCAGCACCGCGAACAGGGCCGGTTCAGGGCGTCAGGTTCCGGCACACGACCCAGTTAGTCCGCTGGCGCCCGGACCGCGATCCCGGCTCGTGCACGTACGCTCAGCTCGACCGACCGGTCCGGTTCAACCTGGCTGACGTACTCACCGGCGCCGCGGCCGGCTGAGCCGGGACCGACGGCGCCGGAAGTATGCCCCGATCGCCGCTCCCCCCTGAGCGGCGATCGGGGCATAGCGTGCGTCAGCTCGCGAAGACCAGCATCGAGTTGGCGACCAGGACGAGCGCTCCGAGCCCGATCCCGACGGCGGCGCTGACCGGGAGCCGGCCCAGGCGGCGCCGCGCGTCCAACCCCAACACGATTGCCGCGATGCCGAGCGCCGCCGGCAGCCCGGACCAGTAGACGACGATGCCGGTCGGAATGCCGAGGATCGCGAGCACCAGCGACCACACCGCGGTCGAGCCGGGCTTCTGCCGCAGGGCCAAGCGCGCCGCCACCGCGAAGACGACCACTGCGGCGAGCAGGGCGATGCCGGCATGCGCCGCGATCTCTCCCGCCGAGGCGTCGGGGAAGATTCCCCACTGGCCCGAGGTCGGCCCGTCCTTCGGGCGGAACGGGGTGTCGACGGTGGTGGAGATCACCGCGAGCAGGGCGGCGATCGTACCGCCGACGGCGCCGACGACGGCGAGGTTGGGCCGGTTGTGGGTCGCAGTGGCGGTCGGGTTGTCAAGGTGGGTCGTCATCGGAGTTCCTCTCGCGATAGGCCGTCGGGCGACGGCTGTGGCACAGCGAGAGTCGGGCGCCCGGACGGTCGGGCGCATGGGACCGCGGTCGCGATCGCACCCGGGACGACTGCCCGGCTGATCTGGGACATCCGCGGTGTCATGCGGGACGGTCGCTGACCGACAATGGCCGCGTGAAGCATGAGGTGGAGGCAACCGGCAGCTCGGTCCCGGTCGGGATGAGGCGAACCACCGTCCTGCTCGCCTGGCTCGTCGTGGCGGCGTGCGTCGCGATGGCGGCGCCGGTGGGCTGGGCGAGTATGCAACCCTCGCGCGGGCCGGACCTCGATCCGGTCCCGTCCGCGGTTGTGGCGAGCCTGGCCTGGGCCGTCACCGGTGCGCTACTGGTCAACATGCGCCCGCGCAACCGCATCGGCTGGCTCCTCGTGCTAGTCGGGGCCCTGCAGTCTGCCGCGAACGGCGGCAACACCTACGGCGCGTACGGCACGCGGGTCGATCCGCTGTGGCCGTACGCCGACTGGGTGGCACTGCTCACCAGCATGGTCTACTTTCCGTCGCTGGTGTTGCAGGCGAGCGCCCTGCTGGCCCTCTATCCGACGGGGCGCCTTCCCGCCCGGTGGTGGCGCTGGCCGGTGCTCGGCGTCGTCGTCGCCACCGCCGTTCTCACCATCGGTGCGACGTTCGACCAGGTCACGTACAACACCATCGCTGTGGGCCCGGCGCCAGCAGCCCTCCCCACCGGGTGGTGGACCCCGATCGGCACGGTCGCCTGTTTCGTGGTGATCATCGGCGGCACCGCCACGATCTGGGTGGCGACGGCCGTGCGGCTGGTGCGCGCTCGCGGTCCCCAGCGGGTTCAGCTCGCCTGGCTCGTGGCGGCCGTGATCCCGCTGACCCTGGGCGCGTTCTTCGTCCCGCTGCCGAGGATCGCGGTCGCCGCCATCGCGCTCCTCGTACCGATCGCGGTGGGCATCGGCATCATCCGGTACCGGCTGCTCGGCATCGTGCTGCGCCCCGCTCTCACGTACGGCACGCTCACCGCTGCCGTCGTGGGGGCGTACTTCTGCGTGTCGGCCTTTGCCGGAAGCCTGCTCGACCACGGTCCGCTGCCCGGCGTCGTGGCCGCGGGCCTGGTGGCGGTCGGCATCACCCCGCTCAAGGACCGCCTGCAGCGCGGCGTGGACCGCTTCGTGTACGGAGCCCGCCGGGATCCGCTTGAGGCGGTCACCCGGGTCGGCGGCACTGTCGCGGCCGAAGGCGATGCGCTGGCTGGGGTCCTGACCGGGGTAGCGGACGCCGTTCGGGCTCCGTGGGCGGCGGTGGTCGCGGTGGACGGCCGGCCGATGGCCACGGCGCGCCCGGACCGCGGATACGACGCCGGCGAGGCGGATGTCGTCGCCGTCGGTCACGAGGCGATACCCCTCTTCCTCGAGGGACAGTGCATCGGTGAGTTGCGGGTCGGCCACCGGCACCACGCATCGCCGTTCACGCCCGACGATCGCCGGCTGCTCGGGCTGCTGGCGCCGCAGGTTGCGGTGGTACTCCGCGCCGTCGACCTCGCCGAGTCCCTGCAGGTGGAGCGGGACCGGGTGGTCGCCGCGACCCGATCGGAACGTGAGCGTCTCGGGCGGGACCTGCACGACGGACTCGGTCCGGCCCTTGCCGGCATCGGACTCGGACTGCAGGCGATCGACGACGCGATCGCCGCTGCGGACACCACGACAGCGCAGGCCATCGTCGGTCGGCTGCGGGAGGAGGTCGCCACCATGGTGAACGACGTGCGCCGGATCATCGACGACCTCCGGCCCGTCACCCTGGACGAGCTCGGCCTCGTCAATGCCGTACGTCGGCACGCCGACTCGGTCAGCGCCGCCGTCGAGGTCTCCGTAGACATCGAGGACCTACCGACGTTGGCGCTTCCCGTCGAAGCCGCGACCTACCGCATCACTCAGGAAGCGCTGACCAACGTCGTACGGCACGCGAACGCCCGCACCGTCAATCTGGCCATGGCGAGGGCGGAACTGCCGAACGGCCGGCACGAACTCGTCGTAACGATCGCCGACGACGGCCACGGGATGACCGGGAACGGGGCCGGAAGCGGGGTCGGCCTGCCGTCCATGCGCCGGCGGGCGGAGTCGGTCGGCGGCAGTCTCGAGGTGAGTTCCGACCGGGGTGGCACGACGGTCGTAGCCCGCCTTCCGATCGAGGGGGCTTCGTGAGCCCGAACCTCGGCGGAGGCGGAGGTGGCACGCCGGTCCGGGTCGTGGTTGCGGACGATCACCCGATGTTCCGATTCGGCCTCTGCTCGGCATTGGGCGGAGCGGATTCCATCGAGGTGGTCGGGGACGTGCCGGACGGCGAGCGGTTGATCGCCCTCGTGGAGCGGACCCAACCCGACGTCGTGCTCACCGATCTCGCGATGCCCGGGGTCGACGGCGCCGTGGCAACCCGACTGATCCGGGCGCGCTGGCCCGGCGTACGGGTGCTCGTCCTGACCATGCACGAAGACGACGAGGCGGTGTTCGGGGCGCTGCGCGCCGGCGCACACGGGTATCTGGTGAAGGGCGCGGAGCGCGACGAGATTGTCCGCGCTGTGCTGGCCGTCGCGGCCGGCGACGCGGTGTACGGCGCTGCCGTGGCCCGCCGAATCATGGCCTTCTTCACCGGGGCGCAGAAGGAGTTCTCCGCCCAGGTATTCCCGGACCTCACGCCGCGGGAGCGGGAGGTGCTCGACCTGATGTCGGCCGGCTGCCGCAACCACGAGATCGCCCGGCGGCTCGTGCTGTCGGAGAAGACGGTGCGCAACCACATCTCGACGGTGCTGACGAAGCTGCAGGTGCCGGATCGCGCGGCGGCGATAGTCAAGGGCCGCGACGCGGGACTCGGCCGCGATCACGGCTCGGGACATTGATCAACCGCCGGTCCCGTGCACGTCCCGTCCCGATCTTTCTGACGAGCGGGGATGCGATGAGCACCTACACCACGCCACGGGACGTGACCCTCTGTCGCGCCGGTATATTGCTGCCGAGCAGAAACGCGTGCTCATCGGCAGGACCGAGCGCCGTCTCGATCGATCAACTGTGTCACGCGCGGATCGCCAGATCCGTGCACCTGATCTTGGTAGGGATGGGCCTGGGTACGTGAGGTTCTCTGTGCTGGTGACCGCGCCACGGCGACCTCACTCTTAGTGCCCCTCGCCGTTAATTCGTCGGGGTTATGCGGCGGTGGGTAGGGGACCATGGATGGCGAGGCGTTTGAGGAGC
>NZ_JBRIQN010000105.1:0-7946 GCF_052981855.1 Micromonospora sp. LZ34
CCTTCATCTCTCGCACAGCACCGCGCTCAAGAGCTCTGCCTACAACCAGCTCCCTCCCGCGCTCGTGGCGCACGACGCCTCGTAACTCGCTGAAGGTGTTGCCCGCCCGGGCTGGCGGTTCAGCCGGCGAGGATGATGTTGTGGAGATGGGCGATGCCGGAAGCAGTATCGGTCAATGTGTGGGCGGCGCGACGGTAGTCGCGGAGGATTTCGAAGCACTTCATCCTGGCCAGGGCGTGTTCCACCTGGGCTCGGACGGCGCGGTGTTGCCTGTTCAGGTCTGCCTTCCACTCGGGTAGCTCGCTACCGTCGGCTGGTTTGCGGTAGGGGATGATCACCTCGGGGTTGCCGCGGTAGGCGCCGTCGGCCATGACCGGTCTACCGGCGAGCTTCTGGTCGATGCCGGAGGTGCGGTAGACGATCGTGTCGTTGCGGTTGCCTGGTTGCGGGTCGCCGAGGGCGACGACGAGGCGGGTGTGGGCGTCGATGGCGACCTGCAGGTTCGTGCTGTAGCGGTAGTTCTTGCTCGGGGCGGCCAGGCGGTGGTCCCTGGTCGGGATGAGGGTGCCGTCGACGATCGTGATCTGGTCGACCCGACGCCGGTGTACCGGGGCCAGGGCCAGCAGGGGGCCGAGGGTGTCGATGACCCGGTGAGCGGCGGAGTGCGACACCCCGAACAGCGGTCCGATCTGCCGCATCGTCAGGTTCGTGCGCCAGTATGCGGCGACCAGCAACACCCGGTCGGGCAGGTCGAGAGCCCACTGCCGGCCTGGCCGGCCGTCAGCGATCGCGTCACCGCCACGCTCGGCGACCAGGCGGACCAGCCGGCGGAACTGGGAGGGCTGCAGTCCAGCGAACGGGAAGATCCACTCCGGGTGCCTCGCGGTGATCACCTGCACCCCGACATCCTCGAGGATCGTCCTTAACAGACAGACGCCGGGGTTACGAGACGTCCTTTAGCAACGGACGATTGGCGAAGGGTTCAGCCCGGCAGGGATGGGCGCTCTTTTTCGACGTCCTCACGGAAGCGTCCTCTTGCTCGCATCTCTTCGAGGGCTTCCCGAGCGCTTGGCTGAATTCTGGCGGGCCAGCCAGAGGTGATGAACTCGTTGTCAGTCTGGATCTCCGGCGTTGCGTCACACGCTGCCGTGAGCAGCCGCTGAACCTCGGCGAGAGCACGAACCTCACGAGGTGTGAAGCAGGTCCAGTCCCGCCAACGCCACGGCGCGTCGTCGTCGATGGTGTCGAAGAACTGCTCGACGTACTCCACCGAACCGACCTCTCGAACGCCGTAATCCCCTTTACTCAGCGTCTCCAGCGCTTCCATTGCCCGGTTCCGCAGACGCTGCTCGATGAGGCGATGGCTCGGGCCGTCGGGATCGTTCATCTCAGGAGGGTAGCCAGCGACAACTAGATACAGCGCGGCCGGCCGCGAACGCGGCCCGCGGGTGTGGGGGATGCCATCGAGGGCCGTTCACCGTTGGATGCATGGCGCGTTGTTGCGGCCAGAGCCATGGCAGCCGTGGCCTCGGGCGCGATGAAGTTCCAGGCCAGGGCAACGCGTCCGCTCGGACAGCCGTGTTCGCGTTGTTGCTTGCCCTGCGTGCTCCGTCGTGAGGTGGGCAGCGTTCTCATGCCGGCATGCCGTTGCCTTTCTGCCGCACGTGATCGCAGGACGGCAAGATCGTCAACCACCTGTGGCCGAAACACCTTCAGAAGACCTCCTAGCCTTCGGCTGCATCGCCCCCGGGACGATCGGTGCGCCGCCCGCCAGGTGCTCCCCAAGTTCGTACAGTGCGGCGTACAGGTCTTCAGCGGTCGCTCCGTCCAACCGCAGCCGGACATCCTCCGGCGCACGGTGAACTACCTCCTTTCGCCCAGTCACGTTGGTGGTCAGTGGGTACAGCAAACACTCACCCGCAGCAGCGCCGCGTGTGGCTCGACATCGATTCGGCCGGTACGGATCGAGCGTGCTCGGCAATACCAGTCGTACCTTGGTCTTCCTCGACGTCGATGGGATGCTAATCCCCTTTGGAGTCCGGTCCGCTAGCCACGTGCGTGCCGTAGCGGGTGTCGGTGTTCAACCCGTGACAGGGTCTGGCAATCCTCTGCTCGACCGGCTTGATCCGGATGATGGGCGCCGATTGTTGGAGCTGGGATGCGAGCTCGTCTGGGCGACAACGTGGATGGCTGAGGCGAACGAGGTCATCTCGCCACGGCTCGGGCTTCCGGACCCGCCCGTGGTCGAGTGGCCGGACGGTGATGACGATCAGGCGCATGGTCTGCACTGGAAGACCATGCCCCTAACGCAGTGGGCGGCCGGACGCCCGTTCGTATGGCTTGACGATGAGATTACTGATGCTGACCGGCGATGGGTCGCGGCGCACCACCCGGGGCGGGCGCTGGTGCGACGTGTCGACCCGCAGGTCGGGCTGACCGAAGCGGATTTCTCGACAATCCGCCGATGGCTTGGGCAGGGTTACGTGGAGGGGTGACAACGGGAAGCTTCCTGTCGGCCCAGTCGAGCCCAGACCGAACCTATATGAGCTGGCGCCCCGCGCCTGGAGCAGCATGCCTGGGTCAGGCTTTCGCCGCGGTGGACCATGGACGAGCGGCACCAGCCCGGGGCGTGGCAGCGACAACCCGGCAGCGTACTCGCCGGGTACCGTCGAATGCTGTGCTGAAACCGCCAGCCCACCACCCTCGGCGGGGAGACTCGCACCATCGTCGTCCTCGGCATCCGACTACTGCAGTGCTGCCGCGAGCACATGCGAGTAGTCGGGTCCCAATGCCTGTACAGAGGCGCGCCTAAGTGCGGCCATCTCCTTTCGGATCTGCCAGCCCGGTCCACCGATGGATGCCTCGTCCGGCTATCTGCCTCGAGCCCTTATCGCCTCCCAGGGCCGGGACTGGCAGCTTGCTGATAGTTGCCGGTTCGCCTGCTTGACGGACCGTATCGTCGAGTTCACGAAGCGCGGCCTCTAGTGTCAGAGAAGGCAGGTGGTGGCGGTGAGGATCGCGACGTTCAACGCCAACAACCTGTTCTCTCGCTGGTCGTTCCAGGCGGAGCTTCCTCGGTCCCTGGCCAACCCGCCGGTTGCTGAGATCGCTAGCGGCGCACCGGGCGGGACCGGCACGTCGGGCAGCGGTCAACCGTCGGTGGTCGAGGTGGTCCTGCCTGACGGCACTCGGATGAGTGGGGTGTTGCGCACGTTCCGCGGCAGGCTCGTCCAGGGCAAGGATCCGAAGGCTCGGGCGTGGATCGCCCGGCGTATCGCCGCGCTCGACGCGGACGTGTTGTGCTTGCAGGAGGTCGAAGACCAGGACGCCTTGGATACGTTCCACCGTGACGACTTGCGTCCCCTCGGCGTAGACTACCGCTACCGGGTCGTCGTAGACGGCAACGATCCACGCCGTATCGACGTCGCCATCTGCTCCCGGCTACCGATCACTCGTATCAGCTCGTGGCGGTTCTGGCCCGACTCGCAAGGGGAACCGGTGTTCGGCCGGGACCTGCTGCAAGCGCAGATCGCCGCCCCGGACGGCAAGCCGCTGCACGTCTTCGTCAACCACCTCAAGAGCAACTTCATCGCCGACGAGCACACCCTCACCTCCGCCCAGGTCGCCGCCGCCCGCGACGACATCGTCCGGCGGCGCACCGAGCAGGCCACCGCGATCAGGCAGATTCTGCGTCGGCAGCGGCTGACCCGCCGGGTCGTGGTCACCGGCGACCTCAACGACGAACCCGACGCCGCCACCCTCGACGGCCTACGGCAGGCGCACCTCACCGAGCAGATTCACCGCGGTTCCACGGTCGCCGGCCCCAAGCGCAGCGGCTCCCTGGTCGATGACCAGTTCGGCGACCTGTCCCTCACCATGTGGACGCACCGTCACCGCGCGAAGGGCGTCACCACGTTCGCCCTCTACGACCAGATCTGGACCAGCCCGGACCTGACGGTCACGGCCGCGCATGTCATGCGCCGCACGCAGATCAGCGGTGACGGATCCGACCACGACCCCGCCTACATCGACCTGGACCTGCGCTAACCGGCCGAGCAGGTCAGCAACGCGTGCGGCTAGAGGTCGTCGGGCCACGAGTGCGGGTCGAGGCTCTTGCCGTGGCCACGGGGGCAGGTGCCGTATCCGCTGCTGGAAACGTTCCAATGGCGGTGACAGTACGGAGCGCCGCAGGACCCGCAGAATCCGGCGTCGTCGTAGAAGCCCGCTGTTCTCACCAGCGTGTAGCGGTACGGCTCAGCGAAGGCTGCGGCGATCGTTGTCGCTTCCGCCACGTCGACCGGTCGGCCGTGGCCGTTGCCGGCCTCGATACCGGAGAACAGCAGCCACCACTGCTGGTCGCCGTAGCGCCGCCGGGCGGCGTCGAAGGCGTCGCGTAGCGGCGGTGACCAGCTCTGCCAGCCAGCAGGTTTCGCACCGGGCGCGACGAGCTCCACGTGCGATGCGGGCCGCTCACACGCCGCGCAGGGCGGGTCGGCTACGAACGCCTGCGGCATGTCCTCATCATCCCTCCCACTGGGTTGTCAGGCGACCGCGCGGAGTCGGCGCACGTTGCTGTCGGGGCGATCAGGCTGGGTCGTTTCCCAGCGCCGCTGTAGGGCGTCGACGAGGTTGGTGATCATCGGTTCGGTGACGTGGCTGTAGATGCCGCGCACGCCGGCGAGACGGTGGCCGAGGCGGCGGGCTCGGGCGATCTCCGGGATGCCGTCTTCGATGAGCCAGGTCTTGTGGGTGTGGCGCAGGTCGTGGAAGTGCATCCCGATCAGGATGGGTGGGATTCCTCGTTTCGGGTCGCCGGCGACGGCGGGGGTCCAGGCGCGGCGGTTGAAATTGGAGCGCCGCTGGTGGTAGCCGCGGGCGCCGGGAAACACGGTGTCGTGGGGGTGATCGGTGAGGTGGGTGGCGAGGAGGTTGGTCAGGAAGCGGGGTAGCCGGATGTGGCGGACGGAGTCGTTGGTCTTGGGTGGGCCGAGGAACAGTTTTCCGTCGACTTCGTGCAGGGCGCCGACCTCGGGGTGGACGTAGATGCTGCCGACAGCGAGGTCGACGTTGTCGCGGTGCAGGCCGGCGAGTTCTCCCCAGCGCATGCCGGTGTAGGCGGCGGTGAGGATCATCAGTGCGTCGCAGGTGCGGGCTTGGCGGGCGGCGATGGCGGCGACCTGTTCGGCGGTGGCGTGGGGTCGTTCGACGCGGATGCCTTTGGGGATGCGGATGCCTCGGCAGGGGTTGAAGGGGATACGCCGGTCTTCGACGGCTTCTTGCAGGATCATCGACAGCACCATGATCACGTCGGTGACGGATCGGGGTGCCAGGCGTTTGCCGAGGGTGACGGCGAGGGTTTGACGTGTTGGCGGCGGATGTCGACCAGGGGTAGGGGGCCGAGGGCGGGCAGGATGTGCAGCCGCAGGTGGCTGCGGTAGGCCGCCCAGGTTGCGGGTGCTGCCTGGTGGGTGGCGGCCCAGATGGGTACCCAGTCGGTGAGGGGGATGCGGCCGCCGCGGGGGTCGATGAAGGTGTCGCGGGCGACTTCGACGTCGATTTCCTTGGCGCGGATGACGGCGTCGGCGCGTATGTCGTGGATGGATTCGGTGGTGACGGTGCCGTCGGGCATGCGTAGGCGCACGCGGTAGCGGGCGCCGCGTTTTTCCACCCAGGCCATGGCTATGTCTCCGTTCGATGGTGGGGTGCGGTTGACGCGTGACTGTCGGGGTGGGTCAAGTCGCCGGGGGACGGCGGTCGTCCGCGGCGTCGGGTGGGGCGTCGGCCGGTGGGGGGTTGCGCAGCGGCGGCGATGATGGCGGCGAGGTCGGCGGCGGAGAAGCGGAGGTGTTTGCCGAGGAAGGTGCAGGGGACTTGGCGGCGGCCGGCGCGGCGGCGCAGCCAGGACTCCGAGACGCGTAGCCGGGCGGCGGCCTCGGCGGGGGTGTAGAGGTGGGGTCCGGGTCGTCCTGGTGGGCGGCTCGGCCGGTGGGTGCCGGGGCGGCCGGCGGTAGTCGACGGCGGGCTCGGGGCGGGTTGGCAGGCATTCGTGGGCTCCAGGGGTGATGTCGGCCCCGCCGCCGGGGGTGGGGTGTGCTCGTCGCGGGCGGCGGGTGGCTGCGCCCGCGACGAGCTATCGCGGCGGGCAGGGGTTAGTGGTGGCGGCAGAGCAGCAGGCGCAGGGCGGTCGCAGCTTGGGCGGGGACGACGCCGTTGCCGAGGACCCGCAGTGCGCCGGTGCGGGGCAGGCCGAGCGTGGGGTCGGTGACCCAGTGTTCGGGTAGGCCCATGAGCCATTCCACGAACGATGGCGCAAGCACCGGTTTGCCGTGCTGGCCGGGTTGGGTGGGCGCCGGGACGGGTCGGCTGGTGATCAGTTCCCAGCGGGCGATGGCGGTGGCCTAGATGCCCCAGCGGGTGTCGTCGATCAGACCGAGGCTGGTGGTGAGGTCGGTGATGGTGGTGCGTAGGTCGGTGCCGCCGTCGCCGTGGCGGCCGGGGCCGCGGGCGTCGGAGGCCCGAGGTGTGGTCAGGCGGCGCTGCGGGAGGCGGACGGCGGCCGACGGCAGGGTGAGGTCTCCGTGGGAGCCGCGTTGTCCGGGGCAGCCTTTCTGCCCGTCGTTGGCCCGCGGTGTGGGCAGCAGGACGTGGGACAGCGGCGGGCGGAAGCCGGTGCCGGGGCGGCGGCCCGGGGTGCCGGTGTCGGTGGCGCGGGGTGTGGGCAGGAGGTGGTGGCGGGTGCCGGCGGGTTCGATGAGGTCGGGCAGGCCGTGCTGGTGGCCGGGGCCCTTGCCGTCACGGGCACAGGGCGTGGGCAGCGTCGGCACCCCGTGTGCCGCGGTGAGTGGCGAGCAGGAACAGCCGGTCTCGTCGGTGCGGGGCGCCGATGTCGGATGCGCGTAGGCATAGCCAGCTCGTGTCGTACCGGAGCGCGGCCAGGTCGGCGTGGACGACGTCGAGTCCGCGCCTGCGGAGGGCGGCCACGTTCTCCACGAACACGAGCGGGGGTCGTAGGACGCGAAGGGCTCCGGTGATGTGGCGCCAGAGGCTGGAGTGGGGGCCGGTGATGCCGGCGCGTTTGCCGGCGTTGGAGATGTCCTGTCGCTCCAATGTCAAGCTTCAGCTCTTGGCTACCCCGGGTGACCATGAGGGCAGTGCTGCCGGTAGCGTCGTTTGCGCAGCTGGTAGCGGAGGCGGTGCGGGTGGCACGGACATGGTTGTCGATCCGGGTCGAGTTGGTGTCCGGCCGTGGCGAAGACTTCTGGCCTCGCCCGGGGCGGATTTTCGCCGCAGCGCGGACGCACACATTCGAGCAGCTCGGCGCGGCGATCGACGACGCTTTCGCCCGGTGGGACCTGGCCCACTTGCGCCTGTTCACCCTCGCCGACGAGACACCGGTCTGCTCGTTCCAGGTGTGGGAAGAGCCCTCGGACGGTGCGGTCGACAGCGACAAGACCAAGCTGAGTCGGCTCACCCCAGGTGAACAGCTTGCTTACGTCTTCGACATGGGTGACGACTGGGCGCACCTGTGCACGGTCGATGAGCAGCGGATCGATCCGCTGGATCAGCTCGGGTTCGTCCCGACGGAGCCGACGCCGTACTGGGGCTGGGGGAACCTTCCCGACCAGTACGGCCGACGGTGGGACGGCGACGATGGCGAGTCGCCGATGCCGAAGCCTCCCAAGAACCTGCTGCGGGATCTTCCTCCGATCCTGCCGTGGTGGGGACCACGACGCCGCGGATAGCACTGACGCCAATCACACGGGCGTTCAGGCCACGGCTGGCAGGCTGTCCTGCCGCGGGACGGCGATCTCGCCGGACAGTCGCTTGGCGGTGATCAGGAGTCCGTAGACGTGTCGGGCGAGGTGGCGTTTGAGAGCGCGGATCGCCTCCGTGCGGCTGTTGCCCATCGCCTTGCGGTTGTCCAGGTAGCGGCGGGCCCTCTCATC
>NZ_JBRIQN010000106.1:0-7804 GCF_052981855.1 Micromonospora sp. LZ34
TGCAGCGACTCCCATGGGACGTCGTCGAGCCCGGCCAGCGGGTCGGTCACTTGATCCATCCAGCGGTTCTACCAGCAACAGCCGACAGTAGCGGGTGACATCAGCCGTTGACATCAACGATGGTGGCCGAAGCTGGATGAGTGCGAACGGAGGTCGAATCCGACCCGAACCCAGTGGACGTCAGCGGACACTACGACTCTCGCCGAAAGCGCCTTGTAAGCGAGACGTCAGTCGCGGCTCACCGCTTGCGTACCCTTCCTGGCATGGATCTCGATGATCTTTCGCGGGGCGGAGTTCGCGTTTCCCGGGCCGCTACGGGACAGACTGGTGGCCGCGATCCTGTCCGGCGCGAAGACCTCGACTTCCGCTCTGGCCCTCGGATTTGAGCGCGCGAACGAGCCGCTGCCGGAGGTCGGCGAACGATCGGCGGTGGTGGACTCTGAGAACCGGCGGGTTGCGGTGATCGAGCTGACCGAGGTGCGGGTGGTCCGGCTGGCCGATGTTGACCTGCAACACGCCCTCGACGAGGTCGAGGGTGATGAGTCGGTGGCGCAGTGGAGGGCGGGGCACGAGACGTTCTGGCACAGCGCGGAAGTGCGCGCAGAGCTTGGCGACTCCGGCTTCACCGTCGATGACGACACGCTGGTGCTAACCGAGCGCTTCCGGCTGGTGCACTGCGTCTGAGCTGACGCCGATCGTCGTCCGATTTCCCTACCCATGAGCCAGGCGCGTCCACCGGCCGGCAGCGATCCGACCGGGCCGGCTCAGCCGGCGATGGGGCGCTGACCGGTCCGGGCGGCGGCGAGCGTGGCCAGCCGGGAGTGCTCCGGCGAGCCCACGAACCGGGCCAGCACCTCGGCCGTACCTGGGGTGTACGGCCGGCCGTCGAGGACCCGGTCGGCCGGGACGAACAGGATCGCCGCCCCCTCGCCGAGCACCACGTTCTCCTGCCCGGCGCCGGTCGCGCCGCAGAAGTAGTGCTTGACCCTGCCAAGCTCGGGCAGCTCCTGCCGGGCGAAGAGGCGCAGATCGCGCTCGGCGCGCAGTCCGGTCTCCTCCCGCAGCTCGCGGACGGCGGCCCTGCTCGGCGGTCTCGCCCGGCTCGCCGTGCCCGCCGGGCAGCCCCCAGACGTTCGGATGCAGGGGCGCATGCTCGTCGCGCAACTGCAGCAGCAGTCGCCCGTCCCGGTCCACCAGCAGCACGCACGAGATCGAGATCATGCCGCAGCGTAGCCCGAGAGTCGGCCGCGTCGACCGGCCAGGACGCCGGGCGGCACGGTCGCGGTCCACGTCGGAGATCCGCGGCGGGCTTGTATCCGAGCGGCGGGTTTGATCGAGCGCGACCGCGAAGCTGCCTTTCAGCGTGATCGACCGGGTGACCCGGCAGGTCCGCTGAACCTGCACGGCCCCGCACCTGCTTCGGTGCGGGGCCGTCTAGGGTCTGTCCTGCCGATCATGAAGTAGCGGTGATGCGGCTTCCATCATTGACAGGTCAAACGCCAGGGGTTGCTGATGCTCGACGCCATGCCTCAAGTGCAACAGACGTGGCGCCTGATTGACCCTGACGGCGCAGGCCGCCGATGGCGTCTTCGTCGGGGCTTGACCCCTGATTGTGGACACGGCTATGCGGCTGGTGCCAGGGTAGTTGATGTTGCTCGGAGGGTGTTCTCGTAGGTGGTCGGGGAGCGTTGTCCGAGCCGCGAGTGGCGGCGGACGGTGTTGTAGCGGTGCAGCCACTGGAACGCCGCGAGGCGGGCCTCGCGGTCGCGCGGCTGGCCAGCCTGGCGACCTCGGATTGCCGCCGCTTCCCGCGTCCGCCGAGCCAGGTGAACCGGCCGTCACCGCCGACGGTGGCATCACCTGGACCGAGGTCAGCGTGCGACACGCGGGGAGGGGCGAGTACGCCTTCACCGCACCCCCCTCGGCGCTCGTCGCGGACAGTTTCCTCGGCTTCGGTATCACCGCCGAGGATGCCACCGGCACCTCGGTCGACCAGTCGCTGCCCGGGCCGTTCCGGTCAGGCGCAGATGGCGGTCGTGTCCCTTTCCGGCGGAGGCTCGGCGGAAAGGGACACGACCGCCCACCGCGTTTCGACAAGAGAGGGACCACGTGCCACGTCCGACAGGACAGGTAGGCGACCGCCGCGATCCCGCCACCGGGCTGCCGATCACCATGCCCCTGATCGTGCGCGCGCATGTCTGACACCGTTGTTGCCTATTGGTGTGCTGGATCCTCGGGCGTTGCGTTCCGCAGCCACCGCAAGCGGTCGGGCGGCGAGCTGTCTGGCCAGTCGCCGATGAAGCCTGGGTGAAGGAATGAGATTGCAGGAGAGCGAGGGGGCCCGGGGAGAAACGGTGTTCCGGGCCCTGGGGCTGACGGAGACGGAAACCCGGTTGTACATCCTGCTGGTACGGACCGAGCCGTGCTGGGAAGACGCGGTGGCGGAGCTGCTCGGGGTGCCCCCGGAACAGGCTTCGGCGGCCGTGGACGGCCTGGCCGCCAAGGGCCTGCTGACTCGTGTCGAGGGAGACCGGACCCGGCTGATCGTGTCTCCGCCCGACATCGCGGGAGAAGTGCTGCTGTTGCGGCGGATGCAGGAGTTGCACTCTGCCCGCGCGGCTCTGGGGCGGCTGGCGGACGAGTACCGCACCGCACCCTGGTCAGATCAGGTGCGGGCGATGGTGGAGCCGACTCCGGACGCAGCAGTGGCCCAGCGTATCGATCAGATTCAGCGCAGAGCGCGCAGCGAGGTGTTGATCCTTGATGTGCCGCCCTATCTGACGCCACCGGCATCGGACGGGGACGTCGCGAACAACACCGAGCTCCAGCGGCTGGCGGCGGGCGTGCGTTATCGGACGGTGTACGACCGGCGGGCGGTCGAGAGGGAGGGCGGCCTGACCCGGGTCTCCCGCTACGTGGCGGCGGGTGAGGAGGCCCGCATCGCCCACCGGGTGCCGCTCAAGGCAATGATCGTCGACCGCGAGCTGGCGATCGTCCCTGCGGTCGCGGGCGAAACGGGACGGTCGGCCGGTTCGGCCCTGATCCATCCAAGCCCACTTTTGGACGGACTGATCGAACTGTTCGAGCTGATCTGGTCCCGGGCACTGCCCATCGACGCCTCGGGCGTGCCGCACGCGGAGGCGCCCCGGCTTGGCGAGGCGGACCGTCAGCTGCTCACCCTGCTGCTCAGCGGCCTCACCGATGCGGTGATCGCCCGTCAGCTCGGCATTGGACAGCGCACCGTGTTGCGACGCGTGCGCAATCTGATGGACCGGGCGGGGGCGGTGACTCGCATGCAGTTGGCGTGGCACGCGGCATGGCATGGCTGGATTGGACCGGTGACGCCCGATGGGCGGCGGACGACTCCGAAGGTTGTTGATGGCGACTAATGACAACCGGGTTCACTGAGTGGAGGATCGCCGCAGTCGCGCCCATCGATCGGGAGCATCTTGCGGGAGAAATCCGCCCGTGAGACAACCATTCGCGTGGGGCAGGCGGATCTTCGCCGCACCGCTCGCGTCCACGGTGCCGACCGGGTGCGGTCGCGCTGACCGGCGCGAGCGCGGCGAACGCCGCCGCGGCGGCGGTGCGCAACCCGTTCCGGCGCGCGGCCGTGATCAGCCTGCTCAACCCCAAGGCGATCCGGTTTTTCATCACCTTCTTCATCCAGTTCGTCGACCCGGCTACCCCTACCGGGGGCTGTCCTTCCTGCTGCTCGGGCTGATCGCGCAGCTGACCAGCGCCCCGTAGCTGACCGCGCTGATCTTCGCCGGCACCTACCTCGCAGCGCAGTTCCGCCAGCGCCGCCGGCTGGCCGCGGAGGTCACGACCGGGATCGGCGCGCCGTTCGTCGGGTTCGGCCTCACGCTCGCCACCACCGCTGGCTGAACCGGCCGGATCCGGCCGGACGCAAGGGAAGGGCCCGTCCCGCCGGAGGGCGGGACGGGCCCCTGTCTGGTCGGTCCGTCAGGACTTGTCTGGCCGGTCGGTGACGCGGATCGCGTTGACCAGCGGCTTGCCGCTGCTCGCCACGAACCGCACGTTGAGCGCTCCGTCGGTCACGGTGACCGTGTAGGTTCGGGTGACCGCCGCGTAGCTGCCGGCCTCGTACGTTATGTCGAGGGAGGGCAGCACCTCGGTGCCCTCGGCGAGGACGTCGAAGACCCGCTGGCCCGGCTTGCTGCTCGACACCTCGGCGAAGTCCAGCTCCACCGTGTAGACGCCGTTGGGCACGTTGTCGAACCGGTATTCGTACATGCCCTCCCGCGCGTTCTGGAAGAGCGCCGGGTCGTCGGTGCCGCTGATGGCCCGAGAAGTGGACTTGGTGCTGGACGTGCCCTGGTAGCCGAAGGAGCCCACCGTGTACTTCTGGTCCTGCTGCCAGGTGTCGCCGAGCGTGTCCACGACGCCGGTGCCCGACGCGCCCGCGTCGAGCGCCGTCTGGTAGCGCGGCACGACGACCTTCACCGGCACGGTGAGCACCGGGGCCCGTCCGCTCTCCGACGTCACCTGCACGGTGGTGGTGAGCACCTCGCCCGGCGCGTACCCGGCCGTGTCCACCGAGAGCGTGCCGGTGGCCTTCGCGCCCGTCGCCAGGTCGCCGCCGGTCAGGCTGACCGACAGCCATGGGGCGTCCTCGATGACGGTGTACGCCGTCGGGAAGCCCGCGTTGGACAGCTCGAAGGCGCGGGTGCGCTGGTGGCCGACGGGGATGACGATCTCGTAGGCGTCCTTGGCGACCGCCACCTTGCCGGTCTTGAGCGCCTCGGACACGGCCACCACGCCGCCCGCATCGAGCGTCACCGCCTGCTCGAAGGGCTGGTACGCCGGGGCGGAGAGCTTCACCGTGGTGGCACCGGTCGGTGCCTGGGCCAGGTACGAGCCGTCCGACCCGGTGGTGGTGGTGACCGCCGTGTCACCCGTGCCCACGGTGACCGTGGCCCCAGCGACGCCCTCGCCGTCGTTGGCGTCGCGCACCGTGCCCAGCACCACGCCGGTCTTGGTGGTGCGGAAGTCGATGCTGAGGCCGTCGGAGAGCACGCCGCCGGTGTTGTAGGAGTACTGGAATGCGTCGGTGCCCGGGCGGTTCTCCACTCCGATGGTGGCGCTGGATCCCGACTGGAGACCGATGCCGGCAGTGTCCTTGTAGTGGTAGGAGATTTTGCCGTCCTCGCCGATGACCGCGGCGAAGGAGAACGGCTTGTCCTCCTCTGAGTCGTGAACGACGTCCCGCCACTCGATGACGAACGAGCGGTGCGGGGCGGTGCCGATGAGGCCGGTGTAGATGCCCGCGGTGGCCGGGGGCACCTTCAGGTCGTCCCAGAACGGGTAGAGCGCCGCGTTGGGTGTGGTCGTGCGGGGGATGGTGTTGTTGCTGCTCGAGGTCGAGCTGGAGGCAAAGGTCACCACGCCGTTGGTGGTGATCCAACCGGACGTGTAGCTCTCCCCGTAAAGCGCGACCGGGAAGGGCAGGGTGACCGCCACGGAGTCGTTGTCCCCGTCGGGGAGCCCGAGCTTGTCCGTGCCCGCGACGTAGTCGTCGCCGTTGCCCGCCGCGCACGCGT
The DNA here is from genome assembly GCF_052981855.1 of Micromonospora sp. LZ34. NCBI lineage: Bacteria > Bacillati > Actinomycetota > Actinomycetes > Micromonosporales > Micromonosporaceae > Micromonospora > Micromonospora sp. LZ34. The sequence continues at coordinate 5,565 of NZ_JBRIQN010000106.1, forward strand.
ACCCGAAGGTGTCGACGCGGTCCGGCAGGGCGATGTTGGCGGTGGTGTCGGCCGTGACCTCCACGTGCGCGGTGCCCGCGGTGGCGCAGAGCGACGGGTGCGAGGCCGTCAGGTCGTACGCGCCGTGCGGCAGGGTCACCTCGTAGTGGCCCTGGGCGTCCGCGGTGGCGGTCACGGGGGTGCCGGTCACGGTGATCGTCGCACCTCCGGCGGGCCCGGAGTACGACGTGACCGTGCCCGCGACCTTCGCCGAGGGCGCCTGCTGCAGCGCGATGTCGCGGGTGGCGGTCTGTCCTTCGACGACGGTGACGGTGCCGGTACCGGTGAGGTAGCCGAACTTGGTGACCGTGATCGTGTAGTCGCCGACGGAGAGCACGGGCAGCGCGTACGTGCCGTCGGACGCGGTGTTGAGGATGCGGTCCATCGGGCCGTCCACCACCACCTTCGCCCCGCCGACGGCCGCGCCGCCGGAGGTGACCGCGCCATTCAGCGAGCCGGTCGGGCCGCGCGGCGTGGCGGAGACCGCCGCGAACGCGTCGAGTCGGCCCTCACCGAAGATGTTGTTGTCGGCCGCGGTGCCGCCGCAGGCGGTGGCACCGACGTCGATGGCGGTCTGGTCGAGGAGCGCCTCGGTCTGCGCCACATCGCCCTGGATGGCGGGGGACGCCGACCACATCAGCGCAACCGTCGCCGCGGTGTGCGGGGACGCCATGGACGTGCCGGACTTCGAGCCGTAGCCGCCGCCCTGGACACTGGAGCGCACGTTGACGCCCGGTGATGCGAGGTTCGGCTTGATCGCCCCGTTCTCGCCGGTACCCCGGGAGGAGAAGCTGGCGATGGCGTTGTTGATGTCGAACGCGCCGGAGCTGTAGCTGCTCACGTAGCTGCCCGGCGAACCGCTGGTGTTGCAGGCCGGTCCGTTGTTGCCGTTGGAGAACGCCGGGAAGATACCGGCGGCGCGCCAAGCGGCGACCACGTCCTGATACCAGGGGTCGAAGACGTTCGCGCCCCAGGAGTTGTTCACCACATCGGGGGCCAGGTCGGGGCGCGGGTTGGCGCCGGTCAGATCGGTGGGCGCGACGATCCACTGCCCGGAGGCGAGCAGCGAGTCGCGGCTGCAGGAGCTGGACTCGCACCCCTTGGCGGCGATCCACTTGGCGGCGGGGGCGACGCCGATCTTGTTGTCGCCGCCGTCGTCGCCGACCATCGTGCCCATGGTGTGCGTGCCGTGGCCGTTGTTGTCGCACGGCACGGCCGTGGGGCACACCCCGGCGGGATCGAACCAGTTGTAGTTGTGGTCGTAGGTGCCGTCGCCGTTGCGACCGCGGTACTGGTTCTTGACCGCCGCGTGGTCGTACTGGACGCCGCTGTCGATGTTGGCGACGACGATGCCCTCACCGCGCACCCCGATCTCGTTCCAGACCCGGGGGGCGTTGATGCGGTCGATGTTCCATTCGACGGCGTCGACCTTGGGTTCGGTCTCGCCCTCGGTCGGCTCGTCGAGCTTGATCTCGTCGTCCGCCGTGATTCGCGCGACCTCGGGGCGCTCGGCGAGCTTCGCGGCGATCTCCTGCCCGCCGACGACCTGGATGGAGTTGTCGATCCAGAAGGAGGTGTAGTCGACTCCCGCCGACTCCAGCAGCTTTACCGCGTCCGCCTGGGACGCCGTGGCCTGCTCTTGCTTCGCCTCGTAGACAGCGGTCGCCTTCTCGGTCTTCGTCGTGGCCTGCGCCGCCACGTGCAGGTCGGCGTCGCGGTTGAACTCGAGCCAGAAGGTGACCTCCTCCTCGGCCTGAAGCTGGTCGAGCAGCGCGGGTTCCGCCTTCTGCTCGAGCGGGGACTCGTCAGCGATCGGCTGGGCGGTCGCGGTGCCAGCGGCCAGCGGTATCACCACGAGTGCGATCAGGGCCGCGAGGGCCACCTGCAACGGTCTTCTCTGTCTTGCCACCAGGTCTCCTTGGCAGTAGCGGCGGGGGTCACCCGCCGTGGGGGTGCAGAAAACGTGCGACTCACCGCCCGTGCCAGCGGCCTGATTGATCGAGCCATCTGCAAGCCTCGATCACATAACGGGACGTGATCAAGAGCTGTCAATGGCGTATGGATGCCCATGGCGCAAATAGGCCAAGGAAGTGGCGGAGCCAGGCGTCGACTAAGGCGTGTTTCGTAAGTCGAGGGATCCGTACGAAGTCGCGGCGTGGCGGTGGTCGATAACTGAAGAGGTCTCCGGTATCTGGTTCTGC
>NZ_JBRIQN010000107.1:0-7787 GCF_052981855.1 Micromonospora sp. LZ34
GCTGCGACAGACAAACGGTGGCGGTCTTTCACCTCCACTCGAACAACAGCGCCTCACGGCGCACCGGATCAGAAGGTTAGGGGTTCGATTCCCTTCGGGCGCGCCACACCGGGTAAGCCCCCGACCAGCCGATATGGCGAAGTCGGGGGCCAAAGCGGCGATCTTCGCCGTTATCAAGCCGGAGACGCGCCGCCCCGACCGGCCGGTACCGCCGATGGCCGGTACCGCCGCGGCCGGGGCGGTTGTGCATCTGCTGGCCACCGCAATCGAGGAGGGCCGGGACCTGTCCTCGATGAGCGGCATCCTGGCCGACAGCTCTATCGTCTGCTGCCTGCCTGCCTGCCTTACTTCAGGTGCCGGGCGAAGAACCGGTTCCCGTCGTCCCCCTCGAAGTGCGGGACGCCGGTGTGCCCGCCCATGTTGGCGTGCAGCGTCTTCTCCTTGGAGCCGAAGGCGTCGAACAGGTCCAGGGCCAGCTGTCGGTCGTTTCCTTCGTCGTCCCACTGCAGCAGGACCTGCAGCGGAATGGTGACCTGCCGGGCCTCCTCGAACATGGTGCGGGGCACGAAACTCCCGGCGAACAGAAGGGCGGCCGAGATGCGCGGCTCGACCACCGCCAGCCGGAGGCCGATGGCGATCACGCCTCCCGCGTACCCGACCGGGCCGCCGATCTCGGGCAGCGAAAGGAGGGCGTCCAGGGCGGCCCGCCATTCCGGGACCGCCTTTTCGACCAGCGGGAGGACGAGCCGGTCGACGATCTCGTCGTCGACCGGCTCGCCGGCCTCCAGCGCCCGGCGCAGGTCGGCGCGGGCCTCCTCGGCGGCGGCGGAACGGGGCCGGTCACCGCTCCAGGGGAGCTCGATGGTGGCAGCGGCGAAGCCCTCCGCCGCGGAGTGCCGGGCCCGGGTCACCAGGCGGGGGTACATCACGTGCAGTCCGCCGGGGTGGCCAACCAGGATCAGTGGCGCCGGTGCGGATGCGGATCCGGGCGTCCACAGGATGCCAGGGATCTCGCCGAGGGTGAATTCGCGCTCGAGGACACCGTCGTCGAGGCGCTGTTCGGAAGTGAATCGCAAGATCGTGCCTTTCGGGAGTGCTCTTGAACGGCGCTCCCGGACGACCTACCGTCCGACCGTGACCCCAGAGGGGAGCACCCATGTCGATACGTTCACGGGTACCACCTCCTCGGTCTCTGGCACGGCCTGCGGAAAGGTAGCAGTGGTCGCCGTGGTCTGCCAACGGGTTTTGTGGAGGCTCCGTGGCCGGACACCGGCGGACAGTCGTCTGGTCCTTGCAAGGCGACGGTCGGCGATCGCTTCCGGCCGTCGGCCGCGGCGATCACCGGCGTGCCATTAGCGTGCCATCGGGCGGGGACAACAGGGGGCAGCTGAGGCCACGAGAGACCGCCGAGACCAGGCCGCCACCCCGGTGGCCCGCCGGAGATCGACAATTCCCAAGCTCCTCCGGCGACCGGCCGTAGACGTAGCGGCGCGACTCCCCGCCGCCCGACTTCGGCACGAAGTACGCCGCCGTCCACCTGCCGTCCTTTCGCAGATAGATCGAGCCCTCACCGTTTCCCCGCTTACTGCGCCGCGGCTTCCGCTCGACCGGCTCTCCTGACCGTGGCATCAGCCGTCCTTCCCGGCTTCCAGCCCCGCGACGTACTCCCGCAGCGCAGTTGCCGAAATCCGGCGCGACCCACCGGCCTTCACCGACCGGAGCTCACCGGAGCGGATCAGGTGGAAGACCTTCGACCGGCCCACATTCAGCGCCCGAGCCACCTGCTCCGGCCGGAGCAACAGCGGCGGCAGATCATCGGCCGGCAGCTCCCACGGTTGCGCGGGCACCGGCCGCACGTCCGAGACAGTCACCGTTCCTCCTTGTCCTGGGCATCGAGAGAAGTTGCCGAAACATCGGGCGGGCCGGCGGCGGCGCGTCTGGCGGCGTCGAGATGGACGCGCCATTGGATGCGTTCGGATATCGCCCGCAGGACCGGTGGGGCGCGGGTGGCGCAGGCGGGGCACTTGGCTTCCTGGGTGGCGCCGCATGGAAGGTCGATGACTTCGGTTTGGCCGCTGTCGAGGTCGGTGCGGCGCAGGGCCACGGGTCGGGTGCAGACGCCGTGGTCGGCGGCGAGGTCGGCGACGACGTCGATCGAGCGGGGCATGAGCATGCGGGCGGCCCGGGAGTCCAGCCGTGGCTCCACCGTTGGAGCGGGGTCGAGGCCGGGCAGCGTCAGAGCAGTCGTCATCGGCCCACGGGGACCAGGTCGTACGTCCGGTAGGGCGCTCCACCTTGTCCCCGTCCGGAGAGGCTGGACGTTCTACGACTGCTCGACGAGGAGATCCGCTCTCATCGACCTAGGAACCACAGGATGGCGTCACGAATCTCTCGGTACGGGTCACGAGGCCTAAGGTCAGGGTCAGAGAACGGGGGACCGGTAAGGAACTCGGCCAGCACCGAATCACCTGGTCAGCAGGCCCTGCTAGCGTCAGCCGCACACAGATGATCAGTCGGAGGCCAGCAGGAATGACCCCCACGTTCCCCGAGACCCGCCTGCTGGCGGGCGATCTCTTGCTGCGGCCCTTCTCCGCAATCGACATCGAGGAAAATCAGATCGCTTGCGCGGACCCGCTCATCCAGCAGTGGCTCCCACTGCCCCAGCCCTACACCCGCCAGGACTCCGCTGACTGGTGCACCAAGATCTCCCATTCCCTCCGGGAGACCGGAGACGGGATCCACTTCGCGATCGTCGACGCGAACACAGACCGCCTCCTCGGCACCGTCGGCCTGAAGAACACCGACTGGCGTGGCCTGGTCAGCGAGATCGGCTACTCGGTCGCCCCCTGGGCTCGCGGCCGAGGCATCGCGGCCGAAGCCACGCGGACCATCGGTCACTGGCTCCTGGTTGACCACGGCTTCCAGCGCATGGAACTCAAGGCCGCCACCGGGAACCTGGCCTCCCAGAGGACCGCTCTCAAGGCCGGCCTGCAACGTGAAGGCATCATGCGCAATGCCGGCTTCATCCATGCCGGCCGCGTCGACCTGGTCCTCTTCTCGCTCACGCCGAACGACTCAAGTCGCAGTCTGATCACGACGGGCGCGAATACCGCAGACCACAAATAAGTGATCTCCACCGGTAGACGACATAGGGCCCGAGTCCGTTCGGATGCTGGCTCCAGACTTGCCGAACCCCGTTGAGCTGTCGATCGATGGTTGTGTCCTCCGAGCCCACGCGCCAGATCATGGCAGTCGTCCGGTGGCCCGGTACAGCCATCCGTACAGCCAAGCCGGCCGACGTATACCGGTGGCGAGCGATCGTAGCCGACGAGTCGAGCAGGTCAGCGGCGACGATTGACGCTGGCAGACAGCAGCCTTGATCTTTGCAAGGCAGGGTTAAGGGTTCGAGTCCTCTGGGGCTCCACCAGCACTTTCCTTGGTTGATCTCGGTCGCGAGTACGGCAATCCGTACAGCCACCGGTCACGCCGTCCCCTCCTCGCCCAACACTCGGTCGATGGCCGAGGTAGCCTGAAGAGCCCGCGCCGGCAGGACGTGCCCGTAGGTGTCGGCCGTCATCCGAATCGTGAAGTGCCCGAGCAGCTCCATCACCGTGCGCAACTCCTCGCCCTGGTCGAGCAGGAACGTCGCGAAGGCGTGCCGCAGGTCGCAGGTGCAGCCAATCCAGAGACGCACGGAGGCTCATCGTGCGCGCAGCCGACGAGCTCCGGACGTAGCTGGCCAGGCTTGACCGCGTCTGTGATCCGACAACATAGCCGCGACACATATCCGCCAACTGAGGTGCGACAGGTCCAGCGACCTAGGGGCGGCAGGTTGGCCGACGAAACGCCCTGTCATGTCGAAGAGCGGATGTCCGATCTTGGCAAGTTCCCTTGTCTACGCCATCGCCAGTAGGGCGATGCCCATACCCGCACTCATCACGCCGTGGCGTAGCGCCGACCAGTCCAGCGGACGCGCCACCGCGTTCGTCGTTGTCGCCGCGGACAGACCAGCGAGGTGCACGCCGCGGCCCACCCACCAGAATGCGGCGAGCACCAGGTAGCCTCCGAGCAGCGCACTGACCCATCCGGCATACCCGACCGGCGGATGACGCATCCCGGCCATGTCCATGCCGCCGTGACCGCCGGGTGAGGCGTGCCCGTGTATCGAGGCGCCCATCCACACCATGGTTCCCGTCGCGGTGGCGAAGAACGCCGGAACCGCACGACGTCGCGACGTCCGCGCCGCCTGCACCAGGAACCACCCGGTAGACATCATGAAAACGACAGTCCAGACGGCTGCCGGGACCGCCGCGCCCCACGGCCAGATCATCGCGATCATCGATAGGCCCATGGTCGAGTGCAGTATCTCGGAGAGTCGATGCTCCGCCACCAGAGAAGGCCACGCAGGGGATGGGCGCAGGCGTTGGAGCAGGTGAGAGATGGAGGCCCCGCCGAAGGCCACCGTCAGCAGCCATCGGAGGGGATCACTATCGATCATCGCAGGGGCGGTTCATGACTCAGCCGGCGTCGAACCGCAGTGGCAGTGGTGCTCGCTGTCGGCGTGCCCGGTGGTGCCAAGGTCGTCGTCACGGCCGGCGGCGAGGCGTGACCACTGCGATGTGGGCCGGCCGTCGAGGCGGAACTGGTCGCCGTCGGTCCGGAAACGCTGCGGCCAGCCTTCCGGCGAGTTCTCCCAGCCTTCTTGGCGGCCGTAGACGGTCATGTCTAGTAGCCCGTACGAGGGTGCCATCGCCTCGCAGCCGCGCCCGGTGGTCCAGTAGGTCTCGAACACGCGGTCGCCCTGGCGTAGGTAGCACGCCTTCATGCCGAACGCGCGCCCGGCGACGAGCGGGTCGAGCGACTGCGCGGGCACGGAGTACCAGGGCGCCTGCCAGCCCATGAAGTCGCGGTAGCGCGACGACTCCTCGAACGGCCCCTGACAGAAGACCGCGAACGTGACGTCGCGCGAGTGCAGGTAGGCCAGCTCGAGCACCTGGCCGGTGAAGAACGTACAGCCCTCGCACTGGTCGGCGGCCGGCCTGCCCGTGTGCCACATGTGGTACGACGCGAACAGCTGGCGCCTGCCCTCGAAGACGTCGAGCAGGGGTACCGGGCCGTCGGCACCGACCAGGCGGGTGGTCGGGTCGACCTCGACCATGGGCAGCCGCCGACGGGCGGCGGCGATGGCGTCGCCCTCACGCGTGTGCGCCTTCTCGCGGAGCCGGAGCTCGTCGAGCTGCTTCTGCCAGGTCTCGCGCTCGGTGATCGGGGGTGCCGCTGGCGTGGTCATGGATTCCTCCTCAGGTAAGGAGCTATGAGGCTAATAGTAGATGCTATGATGGAGCAAGTGTGAGAGGGAGGTGTTCGGTGCCGGCTCAGCGGGGTTATCGACAGGCTTGTGGCGTCGCGCGTGGCCTCGACATCGTGGGTGAGCGGTGGTCGCTGCTCGTGGTGCGCGAGCTTCTGCTCGGGCCGAAACGGTTCACCGACCTGCAGCAGGCGCTCCCAACCGCCAGCCCGAACGCGCTGTCCGACCGGCTGCGCGAGCTGGCCGACGCGGGCGTCGTACGCCGTCGGCAGCTGCCTCCGCCAGGCAATGTGCGGGTCTACGAGCTGACCGCGTGGGGTCGCGGCCTCGAGCCGATCGTCGTCGCACTCGGCACCTGGGCGCTGACCGCCCCGCCGACCGCGGAACAGCGCTTCGTCAGCGCGGACAGCGCCATGCTGACCATCCGCACCTTCTTCGTGCCGACGCAGCAGCGGCCCGAGGCGACGCTGCGGATCGAACTACGCGACCACGGCCCTGCCGGGGTGTTCGGCGTCCGCCTCACACCGGACGGCGCCGAGGTCGCCCACGAGCCGCCCGAAGAACCAGACGCCGTCCTGGTCACCACGACGGATGCCCTTCTCGGCGCCTTCGGTGGCGACGACCTGGCCGGGCTCGTAGCTGCCGGTGCTGTCATCGGCGATCCCGAGGTCGTACGCTGTCTCGTCGCGAACGTGCGGATCCCGGCCTCCACAAATCAGTACGCAACCGCCACCTCCCACCTCGGGGGGCGAGCGGAAGGCGGCCAGACGCTGTCCGAAGGGTGACCCACCACCGTGTCAGGCCGGGTTCGCCATGTCTTGGTGGACACTCGGGTCGTGCATCGACCCAGGTCACCACGTTGCCGAATTGCCCTCTTCACGATCAAGGCGGCCCGCAAGCGGGCCGCGCCGGCCCGGCCCCGGCCTGCTGGCGACCTCCGGCCGTCATCGGCCGCGCCGGCCGGCCACGCTGACAGACGACCAGGACCGTGAAGACCTCGGGGCTCCGCCCGGACCCCGGCCCTCCCCAGAGATCAGCCGCGGATCACCTCGCCGGGCACCACAAGGGCTACCAGCCTCCCCGGACGGGGCCAAGGTCGTTCGGCTGGTGAGGCGCTCCACCTTGTCCCCGTCCGGGAAGGCTGGACGGTCTACCGACTGCCCGACGAGGAGATCCGCTACAGGGGTTGCCTCGTTCTTGTCGACGTCTTGCCGTTGCCAACCGCAGCTGCCAGGCTTCCGTCGTGGAGCCGATGGAGCTGATTGAGCTACCCCCGGGCAAGTACTACCTGACGTTGGACGCTGGCACGACAGATGTGGACGATGTCGTCGAAGAGCTCGGCCACGAACCGAACGGGTATTTCTGGGAAGGCATTGCTCAATTGATCGTGACCAACGAAGCTCCGGGGCTCGCCGGACGCTTCTCTTACGACCCCGAAGGAGGCATGTTTTGTGCCCATGGGTCGGATCGTGACGCACTTGAAGAGTTGGCCATTCGGATGACTGCCGTGGCGACGGATGCTCAGCGTGTGCGCCGCCTCGTGGCGTTGGCCGAAGCGACCGGATTTGAGTTCGACGACTGAAGCTGCTTGCAGGCAATGGTTGGGCCGGGCCATCCACGGGCCAGTAACCGTGGTGCGCAGCGGTCAGGAGCGGGCGCGTGCGGCATCCGGCTCTGCCGCCGGCCGCAGGCGTTTTCGGGCATCACGGCCCGTTGAGCGCGCTCTTCCAAACTGACGGTGCGGGTGGATCAAGGTTCCCGCGTCGAGGAAGCGGCGGCTGCGGCGATCGCCTCCGCGACGCACTCATAGTCCTTGACCAGCGGGCCGACCAGGCGTGGTTCTGCCTCGACTGCCTCGACTAACCCACGCACCAGGTCGCGAATCTTGGCCTCGTGCGATGGCTGACGGATGCGAGGGTGTCGCCGATGGAAGCTGTGCCAACGGCGTAACCCGACGTCGACAAGGCGCTCACGGTCATCGGGTGAGGCAATGGGACATCCCTGATCCCACAGGTCGGCCAACGCCGCCAAGGCGACCGCGCGAGCTGGTTCGGCCATCCTCGCCCCCGTTGCTTCCGGATCCATCGCGACCGTACAGCCATCCGTACAGCCAAGCCGGCCGTCAGTCATGGAACATGAGCGGCGACAGCAGACGGACCGAGCAGGTCAGCGGCAGTGGCCGACGCCGGCCGACAGTGGCCTTGATCTTTGCAAGGCAGTGATCGCCAGACGTAGTCGCCGTGCCATCCACGTGCCAGTAGCCGGTACCCCGCACGGTCACCAGGGGCACGAGCGGTCACAAGGCTCGTGCCTTGTCCTGGGCCACCAGGTGCTTCCTGATGATGACCTTCGTCCTTCCAAACTGACGCTCCGTGCCGCCCGACCCGCGCAGTCCGCATCTAAGGCGTGTTTCATAAGCCGGTCAGAGCCACTCGGTGATGATGGTGATGGTCAGGACGGCTTGGAAGCGGACGGCGAG
>NZ_JBRIQN010000108.1:0-6238 GCF_052981855.1 Micromonospora sp. LZ34
CAACTCCCGACACAACTCCTGGTAACCGGTCAGCGGTGCGTCGTGGCGGCGGCGTCGCCACGCGTTGACCTCCAGCACGCACGCCCACACGTCACCAGCCGAGCGCAGCAGGCCGAAACACCGCCGCCGCTGCCCCACCGTCACCCGCAACCCCACCCGCGCCGTGCAATGCACAACCCGCGGCGCGGCAGGATCCCGACGGCGAGGCACAAACCCCAGCCAACACCACCCCTACGACACTTCCCCAACCCCGCCAACCCGGCGAACGTTAGTGGACACCGCACTAGCCTGCCCCCGCGGAGCCGGGTACCGGCCGGGCGCGTTCACCGGCCGGTACCCGCTGGCGGTGTCTACGCCTTGTCGGCGGCCGCCGTCGTGGTGTTGAGCATGGCGTTTTTGACCAGCGGGGCGTACCCGCTCGACTGGCCGGCACGGTTCGGGTGGTACGACTCCCTGATCGGGTCCGACAGGCCGTTGATCCATTCGATGGAGTCGCAGACGGCGTGCCCGGTGAATGCGGCTCGCGGGTCCACGAACGGGAACGAGTGCGCGACTGCCCGGCCCTTGATGGTCTGGTTCAGCAGATCGGCGGTGTCGTTCAGCGCCGCCTGCTCCCCCGGGCTGATCCGGGACAGCGACTGACAGTCGCTCTCGTTGAACAGGCGTGGATACCCGACGATCACCACCCGGGCGTACGGTGCCCGTGAGCGGATCTTGTTGTACAGCGTGTCCAGGGTGCCGGGCAGGGTGTTCCGGATGTAGTGGTTGGCGTTGTCGATGTCACCCCAGCAGGTGTACGGCCACGGCTTGGCGCACTGCGTGATGACGTTGGAGAACCCGGCATCGTTGCCGCCGACGGTGAGCGTGACGTAGCTGGTCGAGGAGCTGAGACTGCCGAGCTGGTTGTTGGACACGTCGGCGACCTTCGCGCCAGAGCAGGCGGCGAACGTGAGGTTGGCGCCGATCTGGTTCGCGTCGAGGACCGGGTACGCGTACGGCGAGCGGTAGCAGCTAGTGCCGTCGGAGTAGTACGTGCGGGTGCCGACGCCCGAGGAGTACGAGTCGCCCAGGGCGGTGTAGAGCGGCACGGCCCCCTGTGCGGGCAACGCCCACAGCACGGCCGGCGCCAGGCCGGCGAGGACGGCGATCGCGAGTGTGACGAGGCGGCTTCTGCGGCGGGAGATCGGTGCCATGCTTCCTCCTCAGCTGCCCACCCGGAACGCATCGACGGACGTCGAATGCTGGTGGTGGTCCAGACTGTCGGCGGCAAGCATTGGCACGCGCAAGAGATCGAGCGAAAGTTTCCTTCAATCGAACAAGTGGGCAGGAGGCTACTTGCCAGGAATGGGCCGATCCGACGCGTCGCCGCGCGCGAACGGCCGGGCGACACGCTCGGACCGCTGCTGACCCTGGCTCCGGCCCGCGCGCGCCCGGACGACCAGATCGCGATGCTCTGATCTGGAGCCAGGACCACCGCCTGGCCGCCCCGAGCAAGAAATACCGCTACTGGGCCAACCTGAGAATCGGCGCTAAAACTAGAGCAACCCGGATCAGCCCGTTCCTGCTCGGGTACGCCCTGGCCGCTCTCTTCCTCACCACCGCAGTGCTGGGTTACCTGCTCCGAGAATGGGCCTACCACGGCGAGCCCATCGGGCTGGCGCTTCCCGCTGCGGCGCTGATCATCGTGATCGTCCTCTGCACGCCGCTCGTCGCGCCAATCGAGCTCGCCCGCCAGCAGTACACCCACGACCTCTACGGGTGGTGGTACTTCCCCTTCCTCATTGCCGCCGTGACCTGTCACCTGGGCTGCCTCCTCGCCGCGGCGGTGGTCCTGTCTCGCACGCGGTCATCCTGAGAGAGAGTTGCCGTAACCTACGGCGAGACCTTCGCCGAGCAGGGGAACTACCCCCGTCGGGGAAGCGGGCACAGGTTGTCGACCGGTGAGATCGGGTGCCAAGCAAGGCTGGATCCCGCCCGGTCCCAGCGGTTGCATGACGAGGCTTCGCAGCCTTGGCCGCAGCGATCGCTGCCTCCTTGCTGCCTCTACCGCTACCGGACCGTCACGCCGACGCCGTTGCTAGACGGAGTCGACGAAGGCCTCAGCCTCCGCTGGGCCAACGTTGCGCTCGCTACGGACTGCAAAGATCGCCTCCTTGCGGCGTCCACTGTCCCGAAGACCTCGCACTCGGCTGGCCACATCGGGTCCGCCGGGCATTGGGAAGTCGGAGAGGACCTCTCCGGATCGAAGACGCGACGCGGCCACCTTGGCCTCGGATCGATCGAGCTGAGCCTGCTTCCGCAGCACGCGCACGGCCTGGCGAAAGCTGCCTGACTCGATCAGGTCATGGGCGCGAACTTGGATGTCGACTGGCACGAACAGGGGTAGCTCGTAGAAAACCCGAACCCTGACCGGCCGCCATCGAAGCACCTGTCGATCATAGGTGCGCCACCCAGCAGTTTGACCGACCAGCTTGCCCTGAGGCGTGGCGACATCTCGCTTACAAGGCGCTTTCGGCAAAGGTCGCAACGTCCGCTGAGGTCCCACGGGTTCGGCTCAGAGCCGACAGCCGTCCACGCTCGTCCGGCCTCTGCCGCCGCCGTTGATGTGAGCCACGGATGTCAAGCCAGGCCCCTCAGGTCCCGCCCTGCTATGCCGGCTGCACCTGACCCACATCGACCACCTCAACGACATGATCGGCAAGCTCGACGCCCGCATCGACGTGGTCATCGCCCCTTTCACGGCCCAACGGGACCGACACGTAACCTCGACCGTCGTGCCGAGCATCGATTGCAAGCTCGCGCTCCCAAGACGTCCAGGTACGGACGCCGTTCCAACCTTGCCAGTCAGCCGCGAGCCGCTGCACGAAGCCCGACAGGGTGGTATCGAGGTCGAAGAATTGTCCGTCGATCTTGGCGACCGTCGACGCGGTCAGGCCGTCGGCATGCAGCTCCGTCGCAATGGTGTAGACGTAGCCGTCACCGTACGGATCTTGCGTAAGACGGACAATCCAACGCTGGCCACTGCTCACCCTGACCACGACCCACCGGCCGAAGGGCTGCAAGACGAAGGCTTCGCTCATAGTGGCTCGCAGTATCCACAACTCGCCAGGGGCCTGGCCTCCGTGTTTCCTCGACCCCTGGACCATCTGATCCGTAGCCTCGGCCGGATGGTCCGGCATCGTGCAGGAGGGTCGGCAACCGCTGGTCGTAGCGCTCCACGCGTCCGCTGCTGCGTCGGTCCGTCCAGCGCCGTTGCTGTCATCCACTGCTGTCATCGCGGCCGCGCCCGCCACCATTTCGGCAAGACCTTGTGGAAGGGCGGCAAGGGCAAGGAGGTGTCGCACGTATGCCGCACCTGGCACACCAGGCCGACCAGTCCGCCTCGAAGCCACGCGCGAGGGCGACGCGGAGGGCGGATCGATCGCTACACTGCCTCCCTCAGTCAACGGGGAGGATGAATGGAAGACATCGACGTGCCTGTCGCCTGGGCGAGCACCCAGGGACACATGCTGCCCGGCGTCTGCGTCCGGCATGGCGAGCCGGCCGAGGAGATTCATCACCCCAGGTTCGGCCGGACGTCGCCTGGCTGGACAGTGATCGCGGCAGTCGCCTCGCTGGTGTTGGCGTTTCTCCTCGGCGTAGCGGTAACGCCCATGCTCGCACCCTTACCAGTTGTCGCGTTCGTCGCCGTTGTCCAGAACGTGCGGTCAATCCGGGTCGCCTGGCCCTACTGCGCGCGGTGCGTGCTGCTCCACCACCGGGTGAAGGTCCTCGGGCGCGTGGCGGGCGCGCTCACCCTGCTGGGCGTGTTCGCGGCGGTATTGCGCGTGCGGGCCAACGGCGTGGACGGCACCACGGTGTGGATGACGGCCGCGTTGTTGCTCGCCGTGCTGGTCATGGCCCTGGTGATGGCGGCGTTCTCCTGGCAACGGCTCGCTGGGGCTCAGGTTTCGCGGGACCAGCTCTCCGTACGGCTGAAGGCGCACCCACGGTTCGCCGCCGAGGTCCGGGAGCGGCTCGCCGCAGAGCGGGTAGCCCCTGGCCACAATCGTTAGGTGGAGCGAGTGGCGGGATCGAACCCGCACTGTCAGCTTAGGAATCGCACAAGATCGGATCGGGGCACGGCGTTTCCCCCATCGACACGGTCCCCGGTGGCCTGGTTTGACCCCGGGTGACACAGGCTTGTGGCCCGTGGATGGCCCGCCGGCCGTCGTACGCGAAACGCCTACTCGCGGCGGCCCTACGGACGCACCGCCTCGCGACGCGCTTCTCGACGAAGCAGGGCAGTTGAGATGACCGCAGCGAACACGCAAAAGCCCCCCGGCACGAAAACCGCGATCCGCTGCTCCTGCGCCTTCAAGGTCAGATACTGAGCCTTGCTGATGACCGTCACCTCGCCGTGGTTGTTGGCGACGTACGCTCCGGCACGCTGCTCCGGCACACCCGGCGCACCACTGATAGAGAGAACTCCGACCAGCCAGAACCCGGCGAACAGCAGCCAGCTCGCGATGAGCAACCAACCTGGCATCGTTTCGCGCAACAGACGCCACACCGCCTGGCCGCCACCTGCAGGGGTGCCGGTCTCATCCATCGCGAGGCGCATGACTGCGATGAGGGTGATGAGAAGGCCCGGCAGCGCCAGCAGCAATGCCGACGCCAGGATGATGGGCGTGGGCAGTGGAAGTCCTCCCGGAAGTGTCGATGCTGCCAACAGGCCCGCGCACCAAACGATCCCGGCGAGCGCGATCCGGCGAGTCCATTTCATGGCGGGAAGCTACATCAGGTGGACTACCTCGCGCACACCCCAGACGCGCGCCACCGATGACCCTCTCCGACCTCTGTCTTGCAAAGATCAAGACTGCTGTCTGCCTCCGTCGGCGGCTACCGCTGACCTGCTCGTCATGTCGCCTACCGTCGATTCCGGACTGTGTCCGTCGGCGCGCTTGGCTGTACGAATGGCTGTACTGACCGCTCTACTCGACCGGCTCCATGACCTTGAACGGCTCTCGGAGTATGGCGGGCAGGTCGGCCAAGGTAGCGATAACCGGCCCGCCCCAGCTGGGGTCGGTGTCGTTGTGCTCCGTGGTCCGGAAGACGGTCATACCGACCGCTGCCGCCCCGGCCAGCTCACCGTCTGAGCCGTCGCCAACAAAGATGCACTCCGCCGGCCCAACGCCCAGGCGCTCGGCAGCAAGGTGATAGATCGCCGGGTCTGGCTTGGATAGCCCAACGTCGCAGGAGAAGACCGCGACGTCGAACCGGTGGGCGAGCCGGCTCTGCGGCCATGCCTCGGCAGTGTCCGAGGTGGCGTTGCTGATGAGGGCCAGCGGATGCCCGTCGTCGCGTAGCGCGTCGAGCACGTCCAGGGTGGCGGTCGAGACGCTGTCCAGCACTCGGCGCCCGAGGGCTCGCCGATGTTCACCGGCCCGTGTCACCTGTTCGTTGGTTGGTGTGCCGCCGAGGCGTCCGGCGAGGATGCGGATGGTCTCCTCCACGTCCCACCGGACCAGCCGGTCCCGCCAGGTGGCGTGGTACGCGGCGACCAGCTCGGCCGGAGCTACGCCGACCATGACCGCCATCTCGCCGACTACCCGGTCACGCTCCTCGTCGGCCCCTTGGATCAAGGTATGGAAGAGGTCGAAGATCACTGGTCGAGACATCTCAGCATCCTACGGAGATCGTCGGGTCCCGATGCCTGCACGAAGGCGAGCGCGCCGGCCTCGGACTGGAAGACTTCGATCCAACTGTCGTCACGGACAACCCCGTCCCCGTCGATCGGAGCCGCCTTGCCGGCCAAAACAGAGATCGTGGTTGCCTCCGCAGCCATGTCGATGGTGAACCGTTCCTCGCTATCGACGCCATCCGTCGCAGCGAGTGGCGCGGTTACAGCAACGACGACTTCGAACGGGTCGTGGGCTGGCGCATCTCATTCATGCGCTTGAACCAGCCCCGCAGCCCGGCCAGGGCGGTGGATATCTTCCCATCGCAGCGAACCCGCTAGCCAGAGGTGTTGCGCCTCGGCGCCGGCGGTGCTGGTGGCGGTCTTCCGCCCCGATTGAGGCCCGTTGCTACTGTGCACGGGTGATCCTCGGGCGGACGGAGGAACTGGCCCGGCTGGACCGGCTGCTGACCGACGCCCGCGCTGGTGGCGGCGGCGCCTTAGTGCCCCTCGCCGTTAATTCGTCGGGGTTATGCGGCGGTGGGTAGGGGACCATGGATGGCGAGGCGTTTGAGGAGC
>NZ_JBRIQN010000109.1:0-6150 GCF_052981855.1 Micromonospora sp. LZ34
GCCTGCAGCGCGCCCTCCGGGTCGAGGTCGAAGGCCGACCGCGCGTCCGGGTCGGTGAGCAGGTTGAGCACGAAGTCCTGCAGGCTCTGGTGCGACTCCACGTGGAGGCTGTGATGCGAATCCACGTGCAGGGTCTGGGGCGAATCCATCTTCGGGCACTCCTCGGACTACACGACCGCCGGATGTCGGGAGTGACGGTATGGCTCGTTACCGGCGCGGGGCATCGGGGAACGGCCCGCGACCCGTCCCGCCGGATTAGGGTGCTCACCCCCTCGTGCCTTAGGTGCATAGGGGACTCGGGTCGGCCAGGCTTAGGGGTTGAGTCCTCCGCCCGGCAGGCACCTGTGCGGACAGGAGAGTCCGTGCAGCGGAGTGGGCATTGCCTAACAACGGCCGTTAGCAGCATGGCCTCTCACAGCCGGGCGATACGGTGCTACCTGCCCGGAACCGCACCGGTGGCCCCCAGTGCCGGCCCCGAAGCGGCTGAGCTGCGAATACTTGCCAGAGGCAAGGTTCGTGGAAATGTCACCGATAGGTAGCCTGCCAGCATGAGCGACGAAGCGTGGGCAGCCGAGCCGGTTGACCCAGCGCGCTCACCGGGCGCCGCGGTAGTGCCGTTGATGTCAGAGCACTTCACCGCCGCGAGCGTCACCGCGCTCCGACACGCCGTCGAAACGAAGATCGCCGCGGCGGGACTAGTGGGCGATCGCAGCTTCGACTTCCTGCTCGCCGTGCATGAACTGGTCACTAACGCCGTGCGACACGGCGGCGGCCACGGCTACATCGACTTACGTTGTGAGAACGACGTGCTCGTCTGCGAAATCACCGATTACGGTATGGCAGCTGACCACCTTCCCACGCGGCTGCCGGCGGTCGATGTCGCCGGCGGTCGTGGGCTATGGCTGGCTCACCAGCTGAGCGACGAGCTCGTACTCACCCGACGGCCCGACGGGGTGACCGCAATGGTCGCCGTATGCTTGGAGCCACCGAGCAACCCCCACATCCGGACAGCATCGGCTGCGCCCCGCAACGACAGGCGCAGCAGTCCCGGGGAGGACAAAGCGTGACGAACCCTCAGCAAAGCTGGCAGCACCAGGTCCGCGTCGAGCCGGACCGCAGCATCGTCCTACTCGCCGGGGAAATCGACGTCACCGGCGCCGCGCAGCTCCTGGCCCTCCTCGACCGCACGATCCACTCCACGCAGCGGGTCGACGTCGACATGGCAGCAGTCCAGTTCATCGACTCGACCGTCATCAGCGCGCTAATTACCGCCCGGAACACGGCAACGGCAACCGGGAGACAACTCGTGCTCACCAACCCCAGCAGGAACACCCGCCGAGTTCTCGATATCACCGGCGTACTCGACGTCCTCTCCACCGCCGCTTCCTGACCTACCCTCCGCCTCCACGCACCGGCATCTGCGAGCGGTTGCTGATGTCGATCAAACGAAGCCCAGTGGCGAGGTTTGAGCGATGTCCGGACGTCCCGGCTCCGTCCGAGCCGGAACAAGGTGAAGGCGGCGAGCACGCCTGTTTCGATAGGTCGCCCACTGCTGCGGGCCAGGCAGCACCGCGGCGTCGCACCTCCCAGTGCCAACCTGCGGCGAGGTGGGTGCACTGGATCCAGGCGATGGTGCCGTGTAGCGGGTTTCGGCCTTGACGGAGCCGGCGAGGTGGTTGATGGGGCAGGGTGGTAACCCGTGCGCGTAGACCGGCGGCAAACCGAGATGGTGGCGGAGATCAGGTTCTCGGTCGCGGGCAGTCCGACGAGGTGCAGGTCGAGCTCTTGCGGGTTACGTGGGTAGTGACCAGCCGGGCGTGGCTAGAAGGGCATCGTCGTCGCCGACGAGCAGGGCCTCGTATCCGGGTAGCGTGGCGAGCCAGGTCACTGCTTGAGGCCCCTGCGCGGCCGCTGCGGTGGCGTACACGTCCGCCCAGGTCAGTGACGGCCCGGTGACGGTGACCGAGCGCAGGCCGCGGGCGGGGGCGCCGGTGTGCGGATCGACGATGTGCGCTCCGCGGTGTGCACTGCCCGAGGTCGCCATGGCCCCGTTGACGACCTCGACGGCGGTGAGGAGCTGATCGGGCTGTGCTGGATCCTCCACGCCCACGCGCCAGGATCCGCGTACCGTCATGTCCCCACCGGCATTCAGGTAGAACTCGTACCCCTGCAGGTGCTCCGCGGCGCGCTCAACGGCCCAGCCCTTCACGAGGCCGGACGGGTCGAAGCGGGTGCCGCCGCCGGGTTCGGGAAGGTATGCGTTGAAGTAGCCGCCCGTACGCTGCCGCGCCTGCTCGCAAAGATCGAGTACCTCGTCGACCAGCGGCTCCTGTACTGGCTCTCCCCGGTTCAGCGCGCTCAGCCGGCTGTCCGGGCGGTACGGGCTGAAGACGGCATCCATCGCGCGCAGTTCGGCGAAGGCCCCGGCGACGGCGTCCGCCGCCGCCGGGGAGTCGGCACCGGGACCGCGCACATGCACGCTGACGGGCAGACCCATGATCTGCTCGACGAACGCACGCCTGGTCACGGCTTGGCCTTGAACTGGGCGGCGTCCAGCGCGGCCTGGAGCGACTCCGTGTAGCCCTCGCTGGTCGCCGTCGCCCCGGACACCGCGTCGATCTGCGCGCTCTGCGCCGCGAGGGCCTCCGCGCGCAGCTTCGGCACCGCGTTCTTGTTGATCTCCCGGTCGCGGTTGCTCCCGCTGGGCACCGTCAGCGGCGTAATGTCGGTGATCCGGCCGCCGCTGATGTGGGCCTGCACCTGGACGCGCCCCCGCTTCGTCTGAACGACTGGGCCGTCGGCCACGGTAGTGGAACCGGATGCCGCAACGGTGCCTCGTGACGTCCCGGGGTCCGCCGGCGCGCTTGCGCCGCCGACGCTCCCGACCGACGTCGAGCTGTCGGGTCCGGTCGAGGTCCGGTAGCTAAAGAGAAGTACCACCACGGCGATCGTGGCGAGGAACCACATCGTGATCTTGCGCATGTCGTCCTCCTCGGGAGGTCGAATTGTGAGCGCCATGAGGATGGGTGGCGGCGTTACCAGGTGAAGCGTTCGAGATGAATGCGCTCCGCCGGCACGCCTGCGCGCCGCGCCGCCCGTACCACCGATTGCATCCACTCATCCGGTCCGCAGACGAACACGTCATGCTGCTGGATATCCGGTACGAAATCACACAAGGCTGTCGTGTCGTCGCCGAATCCGGCCGGCAACCACGATCCCTCCCGCCCGCGGGGCCCCAACAG
The DNA here is from genome assembly GCF_052981855.1 of Micromonospora sp. LZ34. Taxonomy (NCBI): domain Bacteria; kingdom Bacillati; phylum Actinomycetota; class Actinomycetes; order Micromonosporales; family Micromonosporaceae; genus Micromonospora; species Micromonospora sp. LZ34. The sequence goes on from NZ_JBRIQN010000109.1 coordinate 3,243, forward strand.
GTACTCCACGCGCAGGCCACGGACGGCCGCGAGGCGCTCCAGTTCCTGGCGAAACACCAGGTCTTCTGCCGAGCGTGCCCGGTACAGCAGCGTGGCTTCTCCCGGCGCATACGGTAACTGTTCCAACAACGTCCGCAGCGGGGTGATTCCAATCCCGGACGCGATCATGGTTACCCGCGGGGCCGTGCGCCGGGCGGCGGTCAGCCGGCCGTACGGCCCCTCAATAAGCACACGGGTGCCCGGGCGTAACTCTGATACCTGCTCGCTGCCCTCGCCGCGGGATCGCACCGTGATCCGCAGCATGTCCTCACGCGGTACCGCGGACAGCGAGTACGGATGGCCGCGACTCCAACCCGGGCCGCTGAGGAAGCGCCATTGGAAGAACTGCCCGGCGCGTGCCGGCAATCGGTCCAGGTGGCGTCCGCGCATGTAGATCGAGTGAACGCCGGGAGCTTCCGGGACGACTGCGGCAATCGTGAGTCGGTGTCGCAGCGTCCGCCAGGCCGGCAGCCCGAGCCGGAAAGCGACCACCGCGCCAGCGCACGCGGCGTACACGGTCCACCAGTACAGCGTCGCGGCCCGGGAACTGGTGAAGTCGGCCCCGGTCCAGAGCTGATGCGGCAGCGCCAGGCCGACGCCGAGGTAGGCGTACAGGTGCAGCAGGTGCCATGCCTCGTAGCGCAGCCGCCGCCGCGCGGCCCGCAGGGACGTGAGCACGACCATCGTCAGGGCGGCCGCCCCGGCGACCGCCAGCAGCACTCCCGGATATGTGGTGACGAGGCTCCACGCCTCGCCTATCACAGAAACCCCACCGGTCGCGGCGTATCCGACCGTGATCAGCACGATGTGCGCGAGCATCAGATCGAAGGACACGAACCCGACCACACGGTGCCAACGGGCGAGCCTGTCCTGTCCGTAGGTGCGCTCGATCCACGGCACGCGCGCCATCAGCAGCACCTGGATGAGCAGCAGGTCGGCCGCGACAAGCCCGGTCAACCGGCCGAGCGACGTCAAGCCCGCCGCCCAGCCACGAAGATCCTGCACACCGCCGCCCCGCACCCAGAGCGCGACGACGATCAGCACGCTGACCACGCCGGCCGAAGCGATCACATCGGCCCACCACGACCACGCGGCGGTTCGTACGGGCCTGGCCGCCGCGCCGGCCACCTGCGCCTTTCCAGCCACAAGCCCCTCCAGCACACGCCCCGCCTGTTCGCCCATTAACCGTCGAATTTCCCTATCGCCACCTCCGGATCCGTCGGTGAGCGCGTGGTGCGATCGGAGAACCGGTCAGACGCTTTCGCACCGGACAAAAGTGACCGAGCGCGATCGCGTCTATTCACCGGCGAGTCAGGACGAAGTGGTCCTCGTGCGCGTCCCCCCTCCCCGGGCACGACCTACAGGCAGTTCGCGTCCGCCCGCCTGGACAGGACCGGGTCGCCTGCTGTGCGCGCACCGCCCGGTCCCGTTACCCCGGCCCCAGAGGTCACTCGGACGACTGTCCTCCTCGACCTGATCCGCTCACGACGGAGAACCGCTTCTTCCCGCATTCGCACCGTTCATGTCAGCGGCGGAGCAAGCCCGCCCAGCCGCGCACCCAAACGACGACCAAGCCGACGAGGCTTCCACGGGTTCCCACGTCGACCGGATCGGGGGGCGGCGGTGGTGGAGCGCCCTATCGACCAGTTCTATCTGCGGGTGCTCGAGGACGCCGCACCGTGGCTACTGCACAGGGGCAGACGTGGCCCGGATTAAGCGGCATCAGACGGCACTGCTCACGCGAGTCCTCGGTGGGCCCGACCGGTTACGAGGGACAGGACCTCTAGACGGCGTCAGCGCCGGTATCGACGAGTGCATCGACCTGCACCGCACGCTTCCAGGATTCCGTGCGCTGAACTCAGCCTTGACGAGCGCGCAGGTGCTCGACGGGGAGTCCGCCGGCGACGACGTCATCGCCGATCACCTCACCCGCGCCCTGATCCAGCGGTTCGCCATCGCCGACATCCCCCACCTGCGCACATTGGGCATCGCGGTCACGGCGTCGAACGCGCTCATCACGCTCGCCTTCCGTCGCCAGCCGGACGGCGACGAGCAGATGCTCACCGAAGCTAAGACCCTTGTCCTCGAATACCTCCACCGCAGTCTGAACCTTCGGCCAGCCACGTGACGCCAGTCCGCGCCGCGGCCATTGCCTCGACGCCTAGCCTGTCCCTGTCAGTGCGCGCTGTACCGGGCGGCCAACTCCGAGAGCGCAGCGAGTGCGAGGCCGTGCCCTCGCGGCAGTTTCCCGCCCTGAACCACGAGCCCTGACGGTGACACCCGTGACCTGGGCGAGAATCGCCCGTTACAGCCAGTGGCGGGCCTGCGGAGCGCCCTGGTGTGGGTGGCCCTCATGGGCGTGACCATTGAAGCGGATTCTTCATTCCGCAGGCCCGCCCCCGCGTGTCACCCTGGCAGGACGCCCCTCGGACGTGGTTATCCAGGTGGCGCCATCCGCCCGCGGCATCCCGAGATGATGGTGCCGCAGGCCATCCCGTGGTGGCGATTACCGGGCCGGCTCAGCGGAGACCCTGGCCGGGCAGGAGCGCTGGGTGCCGACTGCTGGCGAACGCGGGTACCAGCTCTCTGACACCACCGGTTTGGCCCATGGCCAGGAGCCACAGCAGGAATGTCGGTGCAATGCGGTGCAGGTAGCGGCTGCGACATCGGGGTGCGTTTCGGCGGGTGCGACTCGAGGGACCGCTGCCGGGTCCGCCGGGGTGGCGACCGCGATGATTGACGCTCGACTTTCGGGATAGATCAAGTCGTCGTCAGGGCAGATGCGCCGGATCAGTTGAGTCGGCCTGGAGTGCGGTGTCAGCGTTGCCGCTGGTCCGTTTCTCCAGGCCGCTCGCCGAACCCGCCGTGC
>NZ_JBRIQN010000110.1:0-6102 GCF_052981855.1 Micromonospora sp. LZ34
GACGACCTCGTCGGCGAAGGTAGGCGGGTAGGAAGGCATGGGCGAAGCATTCCAGACCGTCGCCCAGGAGCAACTAGCGGAGATCGGCACGAGCGGTCGGCTGACTTGTCGGTCTCGCAGGTGCGGCCCCTGACGCCCGCTCGGCGGCAGATCCGCGCGCCTGAGCATGGGCTGTGTGCTCCCGTAATCGGCCCTGCCGACGGTCCACACCCGCCGATGCCGTACCGACGCTCCGGCACCCGCGACCGCCGGACGATCCGTGATGCGCGGGTGGCGTGGCGATGTTGGGGCCCGGCGTGCTCGGCTGCTGACAAGGACCCGGGTGAGGAGCAGTTGGGCGACGCGTCCGGCGGGAGCCTACGGGCGTCCCGGTTCCAGCAATGCTGGCGGCCAGCCTGCGGCCACACGTGCGCAGGATCTCATCCCACGGTGAAGTGTTTGTCCCCGCCCCGGCTCTCCAGTTCGTCGAGGACGGCGACGGCGAGGTCCTCCGCAGAGATCCGGGACGTACCGTCGGCACCGGTGATGAGCGTTGTGGTGCCCCGTTGGTACGTCCCGGTGCGGGTTCCGGGTTCGAGGATGGCGGGCGGGCTGAGGTAGACCCAGTCGGTGCGGTGTGCCCGGCAGGCGTCGAGTTGCGCGACGCTGGCGGCGGCGATGGTGCGCCAGGCATCCGGCACATACTCGGGGCTGTCGAGGACGAACCGGTCGGGGTACCCGGGGATTCGCAGTGGGGCGGCGCCGCCGACGACGAGGATGCGCGTCCGGGCCGCCTCGGCCGTGTCGAGCAGCGCTGTGGTGGTCGCGGCGACGGTGTGTTCGTATCCGGGAGCGGGACGGATCGCCGCCACGATCGCATCGATGCCGTCAAAGAGCCGGCTCAGCCGCCCGGGATCGTCCGCGTCGCCCGCGACGGCAGTTACGCCGGAAGGCAGAGCCGCCGGTCTCCGCCTCCGGAGACGGCAATCGGCTCGTGTCCCCTGGCCACGGCCTCGTCGACGACACGCGAACCGACCATTCCCGCGGCTCCGACTACGGCGATCTTCATCGGGCTGCCCCTTCCTGTACGAGCTGCGCGCCCGCGCGGCGGGGGCGTGCGGGCGCGGGAAGCTGTCCCGCGACGATTGCGGCTAGTGAGAGCCCGAACCCGAGAAGCTCGATCGGGCCGAGCGTCTGATCGAGCAGGACGGCGCCGAGCAACGCGGCGACCAGCGGCGAGAGCAGACCGAGAACCGCGACGGAGGTCACGGGCAGCGTGGTGACGCCGCGGAACCACAGGACATACGCGGCCAGGCCGCCGACCAGACCCAACCAGAGGTAGCCGAGAGCGGCGGGCGGGTCGACCACTGGTGGCGGCCCCTCGACGAGGAAGGTGACGGGCGCCAGGAAGAGACCGCCCGCGCTGAGCTGCCAGCCGGCGAAGGCCGTGGGACTCACCCCGGCGGGACGTCCCCAGCGCTTGGTGAGCGTCACTCCGAGCGCCATCGTGGCCGCGCCACCGAGGCCGGCCACGATCCCCACGACGTCGAACGCGGCGTCCGGCCCGATCACCACCAGGCCGACGCCCAACACCCCGGTCACGCCCCAGACGGTGCGCCAGACGGAGAGTCCCTGCCGCAGGACCGCCGCGGCCAGGACGGCGACGACGAGCGCGACGAAGAGCAGCGGGAAGAAGAGTCCGATGTTCAGTACGCCGAGCGCGGCCGCTTTTCCCCACCACGCCCCCCTCGGCAGCGTACGGGTGAGCGCCAGCGCCACCAGACCGGCGGGCAACGCGCGCAGGAGTCCCGCGAACAGCGGGTGGCCCGGCGGAAGAAGCTCGGTGGTGACGACGTAGGTGGTGCCCCACGCCAGCGGGGCGAGCGCGGTCAGGGCGGTGCGCGGCAGGTTGCTGGGGAAAGTATTGCCGCCGGCTCCGCCGGGGAGTCTCTCCGCTCCGGAACTTGTCATACCGGAAGTCTCATCGCGTAGCTATCAATGAGTCCAACGCATGTTTGTCATCCCATCGATCTATGGAGAAGATGGATCAATGGAGCTCCAACAGATGCGCTACGTCCTCGCCGTCGCCGAGACGAGCAGTTTCACCCGGGCCGCCGAACGGTGTCTGGTCGTCCAGTCCGCGCTTAGCCACCAGATTGCGCGCCTGGAGAACTCGGCGCGAGGCTCTTCGAGCGGACCAGCCGCCGGGTGCGACTGACCCCGGCGGGTGTGGCGTTCCTCCCCGCCGCCCGCCAGTGCCTGGACGCCGCCGAACGCGCGGCCGCCGAGGTCGCGGCGGCGGTGGGAGAGGTGCGGGGACGACTGACGGTGGGGCTGATCCCCACGGTCGCGGCCGTCGACATCCCGGCCACGCTTCGCACGTTCCGGGAGCGGTACCCGTACGTGCGCGTCGGCCTGCGCGTCGGCGCGAGCGACGAACTCGTGGAGCAGGTCAAGCAGGGCGTCATCGACGTGGCGTTCCTGGGGCTACCGGCAACGGCTCAACCGAAGGGCGTTGACGTGCACGAACTCGCCCGGGACCGGCTCGTCGCCGTGGTCGCCCCGGAACATCCGCTCGCGCAGGAACCGACAGTCGACCTCCACCGGCTCGCTGCCGAGGTCTTCGTCGACTTTCCGGTCGGGAGCGCCGGGCGGGCCCAGACCGATCAGGCATTCTCCGCCGCCGACCTCGCCCGCGACGTCGCGTTCGAGGTGACCGCCGCCGACCTGATGGCCGAGCTCGTCGCCGCGGGCCTCGGCGTCGCCATGCTCCCCTCCGCCTACGTGCCACGGCTCACCGGCGTGACCACCATCGAGGTCGCCGAGGCACCAGCCCGGGTCGAACACCTCGTCTGGAGCCGCCTGGGCCGGACGCCCGCGGTAAATGCTTTTCTCGCTGTTTTGAAGATCCCGATCGGGGCCGCCCCGGAGCGGCAGCGACCCGGCCCGTGAGCCGAGCGCGGCCCGCGGCCTCGCGAAGTCGATCGGCGAGTACGAGATCAGCTACCGAGCGTGATTGTTTCGGTCGGCGAGCACGCGCGCACTGCGGCATGAGCGGGCGCTTCGCCACGTCGATCGCTGTTGGCAGCGGCTATGAGGAGAACAGCTTCCAGTGCCCCTCGGAGACGACCTCGACGGTGCCGTCGGTCACCTTGATGGCCGTCTGGTCGTCGATTGCGTACGCCGGACCCGCGATCTCGGCCGCCCATCTCTCGGCAGCAGCCAGGGTGTTGTCCGGCATGTGACCCAGGTGCGGGAAGATCGAGAAGTCGACGACCCCGAGGGTGCTGTCGCCCCCGTTGGGTGGCGTCCACTCGACGAAGTCCTCACCGATCCGGGGGGTCATCACCATGCTCCCAGCACTCAACCCCACCCAGACAGTGTCCTGCAGCGACGGCAGGAGGTCCGCCAGCCCGGACTGCCGCATCCAGTGGCACAGGTACGTCGCATCGCCGCCGGCCACCAGCAGGACGTCAGCCTCCCGGACCCAGGGAACCCACCGCTGCTCGCCGATGCTGGGCAGCGCTGTCAGCTCGAGGACGCCCAGCGACTTCCAGCCCAGGTCGCACATGGGTAGCGGCGTCTGGCCGGTGATGAAGCGCCAGGCCGAGGCTGGCCCGCACATGGGGTGGCCGTACTGTGCCGTAGGGATGCAGAGGGCCCTTGAGTCGGCGATCGGCTTGCCCAACAGGTCGACCAGCGCATCGCGGATGCTCGGGTTCTTGACGCCCGCGGACGTGAGAAGAAGCCTCACACTTGCCTGCTGTACGTAGCGGTCATGACGCTCTCCTCGAGAGTCGGGAGATCGGGTACATGGGACGACAGACTGGACACCATAGCGAAACTCATCGCCTTTGCGACCCCTCAAGCCCCCGCACGCACATCGGCAGAAGCGGATGTTGCCGTATCCGCGTCTTCGGCCAGAGGTTCACAGTCGGTAGCCAGCGAGTCGGGGACCCGCGTAACCCATCAAGCGGAGTCAACGTGTAACACATCAACCGGAGTACGACAGCCGGCTGCCGGCTGCCGTGGATGTCGTGGATGCCTGGTCTCGCATGATGGTTGACGAAATCACCTCGCCTGATGCTTTAGGGCGCGTCTCATTTGGATGGTCGTTGACCTGCGGCAAGATCTGCTCCCGTGGACGAGTCCATGATCCGAACCTGGGCGCCGGATGATTTCTGGGAGATAGCGGCGCCGTTGATCCCGCCCGCGCCGGTCCGTCGGCAGGGTGGTGGTCGCCGGCGGGTGGATGACCGGGCGGTGCTGGCGGCGATCGTGTACGTGACCCAGGCGGGTTGTTCCTGGTGGAAGCTGCCGGAGGCGTCGTTCGGTGTCACCAGGGCCACCGCGCACCGCAGGTTCACCGAGTGGACCGCGGCCGGGTTCTGGCTGCGGCTGCACGAGGCGACCCTGGACCGGCTCGGCGCCGACCGTCGGATCGACTGGTCGAGAGCGGTGGTCGACTCGATCAGTGTGCGGGCGGAAAAGGGGGTGATCTGACCGGCCCAAACCCGGTCGACCGCGGCAAACCAGGCAGCAAACTCCACGTCATCTGCGACCGGAACGGGCTACCCCTGGCCGTGCTGGCCACCGCCGCGAACGTCCACGACAGCCAACTGCTGCTGCCCATGCTCGACAGCGTCCCGGCGATCCGCACACCCAACGGGCGCCGCCGGTGGCGGCCAGACAAGTTGCACGCCGACAAGGCGTACGACGCCCGCGAGCTGCGCCGCGAGGTCCGGCGGCGGGGGATCAAGGTACGCATCGCCCGTAAGGGCATCGAGTCCTCCACGCGCCTGGGCCGGCACCGCTGGGTCGTGGAAGCCTGCATGTCCTGGCTGATGCGCTACCGGCGCCTCGTCCGCCGCTACGACCGCAAGGGCGATCACTTCGAAGCCTTCGCCACGATCGCCAGCACCCTGATCTGCTACCGCCGCCTCACCAAATGAGACGCGCCCTTACATGATCACATCGCGGTTGCCGATCCGAGGGCCGGCACGGACCAGCCACGATTAAAGCTGCGACACGTACGCTCATGCCGATGAGCGTGCGTTACTCCGCCCAGATTGGTCGCGATATCAAACCTCGGGCGCGCTACAGCGTGCGTGCCGGTGGATATGGTCGAACCCCTACGGGTGGGTGAGACGTGGAGTGGACGGGGATGGTCGAGACGATGGTCGTGGTCGAGAGGGGAGACGAACTCGGCGAAGGGTACCGGCGCCGTATCACCGAGGTCTACGTGCGCAGCTTCGCAGCGGACTTCGTCGCGTTCTCGCGCGACACCGGCAAGTTGGCCGACGCGTTCGAGCACATGCTGCTGCTCGAACGGTTCTACATCGCGCTCGTGGACGGGGAGCCCGCCGGCCTCGCCTCGCTCACCGAGGGCGACCAGACGCTGTTCGCGCCGCGCTGGCCGGAGATCCGGCGTCATCTCGGGCTGGCGCGCGGGCTGCTCGGCTACGTGGTGATCCGGAGATGGTTCATGCGTCCCTCCGACGGCGCCCGGCCCGGGCTCGCCGAGATCGGGTTCGTCGCCACCGAGCCGGCTTATCAGGGTCGCGGCGTCGCGACCGCGTTGCTGCGTCACCTGCTGGCGTTGCCCGGGTATCGCGAGTACGTGCTCGAGGACATCAAGGACACCAACGCACCCGCCCTCGGCCTCTACGCCAAGCTCGGCTTCACGGTGTACAAGCGTCGAAAAGTGCGCTTCGCGCGACGCGCCGGATTCACCGAACTCGTGTCGATGAAGCTCGTGCAGGAGTCCACGTCGCAGCCTACCGCCGACCGATCACCCGGAGCCGTGTGACGGGATACTGAGGTGCTCCCGCTGCCCGAGGTCGAGATCTAAGACCCAACCACCCTGCGTCCGTTCGCTCATGCCGGGAGTTGCGCGGTCGCCGCGATCATGTAAAGCATCATCCGAGGCCACGGTGTCAACCATCACCGGCGCAGGGCACGTGGATGTCGAGCGCCGCAAACCCTGACGCTCCCCGCTCATTTCACCAGCTAGCTTGGCTGCTCGTACCGGAGATCAATCCGATTCCCAAGCTGTTCCTGGGTCCCTTCGGGGCGCCGCGGATGCGGGAAAATCCGGGATGGTCGCCCGCCGACGTCGGTGAC
>NZ_JBRIQN010000111.1:0-5739 GCF_052981855.1 Micromonospora sp. LZ34
CGAGGCTGGCTTCGCCGCCTCTGCGCGTACGCCAGTGCTCGCCGTCATCGCTGAGCGCCAATGCGCTGTCAAATGCGTTCCCGGCGAGGTCATCGCCGCCGGTGGGGACACTGAATCCGGCCAGCGTGGAGTAGGCGAACTTGGCGTACTTCGCTGCGGCGCCTCGGGCGTTGCATGCCGGGGCGTGCTGTCCGCTCGGCTCGGGTATGACCACACGCATCTGAGCAAGGTGGAAAGCGGTGACCGATGGCCTCCGCCGGATCTGCCCGACCTTATCGATCGGCTTTTCGACACCGGCGGTGAGTTTGCTCATTCGCCGCCTCAGCGACCCCGACTGCCCCAGGCAGCGCCTGTCCCTGCTGCCCGAGCTGATGGTACGGGAATCCTGTGGCGGCTCACCCGTTCCCCCAGCCCGTTTAGGACCTGACAACGCTGGCCGGCAAGGTCTGGACGGTCCCGCTCAACGCCCCAACGCAAACCTCCTGGCACCACAAGGAGTTCATTGACAGGCACAAAACGACGGCCCGGGCCGCCTGCGACGAGCTCAGGACTACGGCCGAGAATGTCAAGACGAACGACGAGGAGGTGTTGATCACCTCTTCGTGACCAACGACTTCTCAATCTTCGGGCCTCGCCGGGCCGGCCGGCCCTCCTGCCTCACCGCGACCTGGGTCGCGTCCCGCAGCCACCAAGACCAACATGGATCATCAACAACCAGCAAGAGGGCCGGGCTTGCAGTCGGGCGGCTACATTCGATCGGCCGCCGTGATCGTGACGAGGCCCGTGCATAGCCACCCGCTGCCGAGGTTCCGGCTGATTGTCGGTGAATCATCCTGCTGCCAACCGTGCGTCGCCTGGGGCATGAGATCCGCGCGGGCGGCGGGCCTACGTGGTGACCATGAGCGCTCTGGCCCGCGCAGCCGGTCAACGGAGCTCACACGCTCAGAAGCGGCCATCGCGTTCTCCTCTCCTTCTCTCGACTTGGTCCTTTCGAAGGATGGACGCGATGCCGTTTTCCATCTACGCAACACGCCCAACACGGGCAAGTCATGCATCTCCTAGAGAGTCGCGAAAGCACGCGAAGACACTCGCCCCAGCGACGGCTTTAGACTCTGAGTTTTTAGCACGTCGTCCGGCGTAAGAATGCATGAGCGGTGTTCATTACGACGGGTTGAGGTAGCTGGATGGCGAAAGCGAGGCCGAAATCAGGTTGGCCGCCTGCATCTGGTCGGTCAGCTTCCGCACGGCTGCTACGTCAGCCAGGGCCCCGGCAAAGTCGTCAGGTGATGCCGAGTAGGGCCAGGGGGCGGGTGCTGTCGCGGGCGTGATGCCGGTTGGCGGCGGCGATGTTGGTGATGCCGGCGGTGCGCAGGGCGCCGATGGCGGCGTTGCGCAGGGCTGCCATGACCTGGGGTCCGGTGGCCGGTGCGGATCTGGGAGCGGTCTTCGTCGTAGGTGACGTCGCGGACCCAGTGGACCTTGTTCTCGATGCCCCAGTGACCGCGGATCCAGGCCGCCAGCTGGCCGGGTCTGGCTTGGTGCACTCGCAGGTCGGTGATCGCGTAGACGGTCTCGGTCGTGAAGCGTTTTGGCTGGTCGAGGCGGCGTCTTCGGCGGCGGACCTGTAGTGCCTGCGTGGCACGCGGGAACTCGATCCCGGTGGAGATCGTCAGGATTTTCAGGCTGCGGATCTCGCGGCGGCCGTGTCCGCGGTCAGTGTCGCGGGTGGCGTCGGGGACTGCTTGCCAGGGCAGGCCGGCGAGTTGGGCATGCAGGTTGGGCTGGTTGGCCTTGACGGTCAGGATCCAGTGCGCGCCGCGCTCGGCGAGGTATTCAACGTGATCGCGCTGGCAGTGCAGGGCGTCGACGGTGATCACAGTGTCGCGCAGGTCGCTGATCTGGTCGAGCAGCGGTGCGAACCGGGTGATCTCATTGGTCTTGCCGTCGACGTCAGTGCTGGCCAGGACCACGCCGGTGGCTTGGTCGCAGGCAGCGAGGACGTGCCGGGCCGTGGTGTCGGTGGTGCGGGAGCCGCGCAGTGTCTTGCCGTCCACCGCGATTGCCCGCCGCGCCGACGACGGCGCGGTCGCCGACCGTGCGGCGAGCCAGACACCGACCGCCTGGGTGAGCTGGTCCGGGTCCAAGGCCTGCAGGAGTCTGCGGATCATCGTCTCCGACGGACGTCGGTCCGGGGCGATACCCAACGCCAGCGCGGTCGCGGCCGGGACGTCGGCGACCCACTCGGCGATCGCGGTGTAGGAGCGGTAACCGGCCACCACAGCGCACACCGCCGCAGTCACCACGACGACCAACCGGTGCCGCACCCCACGGCGGGCGCGGGGATCCGACAGGTCCGCCAGCGCTGCGGCCAGCCCAGCAGCAGTTTCGGGCACCGTGACAGCCGGTGCGCAGGACAAGGACGAGATCAGCGATGATGGCAGCGCGGGCATGACTCACTTCGGACGATCAAGGCTTCGACACCCTGATGATCATCTGAACCGGTCATGCCCGCCTTGCTGCCCGCAACTCAGGCGCTTCTCAGCTGAATGCCTCATGTCGGACGCGTCCACGACTTTGCCGGGGCCCTGGCCTGCATCCCCAGCAAGAAAGACCAGGACGCCCACCGCAAGGCCAAAGGCTCCAACGGTGGCCGCCCACCCGCGTTCGACAAGGATCTCTACCGGCTACGACACGCCGTCGAGAACGGCATCAACCGCCTTAAACGCCACCGCGGCATCGCCACTCGCTACGACAAACTCGCCGTCCGCTTCCAAGCCGTCCTGACCATCACCATCATCACCGAGTGGCTCTGACCGGCTTATGAAACACGCCTTAATCGTGATCGGCGAGAACCCGATTTGCTCCGCGAACTCGGTGACCCTGATCGAGCCCCGCGCTCGCACCTCGCGCAGGATCGCCTCCTGACGCTCCTCAGGGCGCACACCACACCGTCCCGTCTGACGCTTTGATCGAACGAACATTCTCGCACCGATCAGGGATCGCCCGCTAGGTCTAACACTGCTGGAGGTTGTTGACACCTCGGGTCTCCGCATGTTGGACAGACTCCATGCCCCCGTCAACCGAACAGAAGCTGGACTGTCAGGCGCAGGACCGCCTGGCGGTCCTGCGTCACCCGCAGAGATCACGAGCAACGTCGCCCAAACATGCCGGTAATACCGCCAGCCGGCGCCGGCACTACATCCGACAGCGCCGCTCCTAGGAAGAAGGACCTGCCGGTCTGCGGGACCGCTCCAGCCGGCCCGACCACAGTCCGAGGGCCACCCACCCCGACATCGCGGCGAAAATCATGTACCTGCGCCAGAACTACCACTTCGGCCGGTGAAGATCCACATGCCCTGAAGCGGTACCACGACATCGAGAACGGCCACTCCGCGACCCTTCAGGCGCCTGGGCTTCTATCCCTGCTGAGACCTGCCGGCCTCCAGTAGCACCCGCTCGACGAGCGCATCGTCCACACCTACATCAAACCCGCATCGCCGCCCCTCAACGGCAAGGTCGAACGCACCCACCGTCTCGAGGCCGACCTAGACAACCACGGGCCCGACCGGCATGCGCTCCGCCCACACGACCCGGGAATCTGCTCCAACCAGCAGGCGTACTCGCCGCCACTGCCAACTCCAAAACGGGTCGTTCTTGGAGTGGGGTTGGGCATACCAGACGTTCGCACCCCAATCGGGCTCGGACCTTGAAAAATCTTTAAGTGGAGACAGATGCCGGGAAATATCGTTCATCTTCTTGACACGGGGTGATCGAACGCACATCATCGCCACGAAACGATCAACCAACCTTGGAGTGTTGCTATGCGCAAACGTTCGATCGGTGCGGCTGCCGCAGTCGCCGCGCTGTTGGTGGCCGCGACGTCGACCCCTGCCTACGCCTCCGTTATCTGGGACGGCGACGCCTCGAAGGGGACAGGTGTCTTCCCGACGACCGAGTGCCCCTCGCCTGGCAGCCTGGTGGCCGCGGCTCAGAGCGATGGTCACGGCACGGTGTTCCGCTACACCAAGGGCACCAGCGAGTGGCGGTGCGAGTCGCGCGGTATCAAGGTCGGTGGGTCGAGCTACACCTTCCGGAACAACTCCACGTACTACCTGGGCTGGGAGAGCAAGCTCGATACGGTCAGCCTCCCCGGCGGAGGCGACTTCGTGGTCTTCCAGTGGAAGTCGTATCCCAGCGCCGACCAGAACTACCCGCTGCTCATGACGATCAAAAACGGCCAGATCCGGCTGTACTACGTCGCTCCGGGTGAGGTGTGGAAGCAGATCTGGTCCGCTCCCGTCGCGGCCTACGACTGGCACCGGTTCGTGCTGGCGATCCACACCTCCGACTCGACGACCCGCGGCTGGGTAAAACTGTGGTTCGACGGCGTGAAGCAGACCTTCAGCAACGGCTCGCAGCGCTACCCGGGCCGCATGTGGGACAGTGCCAATGAACCCAAGTGGGGCGTGTACGACCGTTACAACACGACCGACCAGATCATCCACCACATCGACAGCCTGAAGGTCGGCACCGCCTACACAGATGTCGACTGAGCAGCTGTCGTTGAGGTTCCCCGCTTTCGCAGAGTGGTGGTTACCTGGCGCCGGTTAGCTCAGCCTGAACGATAGCTGTCTGCGGTGGAGGGTGCGCGAGGGCCGATTTCGTTCTCGTCGGGCTAAGGTAGCCGAGTTTGTTCTGGATGCGGCGGGAGTTGTACTAGCCGTGGATGTAGTTTAAAAAACCGCTTTCGTCGCAGAATGAGGCTCCCCGGTAGGTCAGCAATCGGCCAACATCCGGTGCCCCAACCGGGAGCATCGTTCCTGCTTTTCCCTTCGATTCCGCTGTCCGCCCGCATCCTGATCCGTCTGGCCGATCCGGCACACACCTCGAAGGCATCAGGACATGTGTCGCCGCCTTCACCTCTGCTCGCGAACGGGTCCGTCGCCGGACCAGCGTCGTTGTCGTTTTGTCGCTCCCGGGCTGCTGATCGAGCACCGATCGGCAGCCGCTCTGAGCCGCACTCCTGTCGGTGACTGGGAGGGCGACCTGATCGTCGGCCGGCAAAACCAGTCCGGATCGCCACCATGGTGGATCGCACCAGCCGCTACCTGCGACTGGTCCACCTGCCCGTCGACCCCACCGCCGAGGCCGTCCGCGACGCGCTGCTCGCGATGTTGGCAGAACTCCCGGAGCCGGTCCGCCTCGCCCTCGCCTGGACCAGGGCACGGAGATGGCCTACGACCAGCAGATCGCTCCACTGCTGCGCGACGGAGTGTTCTTCGCCCATCCCGGCCGGCCCTGGCAGCGCGGCACTAACGAGAACACCAACGGGTTGCTGCGCGGTACTTCCCCAAACGCACTGACCTGTCCCAGCACAGCGCAGCCGATCTCCGTGCCATCGAGCAACGTCTCAACAACCGGCGCCGCAAGACCCTCGGCTGGCGCACTCCGGCAGAGGTCTTCCACACCGCTCTGGCATGCTAATGATCGTCACCGTTGCGACGACTGCTCGAATCCGCCCGGAACCACGGGGTCAGTTTTCAGGCGGAGCCGACAGGAGGCTGCGGCGAAAGCGCCGATATCAGTTGGCCTCTCGCGGGTGCCTGCACACTGGGATATCCGAGGGGGACGACCACAAGGCCATGATCGTCGTTTGACGAACCTAGGGCCTGTGTCGAAGTCGGTCACAGCCACTCGCTGATCGCGGCGACGTGCACGGTGGCTTCGTAGCGCACGGCG
>NZ_JBRIQN010000112.1:0-5730 GCF_052981855.1 Micromonospora sp. LZ34
CTCGCCGTCCGCTTCCAAGCCGTCCTGACCATCACCATCATCACCGAGTGGCTCTGACCGGCTTATGAAACACGCCTTAGGGCTGGACCGTCCGCTGGTCTACGCCCGGGTCGATGTGATCCGCGGCGCCGACGGCGCGCCGATCGTGTTGGAGCTGGAGTTGTGCGAGCCGTCGCTGAACCTGCCGTTCACCGACCACGGCGCGACGCGTTTCGCGGAGGCCACGGCCGGACGGCTGGGGGTCAAGGCTCGATGATGAGCGGCGCGAGTCGGCGGATGGCGTCGTCGACGTCGGACGCCGACGGCGCCGCGACATAGCTGAGACGGACGTGCATGACACTGCTGTCGGTGGCGTAGTAGTTGGTGCCGGGCGTGATGGCGACACCCTTCGCGAGAGCGGCGGCCACGAGTTGATGGTCGTCGAGGTGGGCCGGAAGCGAGACCCACAGGTGGTAGCCGCCGCGCGGGCGCAGGGCGAGAGCGTGGTCGCCGAATGTCGCCGAGACGGCGTCGGCGGCCACCTCGCAGCGGTGCGCCAGTGCGGTGCCGAGCGTCTTCAGGGTGCGCTTCCACCCGGCGGCGGTCACCACCTCCAGCGCCGTGAGCTGCAGCGGAGCGGGTACGAACAGGGTATCGATGACGTGCGCCGACCGCAGTCGGGCCAGCACCGGGCCTCGGGCTGCGATCGCACCGACGCGCAGGTTCGGCGATGTCACCTTCGTCAGCGATCTAATGTGAACGACGGTGCCGTTCGGATCGTCGGCGATCATCGGAGGCGGCGTGGGCCCGGCGTCGGCATGCGCCATGTGCCGGGCGAAGTCGTCCTCAATGACGAAGGCCGCGTGGCGGCGGGCGATGGCACGGATCTCGTCCTGCCGGGCCACCGAGAGGCTTGCCCCGGTGGGGTTCTGGAACAGTGGCTGGACGATGATGATGCGGGCCCGCGTACGAGTGAGGGCCTGGTCGAGATGATCCGGGCGCAGGCCGTTGGTGTCGAGGGGAACCGGAACGGTTCGCAGGCCCGCCGCATGGGCGGCCGCGATGGTGCCCGGGTAGGTCGGCGACTCGAGGATGACCGGATCTCCCGGTTGAGCGAGCGCGCGCAGCGCCGTGGCCAGCGCGCTCTGCCCCGCTCCGCACACGAGGATGTCGTGGCGGCCGAGACCGCCGCCGATGTCGGCAGCAAACCAGTCGCGCAACTCGGGCACCCCACCGACGGGCGGACGGTCCCATGCCTCCGCGCGTTTCGCCGCCCGGGACAACGCCGTAGCCAGGGTGCCCAGCGATTGCAGTCCAGGATGGAGGTAACCGCCGTTGAGGTCGACGATGTCCGGCCCTGACGTCGACAGGGTTCCCATCAGGGCAGGCGCCTTGAAGTCGCGCAGAGTGCCGATGGACGACGGTTCCTGGCTCGCGGTGTCGAGGGCGGACTCCTGCCAGGACGTGTCCCCGGTGCGGGCCACAGGGCGCGCCGCCGTGCGGTACGTCCCAGCGCCGGGGCGGGACGCGATGAGCCCGCGCTGGGTGAGGAAGGCCAGCGCCGCAGAGACGGTGGTGCCGCTCGCGGCGAAGCGGCGCACGAGCTCCCGATGAGTTGCGATGCGCGCACCCTCGGGCAATAGCGCTATTTCCTGCGCAAGGGTATTTGCCAGGGAGCGCCAATTGCTATCATGTTCCATGAGTGTTGAGAATAGCGCTATCGCGCAGGCGCGGATATCGCCACTGTCGAGCGGGATCGTGTTCGCCGCGCTCGGCGTGCTGAGCTTCTCGTTCAGCTTCCCGGCGACGCACTGGACGCTCGACGGGTTCGGGCCGTGGAGTGCCACCGGGGTCCGCGGCGTCCTCGCCGCCGTTATAGCACTCGTCGCTCTCATCGCGACGCGCGCGCCGCTGCCGGCCCGCAGCGACTGGCGCGCCCTCGCCGTCGTGGCGGCCGGATGCGTGATCGGCTTTCCGCTGCTCACCACGTTCGCCCTGCAGACATCGTCCACAGCACACTCGGCCGTCGTCATCGGGGCGCTGCCGATGGCCACCGCGACGATCTCCGCTCTGCGTACGGGGCGCCGTCCGTCCAAAGTGTTTTGGGCAGCGGCATCCATCGGCGCGGCCACCGTCATCGCGTTCACCATCTCGCAAAACCACGGCTGGCCGACGATCGCCGATCTCTATTTGTTCGGCGCGCTGCTGGTCTGCGCTGCGGGGTACGCCGAAGGCGGGCGGCTCTCGGCGCGCATGCCCGGCTGGCAGGTCATCGCGTGGGGCGTCGTACTCGCCGCACCCGTCAGCCTCGCCGTATGCGCGATCGCGCTCCCGCACGAGCCGGTGCGTTTGACGGCCGAGGCCATCACGGGTATGGCGTACATCGCGGGCATCTCGCAGTTCGGCGGGTTCGTGGTCTGGTATCGCGGCATGGGCCTCATCGGGGTGGCGCGGGCGAGCCAGCTCCAACTCGCTCAGCCCCTGCTGACGCTGGTGTGGGCAGTACTCCTGCTGGGCGAGCACCTCAGCGCCGTCGTGCCGCTGACCGCAGCCGTCGTCCTCGGCTGCATCGTCGTCACGCAACGGGCGAGGACGGCATGAAGACGTCCGAGCAGACCGGATCGGAGCTCGTCCACCATCTCGTACCGGATGAGCTGTGGGAATTGTTCCGGCAGATTGTGCCGGTCAAGATCGTACGCCGGCCGCAGGGTGGCGGCCGGCGTCGGGCGGACGACCGGCAAGCGCTGGCGGCGATTGTGTATGTCACCAGTACCGGCCGCGCTTGGCGGCAGGTCCCCGAGAACTTTGGTGTGTGCTGGCCGACCGTCTATCGGCGGTTCGCCGAATGGAGTCAGGCGCATGTGTGGACCCGCCTGCTACGGCTGATCGCGGACCGCCACGGCGAGCGCGACGACCTGAACTGGTCACGGCAGGCGATCGGGGCGGTGTGTTCGCGGGCGGCAAAGGACGGCCCCTGATGCTCTAGCTAGCTACCAGCTCACCCGCTGACCGGCAACCCGCGCCACCTCAGCGCGCCACTCACACCGCCAGACCCCGCTCTCCGCCAAGCGTCCCCAACCGCATACTCGGCATGGGGCCAGACAGCTCTCCGGGCGAGTACCAGGCGCGGCGCTGCGGGGGCACCGGTGAGGGGCAGGCGTCAACCGGGAAGCGCAGCTTCAGCACCCGCGGAAGTCAAGCAGGCTCAAGCGGCTCGGACCGCCCTGCGCAAGGTCGGCCCCGGCCGCTGCGCCTCCGACTGCACGCGTGAGGCGGCAAACCAGCCGCGGAAGCTGCCCGCGCGCCGGGCGCTGACGACAGCGCGACCGCGAGCCGGCATCGGCGCGGGCCGCGTGACGGCCGATCGGAGACAGCGGGCCAACGTCATGGCGCGGCGAGCGGCGCGGGCGGCGAAGCACATACTGCGCTGGCCTACGCACCGCATGTCACGGCAGTCGATCACCCCGTCGATAACCAGCCCTGACAGCAGAGGAAAGACCGTCTTGATCACCTCGCACCGGGGTCAGGATGCACCACGGAACCGACCACTCTGGACTCAGGTCACCACCGTTTCGGCGCAGAGCCGATGACCCGGTGTGCCGCGGAGTGCGACACCCCGAACAGCGGCCCGATCTGCCGCATGGTCAGGTTGGTACGCCAGTACACGGCGACCAGCAGCACCCGGTCGGGCAGGTCAAGGGTCCACTGCCGGCCTGGCTGACCGTCGGCGATCGCGGCCCCGCCACGCTCGGCGACCAGCCGAACCAGCCTGCGGAACTGGGCGGGCGTCAACCCGGTGAACGGGAAGATCCACTCGGCCCGGGCTGAGGAGGTCACCTGCATTCAGGCATCCTCGACGGCCCTCCTCAACGGACAAACGTCGGGGTTACGAGACGTCGCTTAATGAACGTCCTTCCGACTCCGCCTGCCCACCAGCGCCCCTGTCGCCACGCCGGCACGCCCTCCGCGAGGATCTGGTGCCCATGGCAACTGCACGGTTAACAGCAGGATAATCACCGACAGTCAGCCGGAACCTCGGCAGAGGTCCGGCCACAGCGAACGGTTCGCCGCGGCCATGCTCGCGAGGTGGCCCCGCGCAGTCCTCCCAGGGCTGGCGAGCTGAGTGCGGAACGGCTCGACGTCGGGGTCGAAGCCTGTGCCCAGGATCAAAGCCCTCCACCTGCCGCGTAGGACGTCGAAATCGCCGGAGCTGGCGAAGGCGGGCACCGCGCCGCTTCCCAGGGCGGTGAGCGCGGAGGCGGTAGCGGCGGTTCCCTGGAAGAATCTGCGCCGGGACAGGGGCGATGTCATCGGGCGTCCTCCGGGTGCAGCTTGATCTGACGAGACTCAACTGCTGGCACGTGGACCAAAGCTATGCGTGGCCCGCACCGCGATCTTGTGCTTGTCAAAGAACGCCTTGTTGCACCAAAAGATTTGGGGTGGGGCGTCGAACGGGATCGCCCAGACCCTGCCGGCCAGCGTTATCAGGTCTTGGACCTACTAAGGGAACGGCTGAGCCGCCGCAGGATTCCCGCACCAGCAGCTCGGGCAGCAGGGCTAGGCGCTGCCTGGGACAGTGGGGATCGCTGAGGCGGCGAATGAGCACATCGACCGCGCTCGCGCCCACGGCGCTCTTTTGTGGGGCGACTGCGGTCAGCGGAACGTCGGCCAGTGCCGCTATCTCGTCGTCATAGGCGACGATGGCCAGGTCCTCAGGCACACGCAGCCCGCCCATGCGCAGCCGCTGACTCAGCATCGTCGCGTCGTAATCAGTGTGGACGAGCGCCGCAGTGAGTTCGCCCCGGGCCACCAGCTCCGCGATTGCCTCGGCTTGCTGATCACTGAAGCCGCCCCAGTCCTTTCCGGCGACCTGGGGCATCGGCGGGATCCACGAGGGGTCAAGCCCCGCGTCGGCGAGCCCGAGCTGGAAGCCCTCGGTGAGCCAGGGTGCGGTCGGCGTCTCATGGCTGATCAGCAGCCCGATCCGTTCATGCTCAAGCGCCGCCAGATGGCGCACTGCGATGCGGGCGCCATGAACGTGGTCGGAGATGACATGCTCGAGTTCGCCGGCGACCGCTCGCCGCTCAACCAGGACGACGGGCACCTTCAGGTCGGTCAGCCACTCCTGTTCGGCGGGGCCGCCGAAAGGGGCGATGAGCAGGCCGTCGATCCCCGAGGCGAGCAGCTGCCCGGCCTGAGAGCGATCCTCTTCCGCGTCGTAGCTGGAGATCCTGACCGTCAACCGGGCGCCGCGCGCGGCGGCGGCTTGGTGGGCTCCTCTGACCACCTGGGGGTAGTAGTACGTCGCGGACGGTACGACCATGCCGAGCACGAGTTGCTTACTATCCGCAGGCGCGGTAGCGGACTCGGGAAGCATGGCGCCGCCGTGCACCCGGGCGAGTAGTCCGCGATTGGACAGCGTCTCGACATCGCGCCGAATCGTGATCGGCGAGACCCCGATCTGCTCCGCGAACTCGGTGACCCTGATCGAGCCCCGCGCGCGCACCTCACGCAGGATCGCCTGATGACGCTCCTCAGCGCGCACGGCGTACCTCCTCGTCTGAATGCTTTGTTCAAACGAACATTCTCTCATCGATTAGGGATCGCCGCTAGCCTCGGCCCTTCGTTAGGGGCTGTCCAAGGAGTGGACCGAAAACGAAGAAGTGCCTTCTGGTCAGGGAAAATAGGGCTTGTCGAGAGTCCTGTTAACCCGTCACGGAAGGCACTTGCTGGGTGAAGGCTACCGCAACA
>NZ_JBRIQN010000113.1:0-5582 GCF_052981855.1 Micromonospora sp. LZ34
CGGGGTCGCGGGGTCGCGGGGTCGCGGGGTCGCGGGGTCGCGGGGTCGCGGGGTCGCGGGGTCGCGGGGTCGCGGGGTCGCGGGGTCGCGGGGTCGCGGGGTCGCGGGGTCGCGGGGCGATCTTGGTAAGAAATGGCCCCAATAGGGGCCCGTTCTTTCCAAGATCCGTTCGGCGTGGGCACCGGACCCCGTACCGTCGGCGTGGGCGGCGGTCAGCGGCGGAGGCCGAGGGCGAGCAGGACCTCGCGGGTGGTGGCGCGGATCGGGTCGAGGAGGGTGTGGCGGAGCCAGCGGGCGGCCGGGGTGACGGTGGCCCGCCAGGCGGCGGCGACCGCGTGCCCGAGCGGCGCGACGGCGTGCCGCCACACTCAGCCCGCCCCGAGCACGAACGGCCGCAGCGTGACGATGTACCCCCACCGGAGCAGCCGGCCGGCCGCCCACCACGCCCAGCGGAGCGCACCGATCAGCACCCGGGCGACGGCTCCCATTCCGCGCCGCAGCCACCGGCCGGCGGCGGCCAGCCCGGCCACCAGCAGCTGGCCGAGCGGTGCCAGCAGGCGGGCCAGCCACGCCGCCGGCAGCCACACCAGGTGGTACGCCAACCAGGCCAGCGGCAGCCAGATCACCGTGCGCGCCAGCCAGGCAAGCCCGCGCCCCAACCACACCAGCGGCACCCAGACCAGGATCCGGGCCAGCCAGGCCAGCCCCCGTACCAGCCAGACCAGCGGAATCCAGACCAGGTTCCGGAACAGCCAGACCAGCGGCGGCCAGACCAGCGTCCGGGCGACCCAGGCGAGCCCGCGCCCCAGCCAGACCAGCGGCAGCCAGAACACGCGGTGCAGCAGCCAGCCGAGCGGGCGCAGCAGCCACCGGTCGACGAAGCGGGCGGTCGGCGCGAGCAGCCACCGGTGCAGCGCGGTGCCGACGGCGACGAGCAGTTCCCAGACCAGCCGGACCGGCACCACCACGACCAGGGCGATCCAGCGGGCGACGGTGGCGACCAGCGGCGCGGGGGCGTCGGATCGGACCGGCGGCCGGGGCGGTGCGGGGTCGATCACCCGGTCACCGTAGCCAGCCGGAGCAAGCGCCGCCGCCCCGGTTGGCGGCACTGTGGTCGGTCCGCACCGCACCGACGCGGCCTGGACCGACCACAGTGGCCTCCGACTACAGCGGCCGCCAGGCCGCCATGTCGTTCGGGGCGTCGACCAGCCGTACGGTCGCCGCGAGGGCGAGCGCCGCGTCGCGGTTGCCCAGCGCGAGGCGGCCCGCGTTGGTGTCATGACCCACCTCGGCGACGCAGGTCGGGCATGCGCCCGGCAACTGCCCGACCCGGTACTGTCCTAGCGATTCGTTCACCCAGGCCGGCCGGCCGGCGACCGTGGTGTCCGCCTTCCCTGATCGCGAGGTCGGGTCCCGGGAGACGCCGATGATCAGGTCCCGGTAGAAGCGCGACGCCTTCCGCCGGGACAGCGCCAGGTAACTGACCTGCGCCTCCGTCCACCGTCCGTGATCCACCGTGACGACGGTGCTGTTGAGCCGGGCGGCGGCCGGCGGGGCGGCGTCGAGGAACGGCATGGTGACCCGGTACGGCTGCCAGACCATGGCCGCGGCGAACCGGCGGGCCGTCTCCTCCGGTCGTTCGTCCCCTTGCACGCTGACGACCGCCCAGGCATTCGGGGCGTACTGCCAGGACAGGCGGGTTACCTCCCACTCCCGGCTGATGTGCAGGTAGGCCGGCGCACCCTGCACCGGGGCGACCAAATCCCCCGGCAGCGGTGTGCGGGCAGGGCGGTGAGGTTCGTCATCGGTGTCGGAATCGCGCATCGACTCAAAGATGTCGACTCCGCGGGCGGCGATCGAGACGTGGACTTCGCGATCCACCCCGAGCCAGTTCCCTTCCCGGCTGGGCCGCAGCCTCGTCAGCGTCACCCCCTGACCGTGTTCGCCCGTCGAGTAGCGCCGGAGTGGCAGGTCGTCCGGTATCCCGTCGAGCCGGAAGAGCCACTGCCCCGGGTCGAAGCGCTCCGGCACCTCGGCCGGCGGACCGGTCACCGGCCTTGGGCTGTCCGCCGGGGCCGGGCGCGGCGTCGGGCGGGCACCGTCGAGCAGGGCCGTGGCACCGAGCATGGCGAGCGCGGTGACGGCCGCGGCGGCCCCGGCGACCAGGCGTCGCCGCCGGACAGCCCGCTTCCCCTCGGTCAGCAGCGGTTCGGTCAGCACCGTCCCGGCGGGCCAGTCGTCGGCGGCCCGGAGCAGCAGGTCGCGGACCTCGCGTTCATCGTTCCCGGTCATCGGCGCACCTCCTTCGGGTTCCCCTCGGACATCTGCCGACGCAGTGCGGCCAAGCCCCGCGCCGTCTGACTCTTGACGTTTCCGGTCGAGCAGCCGAGCACCGCGGCCGTCTGTTCCACGGTCAGGTCGGCGTAGAACCGGAGCACCAGCACCACCCGCTGGCCGGGGGGCACCGCCGCCAGCGCGGCACGCACCGCCACGCCGTCCACGACCGGGTCCCCGTCATCCGGTGCGCCGGCTCGCGGTGGCGGTTCCGGTGTGCGGTCGAACAGGTAGACCCCCCGCCACCGTGACCGCCGCTCCTGCCGGAAGGCGTTCACCAGCATCCGGTGCACGTAGGCGCCCAGGTCGTCGGCGTCGCGCACCCGGTGCCACTTGACATAGAGCTGGACGAGCGTCTGCTGCACCACGTCATCGGCGCGGTCACCGTCCCCGGTCAGCAGGTACGCGGTGCGCCGCAACTTCGGGGTGGCCCCGGTGACGAACTCGACGTACTCCTGCTGCTGTGTCGCCTGCATCGGCCACCCCCCGTTCCGGTCCGCGCGACCCCACCCGTATCGATGAGCGCCGGAGCGGAAAGGGTTGCACGGCCGGTGCCGCGAATCCGGCGACGGTCAGGCCGGGGTAAGGCCCACCTCGGCGACGACCGGGTAGTGGTCGGAGGCGTACTCCGTCTCGCCGCCCCGCAGCACCCGGCAGTCCCGCACCCGGCCGGCCAGGGCGGGCGTGCCGAGCAGGTAGTCCAGCCGCATCCCGGAGAACTCGGCCCCGCCGTGCCGGGTGGGCACGGTCAACCCCTCGTCCGGCGGCCCGGCGTACAGGTCGACCAGGCCGGCCTCCAGCAGCCGGGCCACCGCCCGGGTGTCCACCGTCCGCCCGTCCCGGCGCAGGTGCCGGCGACGGTACGCCGGGGAGAGCCGGGCGATCCGGTCGGCGTGGTCGGCGACCGGATCGAGGGTGTTCAGGTCGCCGGCCAGCAACGCCAGCTCCCCCGGCGCCCGACGCAGGGCGGTCGCCGCCCAGCCGGCCTCGACCAGCCGCAGGGTTCCCGAGTACGGATGCAGGTGGGTGCTCAGCACGGTGAACGGGCCCGCGCCGGTGGCCAGCACCACCCGCTCGGCGGCGTGGTGGAACGGCCGGCGCAGCGGGGCGGCGCCCACGACGCGCCACGGCGGGCGGACCAGCACCGCGACCGGCTGCCCGAAGCAGGAGCGGGCCAGGTGGCCGCGCATCCCGAGCCGGGCGGCGAACCCGGCCAGCGTCCCGGCGTCGAAACCGCGCAGCTCCTGCAGGGCGAGCACGTCCGGCCGCTGCGCGGTGACCACCCGGGCCAGCCGGTCCCGCCGGTCGGGGCCACCCCGGTCCCGCCCGCCGGTACGGATGTTCCAGGTCATCACCCGCAGCATGAGCGCGGTCAGTCCACCCGGGCGGCCTTGGCCAGCTCGTCGTCGAGGCTGCGGACGTCCTCGGACTCGATGCTCGGCCGGTTGCCCTCGCGCAGGTCCTCGTTGGGGCGGACGACCCAGTACAGCAGCCCGATCCAGAGTGTGGTGAGCAGGATCGCGCCCATGAAGTCGGTCGGGTGGTGCATGCCGCGGTACATCCGCGACACCGCCACGCCCACCGGCATGACCACCGCCAGCGCCACGAACACCCACCGCCACCAGCGGTCGGTACGTGCAAAGACGATCAGCGTGATCGCGATCCAGACGCAGAGCGTGGCCGCGATGTGGCCGGACGGGAAGGACGACGTGGGCATCGGCCCGTCCAGGTTCCCCACCGGCGGGCGCGGGCGGTCCACCGCGGCGGCCGAGGCGAGGAAGAGACTCAGCTCGCCGAACATGGTCAGCGCCACGAAGAGCACCGGCCGCCAGCGCCGCCACACGGCCAGCACCAGCGGGCAGAAGACCAGCGAGATGAGCAGGATGGCGTGGGTGTCGCCGGCCTTGCTCCACCACCAGCTGACATCGTCCCAGGCCGGGGTGCGGTGCTCGGCGAACCACCTCGGCACGTCGGTGTCGAGGGTGGCGAAGAAGGTCCCGCCGGCGTGGTAGCTGACGTACAGGCCGAAGACGTAGAGCGCGCCGAGCACCAGCACCCAGCCGACGATCAGCTCGAACACGGCGGCCCGGGGGTGCGGCAGCAGGTGCGCCTCGTCGGGGGCGGGCGCCACGTCGTGCGCGGCCTCGGGCTCCAGCCCCTCGGTCAGCGGCGGCACCGGCCGACCGCGCTCCAGCCGCCACAGCCGGAAGGCGTACGCGGTGACGCCGAGCCAGGCGGCGCCGAGCAGCCAAGCGCCGAGCACGTCGGAGACGAAGTGCACGCCCAGCGCGATCCGGGTCAGGCCGATGAGGATCACCACGGCGGCGACCAGGGCGATCGCGGGTTTGCGCCAGCGGCGCGACATGGCCGGCAGGAAGACCAGCAGCAGCGCCCCGTACGCGACCATCGAGCCGAGCGCGTGCCCGCTGGGGAAGCTGTCCCCGGCGTAGCTGCCGATCGGCACCTCCACCTCCGGGCGCAGCCGGTCGACCAGCGTCTTCAGCGCCGGGTCGAGGATCAGCGCGCCGAGGCCGGTCACGATCAGGAAGACCGCGAGCCGGCCCTGTCGGCGGATCAGCAGGCCGATCACGGCTACCGACACCAGCCAGATGATCACCGCCCGGCCGCCGAGGTCGGTGAGCGCGTTGAGCACGGTCACCAGCGGCCCGTGCGGGGCGACCAGGTCGTTGAGCCAGGCGGCCACGCCGTGGTCGACGTCGTAGAGCGGCGTCCACCGCACCCGGACCAGGGCGAGCAGGATCCCGAAGCCGATCCCGGCCCCGAGCACCAGCGCCAGGCCGGCGAGGGTGCGTTCGGTGAAGTGACCCAGGGGTCGTCGCAACGCCTCTTTGACCGTGGTCACGGCAGCCTCCCTCTCGCCTCCGGCGTGCCGCTTGTACCCGATCGGGGGTTCGCGTACACCGGGGGCGGGCCCGGGAAGGAGCTACAGCGACGCGGGCGAGTACTCCGTTCTTGAGGGCGGGGCGAGGGTCCGCGCGGCAGGGCGGGCAGGCGCAGCGTGCCCTAGCCCGGCCGATTCTGTTGCTCGATGTACTGGTGCAGGACGGTCAACGGTGCGCCGCCGGAGAAGCCGGCGAAGTACGACGCGGACCAGAGCCTATTGGGCCGGTAGTAGCGGCCTATGAGATCGGGAAACTCTTGTCGCATGCGGGCTCTTCGAAGTTAAGCGGGGTTGAGGTGTCCGCGGTGACGTCGGGTGGTCGCGGTGCGGGTGCGTAGCCGCTGGC
>NZ_JBRIQN010000114.1:0-5399 GCF_052981855.1 Micromonospora sp. LZ34
TGATCGACGTCGGCGAGCAACCACACCCCGATTTTCAGCCCGGCAGGACGCGCCGCAAGGGGCACGGGTGACTCAAACCCTGTTTGTGTGCTCTGGCGAACGCCCCCCGTTCTCACAACGGCTCACAGCCGCTCACAACCAGCGCGAAATGAGGTACTTAGCTCCGATGTCTCGCCTCACGACCTCGTGGTTGCCCCGCTTCGCAGCGGAACGGTGTCGCCGGTGCGGCGCCATTGGGTCAGGGTCCGCCAGCCGAAGGCGAGCAGCAGGCCCAGCAGGTAGAGCAGCAGCGCGAGCCAGGCCACGGGTTACGCCGTCCGGTCGGTGCAGCAGCCATCGGTGCAGCCCGAGCCTTGGCCGGTGGCTGCGTCGACGGCAGGCAGGGATGCACAGTCGTCGCAGTGTTCACCGCGCCAAGCTTCAACGCCTTCCTTGACCGCGACCCGGCGATGACGAGCGCGGCGATCGGGTCGGCCCACGACCAGCCCCAGACGGCGTTGAGGACCAGGCCGACGAGCAGCACAGGATCGTCCGGCGCGGAGGAAACGTCGCGGGCGCCACGCTGGGAACGTGGGAGGCCTGGCCGTGGTCCCTGACCGAACTGATACCCGACGCGGCGCGAGCGGCCACCGCCGGAAATCCCGCGATGCTCCCTGGCAGTTCCCACTGGGCCAGCGCTCCTGACGACGGCGCTTTTCCGCCCTGCCAATCACACGGCGTTCCTAGGTGGCGACGAGCAGCGCTGGGCGGGCATCCCGGGGCAGCCTCCATTTGGCGATCCGGTCCGTGAAGTCGAAGTTGGACCTGTCGATCACCACGTAGCCGTCCGTGGCGTACACGTGAAAGGACCGGTGAGCACCGGCGGGCAGCTGAGCTTGGGACTGAGCCTGCCCCGTGCGCTGGTCAAGTCGTAACAACTCGTCGCGGTCGGTGACGACGTACACGCTGGTCCGGTCCGCGGTGACGTCGCTGACGGTACCGGCGAAGGATCGCTGCCATACGGGGGAGCCATCGAGGCGGGACACCGCGCGGACGGTGTCGCGGACCGAGAGGTACTCAAGCGTCAGGTCACCGACGTCGACGGCGATCCAGTCGTGGGGCCACACCCCGGTTATCGAACCGTCCTGGTGGATGCGCCAGCTTCCGCCGTCGTTGCTGACGTGGAAGCCGTCGCACATGGACTGCGCCACCACACAACCGGAGGGCTCAACGATCCATGATCGGTTCGCAGCGGGCGAGCCTGCCGTGGGTTGCCACGTGGTCAGCTCGCGTCCGGATTCGGCGTCGTACAGTTGCACCTGCTTCGGCCGGTCACACGCCAGGACCACCGCGACCACGGTCGGTCCGGTCCAGTTCACTCCGGAACATCCGGGCAGGTCGACCTGCCACAGCCGCCGCCCGGTCGCGGGTTCGAACGCGTCGAGGGAATGTTCGCCGGAGCTGACGAGCACGGGGCCATGCTGCCGGGTCTCGGTGGCGAACAGCTCAATCAGGCTGTCACCGTAGACGGTCGCGACGCCGGTCGGACCGCCGCTGTAGCTGTCGCCGCCGATGTCCCGCTCGACCGTGGCACGCCACGCGATCGTGCCGGTTCGCCCGTCCACTCCAGCCAGCGCTCCGTCGGACCACTTCACCACGACCATCGGCGCGTTCGCTCCGTGTGCCGGAATCGCGACCACTCCGGTGACGTCCGCCGGAAACCGGTGGTACGACCAGAACGGCGGATGCCCATCCGCCGCGGTCAACGGTTCGGCCCACACATCGTGCTCGGTGGCGAAGACCCGCAACCGCCGTTCGACTATCAACGGTGCGGCACGCAGCGCGGCGACCACCCCGGACCGGGGAGAGGCGACCGCGTCCGGATAACGGGCGGTTGCCGCCGTGTGCCATTCGCCCGGCTTGACCATGAAATAGGTGCCAACCCCGCACCATGCGACGAGCACCAGCACCATGGCTGGCACCGCCCAGACCCACCATCGGACAGCACGGCCACGCCGAACCTCGCCAGCCATGCCCCGCCCCCGTGAACGCACACCTGATACTGCCACTTCCGGCCGGACAGCCATGACCCGTCGCCGCCGCCCTCGCGGCGCGGGATCCACTTGTCGAACTGCGCCCGCACTAGCTGGACGTGCTGCGCACGGCCGCTGGCTCCGGCGTCGACCGTTCAGCCGCCAGGCGCCTGATCAGTCGATTGACCACCGGTCATCGTCGCCGGCCGTGTCATGACACCGTCCCCGATGACATCGGGCTGACGCGCCCCGGTGACGGCACTGTCGTCAAAGCGGTCGACGCCGCAATGACATCAACGGCGTCCGTGTGACTTCGCGGTCTGCGACCGTGCCACCGACCGGACGCTAGTCGTTGTGAGCGCTCGTGAGCGGCTGTGAGTGTCATCGCCTGCGTTGTCATCGGCCGTCACGAATCGGGCGGACACCTCGCCCGCTAGGGCGCGGAGAGTCGATGCCATGGCGGGTAGCGGTGTCACAGTGCAGCTCAGGGGCTGTGTCATATACGTCTCTCAACGATCACAGTCGATGCCAGGGAATCGTGTCGGGATCGTGCCATCGATCGGCGCGGCGGTGTCAGGGGCGGCGCAACCTGCGCTGTGAGGGCCTTGTGAGTCGCTCGTGTCGTAATCGGCGCCTGCCTGGTGCCGTGACACCACGACGGTGCCAATCGACGGTCTTATTGCCGTGGGGAGAGTGACATGACCGCCTCTGGCATCGACTGGCCCGCCTCGCCGTTGGACGCCGCCGACGCCGCGTTCGCGGCACTGACCTGCGACCCCGCACCGATGACACTCCACCTTGACACGGTCGACCCCGGCACCGGCCTGCCCGGCGATGTCATGACACTGCCGGCGCTGCGGGACTGGCTCCTCGCGCACCCGCGCGCCTTCACCGCGCGCGACGAGGTGTGGAGGGAGTTGATCCGCCGCGCCCGCCTCAACGGGCCGGCGTGGGTGATCGCCGCAGTCGGCATGGCGATTCCGGCGCTGCGCCGCTACGCCAGTCACCTGAGCGCCGGCCACCGCGGCGACCCGGACGACATCGGCGCAGAGGTCCTCACCGGCTTCCTGGCGGCACTGCGCGACCGGGTCGACCTGGCCCGCGACGCCCCCTACGCGGCGCTGTGCCGGGCGGCGTTCCGAGCCGGCTACGCCCTGCGCCAACAAGCCGGCGAGTACACGTCGGTGGACAACGTCGACCACATCACCGGCCCCCGCACCCCCGCTATGCCCTACGGGCACCCGCAGGATGCGTGGGGCGGGCAGGGTCAGGACCTGCTCGTCCAACGGGCGGTCGGCCTGGGCATCCTCGACCAGGAGGACGAACAGCCCTACATCGACATCCGGCTCGGGCGGCGCGCGATCGAACCGGTCGCCGCCCGCCTCGGCATCACCCTCGACGCGTTGCGCATGCGGCTGGGACGCATCGACACCCGCCTCGCCGACGCCCTCGCCAAAGGGCTGCTCACCGGCGTCACCAGCCAGCAGACGGCTGACGAACTCGCCCACGAAGCCGTGCACCGCTCGGCCACCCGCACAGGCCTCGCCGCGGTTAGCGGCCGCATCGCCGATCAGGCGCCAGTGTCCACGACGGCGGGGCTCGCCGCCTGAGTCACACCCGCGCACCGGGTCAATCCGATGCCGCCACACGAGAGACCCCTGAACCCGGCACGGGTGGAAGGTCCCCGTCAGGTGCTGGTGGGCGAGAGGGCATCGAGCGCGCCGGTGATACCCAGGACTCGACGGGCGGTCCTGCTGGGATTGGTGACGACGAGTTGCCTCCCGGCTGCCGTCGCCGTGTTCCGGGCGGTGATCAGTGCGCCGATGACAGTCGAGTCAATGACCTGGACCGCTGCCATGTCGACGTCGACCCGCTGCGCCGCGTTGATCGTGTGGTTGAGGAGGTCCAAGAGGTTGTCCGCTCCGTTGACGTCGATTTCCCCGCGGAGCAAGACGATCCTGCGGTCCGGCTCGACGCAAACCTGGTGCTGCCAGCTTGGCTGGGGGTTCATCACTCGTTGCCCTCCCCAGGGCTGCCGTGACCGTCGTTCTGCGTGCGCCCTACGATTCCGGCGCCTACGCACGGACGTCGACCCCGACGATGCCTACGCCTGGCGGTGCTATCGCTGACAACCCAGAGAGTGACCGGCGGTCGCGCTATGCGGCGCGGGGCAGTGATGTTGGCGTTCTGCGTGCCGGCGCTGGCGGCGACCGCCACACCGTGGGCGCGGCCGGTGGCGGCGCCGCGAACCAGCCGACGAAGTCATCTCGACGTCGGGCCGGCAGCCTCGGTCCCGCCCAGGTCCGCGCGGGGAGACGTGCTGGGTCGGATGCCTGCAGTCCTGTCCGGGCGAGTTCGATCGCGCGGCGGGCAGTCAATGCCGCCACGCAGGTGCCTAACTGCCCGGCGCATTGCAGGTTGCGGCAGTTGCCGTCTGGTCCGGGTTGGTGGGCGGCGAGTACGTCGATGGCGAGGCGCCAGAGCAGCCGATCGGTGACATCGTCAGGCACCACGGCGAGTTGTCCGGGTCGTTCACGGCCAAGGTGGGACATCGGAAGCCCTTTCGTTCAGGTCGCCCCATGGGGCATGTGGTCGATGCGCTGGACCGCGGTGCTGCAGCGGGTCCCTTCCGTCGGCTGATCCACGCTTATCTCTTGCCCAAGGTCAAGTCGCGGGCAGGGCCGGGATAGCGCCTCGCCTCGCTACCAGGCCCGCTCGCGTCTAGGCCGGCAACGACCGGTGCCATGTCGTGCGAGTCCGATGGGCAGGGATGGTGGCCGTAAACCCAATTCGGGCAGGGCGACGTGGCTTGTGTAGAGCGGCGGTCAGTCACACGACCGCGTTTCTTCGGGTTCGGTGAGGTTGGGAGCGGCGGCGGGGAGATCGGCGAGGGCGAGTAGGCCCGCGTGGCCGTGCAGCTGCCACAGTGGTCCGGGCGGGCCGAGGGTGGTGTGAGTGGCGTGGTCACGGCTCGCGGTCGCCACGGGTATCGGGATGGGGATCGCGGCGAGGTGCTGGTGGAGGTGGTGAGCGCGCTTCGCAAAATGAAGCCAGAACAGCACCGGCCAGCGGGGGCCGCCCGCTTCGGCGAGCCGGGCGTAGCCAATGAGCTTGCGGATCAGCTCGGTCAGGGGTTCGGTGCCGGTGTCGTGTTCGAGGAAGAACGGCACCCGGGCGTCGGGGGTGGTCCAGATGCCGTGGCCGTCGGGGCGGATCGGTGCGGCCAGGGCGTGCAGGTTGACAGGGTCGCCGGGGCGGGCGAAGGCGCCGGTCTGGGCGCAGCGGGACTCCGGCCACCATCGGGTGAGGGCGTGGTCGGGGTGGGTGCGGGCGTGGCCGGCGAGGTCGGTGAAGAATCGGTTGACGCCGAGGCGGTGGCCGAGGGTG
>NZ_JBRIQN010000115.1:0-5208 GCF_052981855.1 Micromonospora sp. LZ34
GGGGTGTTCGTTTGTCGGGAGTTGCACAGTGGACGCGTAGCAGCTTTGTAGTCAAGTCCTCGGCCTATTAGTACCGGTCAACTGAACCCGTTACCGGGCTTACATTTCCGGCCTATCAACCCAGTGTTCTGGCTGGGGGCCTTACCCACCCGAAGGTGGTGGGATACCTCATCTTGAAGCGAGCTTCCCGCTTAGATGCTTTCAGCGGTTATCCCTTCCGAACGTAGCTAACCAGCCGTGCCCCTGGCGGGACAACTGGCACACCAGAGGTTCGTCCGTCCCGGTCCTCTCGTACTAGGGACAGCCCTTCTCAAGTATCCTACGCGCGCGGCGGATAGGGACCGAACTGTCTCACGACGTTCTAAACCCAGCTCGCGTACCGCTTTAATGGGCGAACAGCCCAACCCTTGGGACCTGCTACAGCCCCAGGATGCGACGAGCCGACATCGAGGTGCCAAACCATCCCGTCGATATGGACTCTTGGGGAAGATCAGCCTGTTATCCCCGGGGTACCTTTTATCCGTTGAGCGACACCGCTTCCACACGCAAGTGCCGGATCACTAGTCCCGACTTTCGTCCCTGCTCGACCTGTCAGTCTCACAGTCAAGCTCCCTTGTGTACTTGCACTCAACACCTGATTGCCAACCAGGCTGAGGGAACCTTTGGGCGCCTCCGTTACCCTTTAGGAGGCAACCGCCCCAGTTAAACTACCCACCAGACACTGTCCCTGAACCGGATAACGGTCCGAAGTTAGATACCCAAATCAACCAGAGTGGTATTTCAAGATTGCCTCCACCCATACTGGCGTATGGACTTCACCGGCTCCCACCTATCCTACACAAGCTAATTCGGATACCAATGTCAAGCTATAGTAAAGGTCCCGGGGTCTTTCCGTCCTGCCGCGCGTAACGAGCATCTTTACTCGTAGTGCAATTTCGCCGGGCCTGTGGTTGAGACAGTGGGGAAGTCGTTACGCCATTCGTGCAGGTCGGAACTTACCCGACAAGGAATTTCGCTACCTTAGGATGGTTATAGTTACCACCGCCGTTTACTGGCGCTTAAGTTCTCCGCTTCGCCCCCGAAAGAGCTAACAGGTCCCCTTAACGTTCCAGCACCGGGCAGGCGTCAGTCCATATACATCGAATTACTTCTTCGCATGGACCTGTGTTTTTAGTAAACAGTCGCTTCCCCCTGCTCTCTGCGGCCATACAACGCTCCACCCGCGCGGGGCTTCACGTCTCCGGCCCCCCTTCTCCCTAAGTTACGGGGGCAATTTGCCGAGTTCCTTAACCACAGTTCGCCCGATCGCCTCGGTATTCTCTACCTGACCACCTGTGTCGGTTTGGGGTACGGGCCGCTAAGAACTCGCTAGAGGCTTTTCTCGGCAGCATAGGATCACTGACTTCACCTGAATCGGCTCGGCATCACGTCTCAGCCTATGTGCACCACGGATTTGCCTATGGTGCGGCCTACACGCTTACCCCGGCACAACCACCGGCCGGGATCAGCTACCTTCCTGCGTCACCCCATCGCTTGACTACTACCCGCCAGGTTCCCACGCTCACCATCCTCAACCCGAAGGTCTTGGATGGTTTGGGTGGTTAGCACAACGAGGTTCGTCAGGGTCGCTCTTTCGCGGGTACGGGAATATCAACCCGTTGTCCATCGACTACGCCTCTCGGCCTCGCCTTAGGTCCCGACTCACCCAGGGCGGATTAGCCTGGCCCTGGAACCCTTGGTCATCCGGCGGAAGGGTTTCTCACCCTTCTTTCGCTACTCATGCCTGCATTCTCACTCGTGCCGCGTCCACAACTGGGTCACCCCGCTGCTTCACTCGCGGCACGACGCTCCCCTACCCACCCACACACCTGCACCAACACCCGAAGGCGCCGGCGAAGTCATTGTGTGAGTGCCACAGCTTCGGCGGTGTGCTTGAGCCCCGCTACATTGTCGGCGCGGAACCACTTGACCAGTGAGCTATTACGCACTCTTTAAAGGGTGGCTGCTTCTAAGCCAACCTCCTGGTTGTCTATGCGACCCCACATCCTTTTCCACTTAGCACACGCTTAGGGGCCTTAGCTGGTGATCTGGGCTGTTTCCCTCTCGACTACGAAGCTTATCCCCCGCAGTCTCACTGCCGCGCTCTCACTTACCGGCATTCGGAGTTTGGCTGATTTCGGTAAGCTTGTGGGCCCCCTAGACCATCCAGTGCTCTACCTCCGGCAAGAAACACGCGACGCTGCACCTAAATGCATTTCGGGGAGAACCAGCTATCACGGAGTTTGATTGGCCTTTCACCCCTAACCACAGGTCATCCCCCAACTTTTCAACGTTGGTGGGTTCGGCCCTCCACGCGGTCTTACCCGCGCTTCAGCCTGCCCATGGCTAGATCACTCCGCTTCGGGTCTAGGACACGCGACTGAATCGCCCTATTCAGACTCGCTTTCGCTACGGCTCCCCCACACGGGTTAACCTCGCCACATGCCACTAACTCGCAGGCTCATTCTTCAAAAGGCACGCCGTCACCCCTAAAGGCTCCGACGGATTGTAGGCGAACGGTTTCAGGTACTATTTCACTCCCCTCCCGGGGTACTTTTCACCATTCCCTCACGGTACTCGTCCGCTATCGGTCACCAGGAAGTATTTAGGCTTACCAGGTGGTCCTGGCAGATTCACGGCAGATTTCAGGAGTCCGCCGCTACTCGGGAACACCCACAGGAGATCAGCAACTTTCACCTACCGGACTATCACCGTCTACGGTCAGCCTTTCCAGACTGTTCGACTAGCCACTGACTTTGTAACTCCTCACACGAGTGTCAGCTCGTGTAGCAGGGTCCCACAACCCCGACCACGCAACCCCTGACAGGTATCACACGCAGCCGGTTTAGCCTCGATCCGCTTTCGCTCGCCACTACTCACGGAATCACTCTTTGTTTTCTCTTCCTACGGGTACTGAGATGTTTCACTTCCCCGCGTTCCCCCCACACACCCTATGTGTTCAGGTGCGGGTGACATCACATGACTGATGCCAGGTTTCCCCATTCGGACACCCTGGGATCACAGCTTGGTTGACAGCTCCCCCAGGCCTATCGCGGCCTCCCACGTCCTTCATCGGCTCCTGGTGCCAAGGCATCCACCGTTCGCCCTTGACAACTTGACCACAAAGATGCTCGCGTCCACTGTGCAATTCTCAACCAACGACCAACCCACAACCCAACAGTGCGACACCAAACCCGACCACCGCCGGCGGTATGCCACACCAGGCCATGCCTGGCAAACCACCCCCACAACAGGGGGGCCATGGTTCCGAAAGACCAACCCGAGGGTTGTTCCTTCAGGACCCAACAGGGTGCTTAGCGCCGAACCCCAGCCGCACCAGGAGGAACCGTTCCCACCACCCGAAGATGGCTGTACTAGGTGTCCCGGCCGTTGCCGGCATCCGACTAACCAGTGTCTCCGCCATTGAGCACCCCGACCCGACATTCGCGGGCCGCGGGCTCCTTGCACCCTTTCGGGTGAAGGTGCTCCTTAGAAAGGAGGTGATCCAGCCGCACCTTCCGGTACGGCTACCTTGTTACGACTTCGTCCCAATCGCCAGCCCCACCTTCGACGGCTCCCTCCCACAAGGGGTTGGGCCACCGGCTTCGGGTGTTGCCGACTTTCGTGACGTGACGGGCGGTGTGTACAAGGCCCGGGAACGTATTCACCGCAGCGTTGCTGATCTGCGATTACTAGCGACTCCGACTTCACGGGGTCGAGTTGCAGACCCCGATCCGAACTGAGACCGGCTTTTTGGGATTCGCTCCACCTCACGGTATCGCAGCCCATTGTACCGGCCATTGTAGCATGCGTGAAGCCCTGGACATAAGGGGCATGATGACTTGACGTCATCCCCACCTTCCTCCGAGTTGACCCCGGCAGTCTTCGATGAGTCCCCGCCATAACGCGCTGGCAACATCGAACGAGGGTTGCGCTCGTTGCGGGACTTAACCCAACATCTCACGACACGAGCTGACGACAGCCATGCACCACCTGTGACCGCCCCCGAAGGACCCGACATCTCTGCCGGTTTTGCGGCCATGTCAAACCCAGGTAAGGTTCTTCGCGTTGCATCGAATTAATCCGCATGCTCCGCCGCTTGTGCGGGCCCCCGTCAATTCCTTTGAGTTTTAGCCTTGCGGCCGTACTCCCCAGGCGGGGCGCTTAATGCGTTAGCTGCGGCACAGGGAACCGGAGAGGCCCCCCACACCTAGCGCCCAACGTTTACAGCGTGGACTACCAGGGTATCTAATCCTGTTCGCTCCCCACGCTTTCGCTCCTCAGCGTCAGTATCGGCCCAGAGACCCGCCTTCGCCACCGGTGTTCCTCCTGATATCTGCGCATTTCACCGCTACACCAGGAATTCCAGTCTCCCCTACCGAACTCTAGCCTGCCCGTATCGACTGCAGGCCCGCAGTTGAGCTGCGGGTTTTCACAGTCGACGCGACAAGCCGCCTACGAGCTCTTTACGCCCAATAAATCCGGACAACGCTCGCGCCCTACGTCTTACCGCGGCTGCTGGCACGTAGTTGGCCGGCGCTTCTTCTGCAGGTACCGTCACTTGCGCTTCGTCCCTGCTGAAAGAGGTTTACAACCCGAAGGCCGTCATCCCTCACGCGGCGTCGCTGCATCAGGCTTCCGCCCATTGTGCAATA
Source organism: Micromonospora sp. LZ34 (assembly GCF_052981855.1). Taxonomy (NCBI): domain Bacteria; kingdom Bacillati; phylum Actinomycetota; class Actinomycetes; order Micromonosporales; family Micromonosporaceae; genus Micromonospora; species Micromonospora sp. LZ34. Next base: position 4,695 of record NZ_JBRIQN010000115.1, read on the forward strand.
TTCCCCACTGCTGCCTCCCGTAGGAGTCTGGGCCGTGTCTCAGTCCCAGTGTGGCCGGTCGCCCTCTCAGGCCGGCTACCCGTCGTCGCCTTGGTAGGCCATCACCCCACCAACAAGCTGATAGGCCGCGAGCCCATCCCAGGCCGAAAAACTTTCCACCCACAACCATGCGATCGCGGGTCCTATTCGGTATTAGCCCCGGTTTCCCGGGGTTATCCCAAAGCCTAGGGCAGGTTGCTCACGTGTTACTCACCCGTTCGCCGCTCGAGTACCCCGAAGGGCCTTTCCGCTCGACTTGCATGTGTTAAGCACGCCGCCAGCGTTCGTCCTGAGCCAGGATCAAACTCTCCAACAAAAACTTGGAAAACATGTCCCGGCAACAAAAAGTGTTGCCAAAGGAATCCCAACCAACCAGCCACCCGAAGATGACCAGCCAGTCCGGGGTATAAATCAAATTGGCACTGGCTTATCAAGCACCCTGTTGAGTTCTCAAAGAACAACCACACACCATCCG
>NZ_JBRIQN010000116.1:0-5067 GCF_052981855.1 Micromonospora sp. LZ34
AGAGGGAGCACTCCAAGCGGCTGAACCGCAAGGATTTGAGTACCGTCGCAGGGCGTGTCGGCGGACCGGTCTGTAGTAGTGAGGAAGCCTCTGTAATGGGGGTGGAGCGAAGGGATCGGGTCATCCGTGGCTTGTGTTCGTTCGGTCAACCGGGCCAGAGTCCGGGAGGAGCTGCGTGAACCAGCTGAAGTCACCAGACAGGCCGTTCAATATTTCGAAGCGGGAGGTGTGGGAGGCGTACCTGAAGGTCAAGGCCAATAAGGGCGCAGCCGGTGTGGATGGCTGCTCGATCGAGGACTTCGAGAAAGACCTGAAGAACAATCTCTACCGGATCTGGAACCGGATGTCCTCGGGCAGCTACTTCCCGCCAGCGGTGAAGGCGGTGGAAATCCCGAAACCGCACGGCGGCGGGGTCCGGGTACTCGGGGTGCCCACAGTCGCGGACAGGATCGCCCAGACGGTGGTGGCCGCGAGGCTGGAGGCGAAGGTCGAGCCGATCTTCCATCCAGACTCCTACGGCTACCGGCCGAACAGGTCGGCCCTTGACGCGGTCGCGGCATGCCGGCAGCGGTGCTGGAAGACCGACTGGGTGATCGATCTGGACATCCAGAAGTTCTTCGACACCATGCCCTGGGACCTGGTGGTCAAGGCGGTCCAGGCGCACACCACCGACCGTTGGGTGGTGCTGTATGTAAAGCGGTGGCTACAGGCACCGATGCAACTGCCCGACGGAACCTTGCAGCAGCGAGACCGGGGGACCCCGCAAGGGTCCGCGGTCTCGCCCGTGCTGGCGAACCTGTTCATGCACTACGCGTTCGACGCCTGGCCGGCCCGAACGTATTCGGGCGTCCGGTTCGAACGCTACGCCGATGATGCCGTCGTTCACTGCGTCAGCGAGCGCCAAGCCCGCGAGGTACTGACCGCGCTCGGGAACAGGATGGAAGAAGTCGGCCTGCAACTGCATCCCGACAAGACCCGGATCGTGTACTGCAAGGACGGCAAGCGACGCGGCTCGGCTGAGCACACATCGTTCACCTTCCTCGGGTTCACTTTCCGTGCCCGCAAGGCGCGAAGCAGGAACGGAACGTTCTTCACCAGTTTCCTGCCCGCGATCAGCAAGGACGCCCTAAAGAAGATCAGCGGAGAAGTCCGCTCCTGGCGGCTTCACATGCGGACGCACTTGACCTTTTCCGAGCTTGCGCAACGAACCAACCCGGTCGTGCGCGGCTGGTTGCAGTACTACGGGGCGTTCTACCGCTCCGCGCTGTTTCCCCTCCTACGACGCATCAACGCCTACCTGATGCGCTGGATCCGCAAGAAATTCAAACGGCTCCGGAAGTTCAAGAAGGCCCACAAGTGCTGGCAACGCATCACCCGCCAGTACCCCAGGCTCTTCGCTCACTGGGCATGGACACCGACGTTCTGGTGATCAGGATGACAAGAGCCGTGTAACGAGAGATCGTTACGCACGGTTCTGTGGGAGCCGGAGGGTGAGACTCCCTCCGGCCACCCGACCTTTAGGTATCCTGTTTGCCTGGGGCCCACTGAGCTGCCTCCAGAACCATTTGATTGGCCGTGCCGGCCTCAATGCCGGTGGCCCGGAGCATGTCACTCGCCATGGTGCCTATCTGGGCTACGATCGCGTCCGCGAGCCCTCGATCTCGGGCCCTACCGGCGAGACGTGCAACGTCCAAGATCACCTGAAAGGACCGCTCGAACGAGCGGCCCTCTCGGCCTTCCTCCCGCAGCAGCCAGACCGCCTCGCCGAGCCCCTCCACGGCCGCGGGTACCTCCTCCGGCACCGGCTCTCCGTACTGCAGGCTGTTAGCCGCCCAGCGGGCCAGCTCCCGGCACTCAAGAACCACCCGATCCAGGTGCTGTACGCCGTGTTGGTACCGCTCGACGTCGTGCCGACGACGCCAGCGCGCCGGCGCGATGGTTGTCACTTCCTCGGCGGCCCCCAGCGCCTCGTGTAAGCGGACCAGGTCGGCATCCATGCCGCGGAGCTGTTCAAGTGCTCGCACTGCGCGGACCGGGTCCCGCTGTGACAGCGCGCGTCCGATCTCCTGAAGCTGGCTGGAGAGGGTCTCGGTCACTGGTTCGGCGGCGCGGTCGACGAGGCGCATCGGGTTGATCGGCAGCAGCACCGCGACCACGACCAGTCCCACAAGGCCGCCCACCAGGGAGTCCGTAAGTCGAGGCCACTCAAGGTTCCGCTCGGCGGGTGACAACGTGGCAATCAGCACGGCGGCGCTGCCTGCCTGGGCGACCAACGCACCGCTCTTGCCGGTTAGTAGCAGCGCGACGGCGATAGCCAGCGCCACCACCAGCCCGATCTGCCATGGCCCGAACCCGAAAGCGAGCAACAGTAGATCGCTGAGGAACAGCCCCAACCCGACGCCGAGCACCAGCTCGAATGTACGCCGGGCCCGCTGCCCGAGAGCGGCGACGATAAGGCCGACAGCTGCGCTAGGGGCGAACACTGGTGCTGGCCTGTCCAGTACCTCGCGTGCGATCGTCCATGACAGTGCGGCAGCAACCCCGGCCTGCAACGAGATGAACAAGATGATCTCAAGCTGACGTAGCCGCAGCCTGCCCGCCTCGCCGCCAGCGTGATGGGCGCGCGCCGTGAATGCCTTGGCAACCTCGGATGCGGTGTCGCGGCGTGGCTGGTCGTTGCGATCAGCTGCCATGGCGGCGGTTACCCCGATTAGCCTTCACGAATCCTCGCCGGCAAGCACACTTCGCCATTCATCGCACCAATACCCGCGCCCGGGTCGGTGTAAGGGCGGGCCAGCTGCCGTTCCTCAAGCGCCGAAACCGTCACCACCGCTACCGTCCAGGACATGACGGGCGCTACTACTACTCGGATGCCTGAATCCGCGGCAGCGGTGCCTCGCCGAATCACAGAAGCACCACACGAGTCCCAGGTTGACGGCGTTGCCGCGACACGACGCCAGCATCAAAGGTGTCGGTGGCGCCAGTCGGTCTGCTCTCGCTCAGCGGCGTGAGCCGCCCGCACCCGGCTCCGCTGACGCTCCGCCGGGTGCTGCCACCTGCCCACTCCTTCACCGATTTTCGGGTCAGCCGGTTGATGACGCACTCGACGGCGTGACGCTGCTGGTAGATGTGGGCGTCGAAGGTCGGCGGTCGTCCGCCCTTGGATCCCTTCTTGCGCCGGCTGGCGGCCTGATCGATCTTGATCGGGATCGTGGCCGGGATGCCACGTCGGCGTAGGTGCTCACGGTTGGCGCGGGAGCTGTATGCCTTGTCCGCGAGGACCCGGTCGGGTCGGGTGCGGGGTCGGCCGCCGTCGGGTCGGGGGACCCGGATGCGGGTCAGGACCCGGGTGAACTGCGGGCTGTCGCCGCGCTGCCCGCCGGTCACCAGCATCGACAGCGGCTTGCGGCCCTGCTCGCAGGCCAGGTGCAGCTTGGTGGTCCAGCCACCCCGCGACCGACCCAGAGCGTGATCAGCCGGCTCGTCCTCGACCCCGCCCGGTGGTTCCTTCTGCAGCTCGGGCCGGGTGCGGGCGCCGGCGGCGTGCTGATGCGCCCGAGCGATGGTCGAGTCGACGCTGACGTCCCAGGTGATCAGACCGGCGGCGTCGGCGCGGGTCTGCAGCCCGGTGACGATCCGCTGCCACACCCCGGCGCGTTGCCAACGGCGGAACAGCCCGTAGAGTCGTGAGTTCCTACACCATTACCATCGCCGCGGACGATCCCAGCCAAGCGACCACAACCATGAGGGTCGAGTTGAACGGCGCGACCGCGCGCATCACCGAGCTGGTGGTACGCGCCGGTGAGGGGGACGGGCTGACCGCCGGCCAGATTCCCGCGGTCGATCTGGATCTGCTGCTGAGGGCGGTCACCCCGGCCGTCGGAGGGCAGCAGGCGTTGACTGTGTCGCCTGCTGCTGCGGCCGACGATGCGCCCGCTGGATCCGTTGGCGACGAGGAGCCTGCCGCGGACACCGAGGCCGCCCAGCCTGTCGCCGCATCCACGTCCACCGTCGAGCCGGCGACGACTGTGCTGGTGGACGGCGACGCGACCGAGGTGGCTGTTCCCAAGCAGGCGTCACGGGCGAAAGCCCCGGCCGCCGGCGCGACCCGGGCGCGTGGGCGGAAAGCCGCCGGTGCCAACACCACGAACGCCGGTCGGAAAGCCACCAAGCAGACCGCGAAAGGCGAAGCGTCCCCGGGCAAGGGTCGTGTGTACCGGCGGTCACCGGGTGATCTGGAGTCGGTGTATCAGCAGGCTGGCAGCGTGGCGGCTGTCGCCGATCACTACAACGTGCCCCGCCACACGGCCCAGGGGTGGATTCGCACGCTGCGCCGCCGGCAAGCCAGCCCAGCCGAGTAACGACACCACCGCGCGGGCACGCCGGAGGGTTGCTTCGTGCTGCATGGGCGCGATGGCGGTGTGACCGGCCGGTTCGCTGGCTACCGAAAGATTGGCGCCCGCTACAGGGTAGTGAAGCGGGCGATGACCGGGGCGTGGTCTGGCACGGTGGCGGCCGCGCGGCTGAGGGTGGAGGCGCCGATGGAGGTGATGTCGTCGACGAGAGAATCGAAGCTCACCAGGCGCAGCTGTAGGTCGCGCGAGGCGAGAATGTGGTCGATGAGTTCTCCCGGCCCTGGTAAATGCGGGAGTAGGCGCGGCTTGGAGGCAGGCGCGCCCGACGTTGTACAGCCGGACCGCGTCGCCCTTATCGCGACGGTGAACGTCACCGTCGGCGGGTCCCTCCAGCAGGACACTGGTTACAGCCTCCGGCCCGTCGTTGAGGCGCAGGTTGACCCGCCACCTCGGCCGCCGCGACAGCCGCGACATCAGCATCCGCGCGTCGCCGGCCTACTGTCCGACCACCAACCCACCGACTGCGGCAACCCATCGCCGCCATTGCCACCGACCCCGCCATGTGACCCCTTACCACAGGCAGGGGCATTTCCACGCCGGACACAATCATGCGCGAGGTCGTTTGGCAGGGCACTGGTCAACTTGCGGCCCGCTTCGAAACTTGTCGATTGGTTGTAACGTCTGCCACACGTTCCAGCCCGCTGGGTCGCCG
>NZ_JBRIQN010000117.1:0-4892 GCF_052981855.1 Micromonospora sp. LZ34
ATCGACAGGCGGCTGCGTCCACTTCGCACGCCCCCACCGCATCCCGCGAGGTCAGACCGCCAATGGCGGCTGCCGTATTAGGGCGTGTCTCAGATGGACGGTGTGGTAGCTGCGGCATGATCTTCGTTTCGTGACGGCGATGATCGATGACATGGTGCGTACGTGGGCGCCGGACGATTTCTGGGAGATCGCGCAGCCGTTGATCCCCGTACCGGCCAAGCGGCCGCAGGGTGGCGGGAAACGGCGCGCCGATGACCGGGCGGTGCTCGCGGCGATCGTGTACCTGGTGCAGGCCGGCTGCTCCTGGTGGAAATTACCGGCCGGGTTGTTCGGCATCAGCCGTGCCACCGCGCACCGCCGCTTCACCCAGTGGACCCGATCCGGGCTGTGGGAAGGGCTGCACCAGCAACCGCTGCACCGACTCGGCGTCATCGGCGAGATCGACTGGTCGCGGGCCGTGGTCGACTCGATCGCGGTCCGGGCCGAAAAAGGGGGGACCTCACAGGACCAAACCCGGTCGACCGCGGCAAACCGGGAACGAAGATCCATGTCCTGTGCGACCGACGCGGCGTACCACTGAGCGTGCTCATCTCCGCCGCGAACACCCACGACTCCCAACTGCTGCTACCCCTGCTGGACTCGAACGCCCCGATCCGCTCGCCACGCGGGCGACCCCGTCACCGCCCCGCGAAGCTCCACGCGGACAAGGCCTATGACCAGCCCGCCATGCGCACGGAAGTCCGCCGACGCGGCATCGCGGTGCGCACCGCCCGCAAAGGCATCGAGTCCTCACAGCGCCTTGGCCGCCACCGCTGGATCGTCGAGTCCTGCCTGTCCTGGCTACTGCGCAACCGCCGCCTGGTCCGCCGCTACGACCGCACAGCCGAACACTTCCTCGCCTTCGCCGACATCGGCTGCCTGCTCATCTGCTACCGCAGGCTGGCCAAGGCCACCAACTGAGACGCGCCCTTGACCCTGCGTCGAGATGGTGCGGGTTCGCTCGGTGTGTTGTCGTGACGTGGAGCGGCCACCGCCTGATCATCGGGATCGACCAAGATCTTCGATGTGGGGCGGTGGCCGTGGCCGTCATTGTGGGCCATGCGGGCGTGGGTGAGGAAACGCCACGCGGATGCCGTGACCCGGTTGGTGGAGTTCCGCCAGGGCTGGTATCGGTGCTTGACGGGGTGGGCGGACACGTTGTTCGAGGTCACGGACGCGGTGTTGACCACGCCGGGTCAGGTGGCGTCGCTGCCCGCATCTGACGTTGGAGCCGGCGTTGCGTCGGGGTTGGGGCAGTGTGTACGCGTCCTTGTCGAAGGGCGAGTGGACGTCGCGGCGGTGCGGGATCTGCTGATCGGCAGTCTGCCCGGGTGGTGGCCGGTGTTCGCGGTGGATGTGACGGCGTGGCCGCGTTCCGAGGCGGGGTGTTCACCACGGCGAGGGATGTGTCGTGTGCCTGATCCGGGAGGCGATCGGCGGGGCCGGGTGGTGCCGGGATGGGCCTACCAGTGGATCTGTCAGGTCTCCTCGACGCCGGATTCCTGGACGGCGCCGGTCGACGTGGTGCGGGTGGACCCTGAGGACAACGCCACCGAGGTGGCCTGCAACCAGATGGCCGCCCTCGTGCAGGGCTTGGCCCGTCACCGGCCGGGTGTGGTGCCGGTGTTCTGCATGGACGCGGGTTACTGCCCGATCACCGCGACAGCTCGGGTGGCCTCCGATCCCCACGCCCCCGCCCGGATCATCGGGCGGATCCGCCGTGACCGGGTCTTCTACTGCGACCCGCCAGCGAAAACCCCTGGCAGTGGTAGCCGACCCAAACTGCACGGCGACCGGTTCGCCTGCGCTGATCCCACGACCTGGCCCGACCCCACCGGTGAACTACACACCGTCGGTGACACCTACGGTCCGGTCCACGTGCAGGCGTGGACCGGGCTGCATCCCAAGCCAAGCAAACGACGCAGGTGGGCGGCGAAGACACCAAGGGCCGTCCCGATCATCCGCGGAACCGTCGTGCGGGTCAGCCTGACCCGACCGGTCGAGGCCGGCACCCCACAGACCCTGTGGCTGTGGACCGCCGGCCCCGATCCGCTCAACCTCGACCTGATCTGGCGGGCCTACCTACGCCGGTTCGCCATCGAACACACCAACCGATTCATCAAACAGCACCTCGCCTGGACCACACCCGCGGTGCGTCACCCGAGCCAAGCCGACCTGTGGACCTGGATCGTGGCCGCGGCACATACCCAGCTACGCCTCGCCCGGACCCTGATCGCCGACCGACGCCTGCCCTGGGAACGACCGCTGACCACAGCCACCCTGACCCCCTACCGGATCCGCCGAGGTTTCCGCAGCCTGCACCCGCGCCTAGCCACGCCGGCCAGACCACCGGAACCCTCCAGACCAGGACCGGGGCGACCCAAAGGCAGCCGTAACCAGCAACGAGCCCCACGCCACAAGCCGATCATCAAGCGACACCAACCCACCCGGGGCTAAATCGATTTTCACCTACATCCACCGCTGGTAGAACTGCCGCCGTGTCCAGAAGGAACCGGCTCCCCTCAGCCCCGACGAGAACGAAACGGCCTTGCACATCCTCCACGACGATCATCCGCAGACGGCTATCGTTGAGCCTGAGCTAACCGGCGCCAGGTAACCACCACTGCGCGAAAGCGGGGGACTTCAGCGTCGGCTTTCAGTCGACGTCTGCGTAGGCGGTGCCGATCTTCAGGCTGTCAATGCGGTTGATGATCTTGTCGGTCTCGTTGTAGCGGTCGTACACGCCCCATTTGGGTTCGTTGGCACTGTCCCACATGCGACCTGTGTAGCGCTGCGAGCCGTTGCTGAAGGTCTGCTTGACGCCGTCGAACCACAGTTCCACCCAGCCGCCGGTCGTCGAGTCGGAGGTGTGGATCCCCAGGACGAATCGGTGCCAGTCGTTGGCTGCGACGGAACCGGACCAAATTCCGTGCCACGAGTTACCCGGGGCGACGTAGTGCAGCCGGACCCGCCCGTCCTTGACCGTCATGAGCAGCGGGTAGGTCTGCGTCCCGTCGGGATACGACTTCCACTGGAAGACCACGAAGTCGCCACCGCCGGGGAGGCTGACCCTGTCGAGCTTGCTCTCCCAGCCCAGGTAGTACGTGGAGTTGTTCTGGAAGGTGTAGCGCGACCCACCGACCCTGATATTGCGCGACTCGCACCGCCATTCGCTGGCGCCCTTGGTGTAGCGGAACACCGTGCCGTGACCGTCGGTCTGAGCCTCAGTCACCACGCTGCCGGGCGACGGGCACTCGATGTTTCCGAAGACACCTGTCCCCTGCGAGGCGTCGCCGTCCCAGATTACGTAGGCGTGGGCAGGGGTCGACGTTGCAGCCACCATCAGCGTGGCGGCTGCGGCAGCAATACCGATTGAACGTTTGCGCATAGCGACGCTCCAAAGAGTCGATTGATCGTTCAGGGTCAATGATGCACGTTCGATCACTGGAGTGTCAAGCAGCAAGGTCGCATACCGGCGGCCCCGGGACAGCGCGAAGTCGTCGACGCTGAGCACCGCCGTCATCAGCACCCGCAGGACGGTGCTGCGGGAGACCCGCACACCCAATCGGGACAGCACCGCCGCGCCGGCCCGGCCGGACGGCCACCGCCGGATCGGCGACCAAAGCGGTCAGCTGCCGGGTCCGCCGCGCCCATCGCGGAGTCAGCGCGGGCACCTGTTCCCGAAACCTCCGCCGCGGGCACGACCCCGCCCGGCAGACCAGGCGCCGGACCCGCAACTGCACGACCACGCAGCGCCCACCAACGAAAAGATCAGCCAGCCGACGCTGGTGATACGCATGCACCCGGTCGCTGAGCTGCCCACATCCCGAGCACGGCACCGGGGCCACCGGCGTGCGGGCGACGACCCGCACCACCGCCCCTTGATCGATCACCCCGTCGATAACCAGCCCTGACAGCAGAGGAAAGACCGTCTTGATCACCTCGCACCGGGGTCAGGATGCACCACGGAACCGACCACTCTGGACTCAGGTCACCACCGTTTCTGCGCCAGAGCCGTTCGTTTGACAGGCCCGCTACCGGCCGACTTCCCCCACCACAAGCTGGTCTACCACTCCTTCAAGACCTGGACCGCCGACGGAACGCTCCACCGCATGTACAACAGCCTGCGTGAACAGGTCCGCGCCCAGGTCGAGGACCGCGACCGGCAGCCGACGGCCGCGCTGGTCGACTCCCAGTCGGTACGCGGCGCGGAGACCGTCGGGCGGGCCAGCCGCGGCTACGACGTGGGGAAGGAGGTCAACGGCCGTAAACGGCACATCGCCGTGGACACCTGCGGCCTGCTCCTCGCGATCCTGATCACCGGCGCCAACGTGCAGGACCGCGACGGCGCCCGCCCCTCCTTCAGGCGTTGCACGCTTGCTTCCCCGGCATCCGCCTGGTCTGGGCCGACAGCGGCTACGCCGGCAGGCTCGTCGACTGGGCCGCCACCCACCTCGCCCTGACCGTGCGGATCGTCGCCACACTCGCCGGGCAGACCACCTTGTGGTCCTACACCGCAGGTGGGCGGTCGAACGTACCTTCTCGTGGATCAACCGGTGCCGGCGCACCGTCCGCGACTATGAACGGCTCCTTGAACACCACGCCGCGATGGTCCAATGGGCCATGATCATTGTGATGGCTCGCCGCCTCGCCCGTCACCAACACACCGAAACCCTTATTTACCAGGCTCTAAGGTGTCAATAACCTCCGGCAGTATTAGACCTAGCCTCGGTCTTTCACTTGAGTGCGGTTTCATAGCCGCTTCTCGATGAGTCTGATTCGCGTGATTGCCGCTGTTTTGGCGGGATGCTGAGGGCCCGGCGCGGGGCCGGGTTCCTCCGTGTCGCTGGTCG
>NZ_JBRIQN010000118.1:0-4180 GCF_052981855.1 Micromonospora sp. LZ34
ACCAGCGCCTACGCACCCGCACCGCCACAACCCGACGCCACCGCGGACACCTCAACCCCGCCTAACTTCGAAGAGCCGCTACGGGCGATTGCCGAGGTGGGAGCGCGTTGCGCCAACGGCCCTCATCGGCAGTGTCCGGCAAGCCACAATTGTCGTATCAGCCGGTCCACGGATGACCCGGAGTCGGCGCTCGGGTCCCCGCCCGGTGGGGGCTCATCCAGGGTCACGAACCGAAGCGGGCATCCGTCACGGGAGGTCGACATGAGCACCCCGCAGGAAGATCAGGGCGGCGCAACGGACGTCGTCAAGGAGCCGACTACCCTCATGAAACTCGAGGTCGTCGTCATTCCTGTGGCTGACGTCGACCGCGCCCTGCGCTTCTACCAGGGCTTGGGGTGGCGGCTCGATGCGGACTACGAGGCCGGCCCGAAGTTCAGGGTCGTACAACTGACGCCGCCGGGGTCGGCATGCTCGATCCACCTCGGCCGCGGGCTCACCCCCGCGGCGCCTGGCACTGCCCAGGGCACCTACCTCGTGGTCTCCGACATCGATCAAGCCCGCGCCGACCTGATCAGCAGGGGCGTGGAGGTGAGCGAGGTCTACCACAACGTCTACGACACCGGCGACCAAGAACGGGTGGACGGCCCCGCCCCAGACCGTCGCAGCTACGCCTCATTCGCCTCGTTCACCGACCCGGACGGCAACGGGTGGCTGCTGCAGGAGGTCAAGGAGCGGCAACCCGGACGGTGACGAGTCCGCACGACCGAGGAGGTTCCGACCGATGGACGTTGAAGATCTTGCGCAGCTCCTTCATGAGACGGCCGAACACCACGGCTCGTTTGAGGCGGTCGCCCCACCGCACGACTGGTGGGACTGGTACGCGGCGTACATGCGTGCGCGTGAAACCGGGAGCTCCCCGGACGATGCCTCCGCGGCCGCCGGGCGCTACATGGCAGAGGTCAAGCACATTGTCGTCCCACCCGCTTAACGCCCGCACCGGTATCTGAACTGAAGAACCTGACGGTGGGCTCTTCTGGCAACAGCCGAACTCGCCGGCAACCCTGCGCGCGCGGCTCTCAATCCATCCCTGCAAAATGCGACGATCCGGTTTGGTGCCGGCCCATACCGTCCAGATGCCGGCAGGCGGCGCCCCCACCATCGTCCCCGGTCATCGGCCGCCACCGCAGGAACCAACGGCTTCGTCGGCCCTGGTCCTGGCCGACCCCGAAACCGTCGCCTCCGTGCACTGGGCTCGCCGCATCGACGGAGGGGCTTGCTCTACTTCGCGGCGAGGGCCACGAGATCCGCGTAGCGCACGATCATCCCGCCCGCGCCCCACGTGCCGTCGGGCTGTTCGTGGATGAGCACCCATACGCGCTGCGCGTCGACGTCGGTCAGCCCGGCCGCGTCCAGCACGACGGTCGTCGTTTCGGCGACCAGGCCGGCCTTGCGACGATCGGACAGCGCGCTCTGCGGGACGGTGATCTCCACCCGGAACCGGGCGTCGTCCACCTTGTCACCCTGGCGCTGGCGTGCTCCACGGTGTGTGGGTCAACGGTCGGCGGGATGGCATGAGAGCGGGGCCTCTGTACAGTCACGGCGACTCCGGGGAGGTTACCGACATGGCAGAGGTCGACAAGGCGGTCGACCGGATCCGGGCGACGAGTGCATATCGGCTGCCGGTCGTCGGCTACCGCTGCCTGCTCCTCGGGCCGCTCATGATGGGTTTGACCATTGGCACGATAGCCCTCTGGCCCCTGAAGCCACCGCTGGTCTGGGTGCCGATCGCCATCACGTTTGGAACAGTGTTTGTCGGGGTGGCCGCCGGATGGGTTGGGCTGCTAACCCTGCACTCCCGTCGACTCATGCCACGCGGCGGCACCAATCGACACGCGGCCCTGATGAGGACCTTGCGACGGGACGTGATGCCGCGAGCAATGCGTGGCAAGTGACGGTCCGCATTTTGTCCGCAAGAGGTCGGCGGACAGCGGGGGGTGGTGTGAGATGTCGAGAGGTGTTTCCGCTGCTAGGCCGCATGTGGCCAGGTTGGCGGGGCATGCAGTTTGGTCTCGTAATCCCTCGGTCGCGGGTTCGAGTCCCGCCCGCCCCCCACGGAAACCCCTGGTCAGGCATGCTGCCGACGACCCGGACGAACGGCGTCAAGATCGGGACCGATGCCATCAGTCCGCACTGAGTCCGCAGCAGCACGAGGCGCCGCACGGTCCAGGCGGTCCGCCACCTGGTCCAGGTCGTCCTCGAACAGGTTCGCGTAGACGTCCAGCGTCATCGCCGCCGACGCGTGCCCAGGCATCCGCTGGACCGCCTTCACGTTGGGGCACGACAACGTTACGGTGATGGTCATCGACGTCGCGGACCAAGCACTCGACGGCCGCCGCTGATCGGTCAACGAGGGACAACGGGCACGGTGAACTGTCTAGTCCCACCGCTTGACGAATCCGTCCCAGGACCTGCGTGACGGTTGACCTTGGTTCCGAGAGGCGTCGGGTCGGCAACGATGCGGGGCGTGTCTGGTCGGTGGACACCTTGGCCGCAGACTCATGGACAGCGGTCGCCGTCCAGCACGAGCAGCGCCTCGTAGTCCACGTCGGCGGACGGCTTTCCGAGCGATGTCGTCGGCACGTCGAAGCTTCGAGCCTCCCCGTTGCCCGGCGCCCGCAGGTTGACGTAGAGCGTCTCGGTGTTCTCGCCCATGGCCGCGACTTTTTCCTGATCACCGGCGCGCACCGTGATCCACCGGGTCGTCGCCTCTCGCACGGTGTCTGCCTGGATCTCGACGTCTACACCGCAACGGTTGACCGCGCCCACGCTGATCGCCTTCTGGCATCCACTGAGGCTCAGCCCGATCGCCGCCAGAGTCAGGGCCGCGATCAATCGGTGCCGAAAGGAAGTCACCATGGCCAGCCCGTGGTCGCACGTCCTCCTGGTAGTTGGGACTCTTCGATCACCATTGGCCTCTCTGACGAGGAGACAACACCAATACCGCCCGATACCGCTGCTCCACGACCGACAATTCCACCGGCGCCGATCCCGGCCTCGCACAGCTCGATGCCCGCAACATCACGCGAGCAAGCAAAGTATCGATCACTGTCAAGCATCTGGTGGGCGAGTGGGGCCCTTTCCGGTTGCCGATGAAGTGGGCCGCCAGCGGTGAGGGCGTGTCATGTCTAGGTCCGGCGGGGGAAGCCGATGTCGTCGAAGAGTGAGTAGTGATCGGCGAAGGCCCCGACGGCGCGTTGGGCGGCGGCTACGGCCTCGTCCACGGTGGTGAGTTCCTCGGTGATGCGCATGACTGTGTGCTCGCCGGCTGGATACTTGAACACTGGCTGGAGGAGGTCGACGTCGATACCAGCTGTCAGCGTGAAGCCGTCCTCGCGCAGCGTCAGCCGCAGATAAAGGCGGATCTCGGACGGATAGTCTGTGACCTCCACCGGGAGGTGCGGCAGCCTGATCGTCAGGGCATCGAACTCCAGATGTCCGCCGAGCGATGGCTGGCCCACCCCGTCGTACGGGTCGAACAGCAGCTGACTGCCCCAAATCAGTACCTCATCATCCGTGCCTTCGAACCGGCTTCGCCCGCCGCCGGCGTCTGGCACGAAGAGGTCGTAGTTCAGGTAGAGCTCGGTGAAGTTGCGCTCGATGGCCCATGAGGCCTCTGTCATCCCGCGCAGCAGGACAGCCATCGCTGAGCTCACCGTCTCCATGGCGGCCGACCCTACGGCAATCCCCGGAGCAGATGGGCAAGCGCCAGCCACGTGGCCGTAGCGGGTGCCACGAACGGGCGCCATCGGGCACGATCTGTGGCGCACATTCGTGCCACGAGCAGGCTCTGGCATTCCTGGTGGTGATCCTCGCCCTTGCAACGTGCCGGTGCCGGTGCTGCTCGCCCCTACGCTGCAGCCGTGTTGACGATCAGAATGAACGAATCGGCGGCAGCCGCGCTCCAACCGCTGCGCCTGACTGCCGCCCTCTCGGCAGCAGATCTGCAAGGCGAACTGCGCGCAAAGCTCTCGCAGGGCGTAGTGGAGCCCGAGGGCGCGTTGATTTCGCGCTCAGACGTCAAGAACGGCGATCCGCTGCATCATGGCTCTTCGAAGTTAGGCGGGGTTGAGGTGTCCGCGGTGGCGTCGGGTTGTGGCGGTGCGGGTGCGTAGGCGCTGGT
>NZ_JBRIQN010000119.1:0-4047 GCF_052981855.1 Micromonospora sp. LZ34
GTACGGTGCTGCCCACGCTGCGGAAACTGCTCCCGGCAGGCGAGCACGTGCTCACCTGCCGGGTCTCGGTCGGCCGCACCTCCGACTGAGGGCGCTGCCCAATCGTGCTCGAACTCGCGGAGCGCCGGCAATGCTCGACGTTCCTACGGAATTGAAAGGCGTCGTCATGGTCGTGCTCTCCCCAACCCTCGGTGTAGTTCCAGCCACCGCCGGCGCCTCGTCGGTGGTCGACGGTGCTCGACGAGGCCAGGATTCCGAGCTTGTGCTCTGGTATGACGAGCCCGCCCCGGATTCGCACAACGGCTGGGAGAGCCGGTCACTGCCGATCGGCAACGGCGCCCTCGGTGCGACCGTATTCGGTGGCGTGCAGGGCGAGCGGCTGCAGTTCAACGACAAGTCGCTGTGGACCGGAGGCCCCGGTGTGCCGGACTACAACTTCGGCAACTGGCAGGAGCCACGGCCGGGGGCGCTGGGAGAGGTCCGGCAGCGAATCTGGGAAGAGGGTCAGGTCTGCCCGGAGTACGTGCTGCAGCGGCTGGGTCTGCCATCGGACTCGCCGCGGCACCGCCGGTTTGGGGCATACCAGAGCTTCGGTGACCTTCGTCTGACCTTTGGCAACCCCGCGTCGGTCAGCCAGTATCGCCGCCATCTGGACATCTGCCGCGCGGTGGCTGGTGTTTCCTATGTCGCGGACGGGGTCCGGTTCACCCGGGAGTATTTCGCCACCGCGCCGGGCGGCGTGATCGTGGGTCGGCTCGACGCGGATCAGCCGGGCCGGATCGACGTCACCGCCCGGATCGCCGTCCCGTCCAATCGGTCGAGTTCGGCCCGCGCAGCAAACGGCCGGATCACCGTGAACGGCGCACTGAACAGCAACGGGCTGAAGTACGAGACGCAGCTGCAGGTGATCAACGAGGGTGGGACCAGGAACGACGGACCGGGTGGCTCGGTGACCGTCGCAGGCGCTGACAGCGTCGTGGTGATCCTCGCCGCCAGCACCGACTACGCCAACGACTACCCGTCCTATCGGGGCGAGAACCCGCATGAGCGGGTGACCGGGCTGGTTGACCACGCGGCCGTGCGGGGGTACCAGGCGCTGCTGGCCGACCACGAGGCCGACTACGCCAAGCTGTTCAACCGGGTCAACCTGGACCTCGGTGGGAAACTGCCGGACATCCCGACCGACGATCTGTTGAGCCGGTACGACGGTGGCAGCTCGCCGGCCGGCCTGGCGCTCGAGGAACTGTTTTACCAGTACGGCCGGTACCTGCTGATAGCCTCCTCGCGTCCGGGGTCGCTGCCGGCGAACCTGCAAGGGGTGTGGAACGACATGGAGGCGCCGCCGTGGCAGGCGGATTACCACCTGAACATTAACCTGCAAATGAACTACTTCCCGGCCGAGACGACCAACCTGTCGGAGACTGCGACGCCGCTGTTCGACTACGTCGATCGCCTGCGCGAGCCGGGGCGGGTCACCGCCGCGCAGATGTACGGCTCGCGTCGGGGATGGGTCGTCCATCACGCGTCGAACATCTACGGCCACACCGGGGCATGGGACCACCCCGCGTACTACTTTCCGGAATCCGGGGCGTGGTTGGCCCAGCAACTTTACGACCACTACCGGTTCTCGCTGGATGAGAAGTTCCTCGCCGAGGTCGCCTACCCCGTGATGCGGGAGACGGCGGAGTTCTGGCTGGATTTCCTCCAGATCGACCCCCGCGACGGCAAGCTGGTGGTCGTTCCGAGTCGTTCGCCGGAGATCGGCTCGTCGTCCGCCGGCGCGTCGATGTCTCAGCAGATCCTCTGGCACCTGTTCACTGACGTGCGAGAGGCTGCCGGCACCGTTGGGGATGCCGGGTTCGCCGCCGAGGTGGAGGCTATTCTTCGGGAGTTGGACCCGGGGTTGCGGATCGGCTCGTGGGGGCAGTTGCAGGAGTGGAAGGCCGACATCGACGATCCGAACGAGACTCACCGTCACGTCTCCCACATGTTCGCTGTTCACCCGGGCCGGCAGATTTCGCCCCGCACTACGCCGGAGCTGGCCGACGCTGCCAAGGTCTCGCTCAACGCCCGCACGGACGCTGGCACGGGGTGGAGCAAGGCGTGGAAGATCAATTTCTGGGCCCGGCTGCTCGACGGCGATCGCGCCCACAAGCTGATCGGCGACCAACTGCAGAGCAGCACCCTGCCGAACCTCTGGGACACGCACCCGCCCTACCAGACTGACGGCAACTTCGGTGCCACGTCCGGCATGAGCGAGATGCTCCTGCAAAGCCACCTCGGGACGATCGATCTGCTGCCGGCCCTGCCAGGGGCGTGGCGTGACGGCAAGGTGGACGGGTTGCGCGCCCGAGGTGCCTTCACCGTCGGTGCCACCTGGCGTTGCGGCACACCGACCGAGATCCGGCTCACCTCCGATAGGGGAGGCGAGGCTGTCCTGCGCAGTGACATGTTGTCGGGCAAAGTCAGGGTCTACCGTGGTGACGGGCGCCTGGCCGACCACACCATCGACGGTGACCTGCTGCGCCTGCCCACCCGCCCTGGTGAGACTTTCCGCATCGTCGCCCAGGCGGTGGTGGCCGTGCAGGTCCCCGATGCTGCGTGGCGGCCCGGCACGGAACTGCCCGTAGCGCTCACGCTTACCGCGGCCGACCAACTCAAGATGCCGGCTGCTCGCGCCAGTGTGCACGTGCCGGACGGGTGGTCGGTGCAGCCGGGCGACGTATGGCTCACACCGCTGCGCTCGGGCGAGTCAGGGACGGCGCAGTTCAAAATTAATGTCCCTGCCGATACCCCGGACGGTTCGTACACCCTCACCGGCATGGTCGCCTCCGAGGATTGGTTGGTTCGCGCGCCGGTACGGGTGGACGTGTTGAGGTGGAATCTCGCCCGTTCCAAACCCGCTGTCCAGTAGCGCGTTGCCTCTTGTGAGCGTGCGGTGGACGGCAGCACCAATGGGGCGTAGAGCGGCGAATCGGTCACGCACAGGGTCTGAGTCTGAGCCCAATGGCGGGCGGGGCGGTGGAGGCTGTCTCGGCAAATCGCAGATCTGGAGCGTACCGACAAGTCCTGCGCCAACCGGCTGATCAACTCCCAGGTGTGCATCTCTGACGTGCTCTTGAGCTCCGAAAGCGCTAAACCAGACCTCGCTCCGCCGGGGGGGGGTAGGGTCGGTCCACTCTTCCAGGCCAGGCCAGGCTAGATCGCCGACGACGACCGACGTCGGCCGCACCGGTCGGTACGTACGGGTCCAGCTGGTCGGCACCAACTCCCCTGTCCCTGGTCGAGGTTCAGGTTTTCGCCGGGTAGCGGAGAGTGGGGATCCCGCTCGTCGAGGTTGGGGCGTTGGCTGACGAGTCGTACAGGCACCGCGATTCAGCATAAAGCGTTGGGCCCGAACGTGGTCAGGTCGTACGCCTGTTCTGTCCGGAGAGGTTGGGGACGCGGCTGGCGGGTGGTTGGCCGTCGAGTGCGGTGTGTGTGCGGTGATTGTTGTAGGCGTGCAGTCAGGCGGGCAAGGTGGCGCGGCGGGCGGTTTCTGAGGTGTAGGGCTTGGCGTAGGCCCATTCTTCGGTGAGGGTTGAGCTTCCCCCGGTTTCCCGGACGGCTTCCGTGTGATGGTCAGGCCGCGGTTGCGGCCGGGGTGTGTTGTTGTTCGTAGTCGATCGGGGACAGGTTGCCAAGGCTTGAGTGGCGTCGGCGTGGGTTGTTCCAGGCTTCGATCCATTCGAAGATGGCGTTGGCCAGTTCCTGGCGGGTTGCCCAGGGCTGGCGGTCGAGCAGTTCGAGCTGCATCGAGCAGAAGAACGACTCGACCAGCGAATTGTCGTAGCAGTCGCCGATGGATCCCATCGAGCCGAGCAGCCCGGCGGACCGGAGCCGCTGCCCGAAAGCCCAACTGGTGTATTGGGCTGCCGTGATCGGAATGGACCACGGTCTGCCCCTCGACGGGATGCCGCCGCCAGCGGGCTGTTCCGCACCGGGTTTGATGGAGACATCGAAACCTGGGAGGAACACCAGCGATGCCGGCACCGAAGAAGTACAACG
>NZ_JBRIQN010000120.1:0-3927 GCF_052981855.1 Micromonospora sp. LZ34
CGACCACTTCGAAGCCTTTGCCACCATCGCGAGCACCCTGATCTGCTACCGCCGCCTCACCAAATGAGACGCGCCCTTATAGTCGACATACTGCCGCAGCGTCTGAGCAGTGCACGACGCGAGCGCCATCAACAGGTACTCCGTCGGCGTCGGGCCTTCGCCGAGTGCGCCGTTGTGCGGTTCATCAGCGACGAACGTGAAGCCGCGGGTGGCCATGTCCGTGCGCCGGCGCTCAGTGGCCGGAAGGACAGCCCGGGCGGATGCGACGACACGATCCCGATCGGTTTCCATCAACCGTGCCTTCCTGTAGATCCTGGTAGTGACGGTCCAGATACGCGGATCCAGCAGCAGCCGAGCCGCAGTCTGAGCGGGGGCTGTGGCCGGGCGTATCACCCCATGACCGAGTGCCTACGCAGGCTAGCGGTCATGGACTGGATAGTCCAGTTGATCGCTCGTTGCCAGAACCGCTCGGCCCTCGTGAACCATCACCTCGGGCTGTTTTGAGCCGCACTGAAGGGTTAGGGCCAAGACATCCCCAGCTGACCTCGCTCAACGCCAAACCCGAAGATGGACTCATTAGTCCGTTAAGGCTCGGACATGCCGTCGGTCACGCATCAGGGCGGCGATCGTCGTCGCATCGCGGACTCAAATCCGGACAACAACGACGAGAGGGCCCAGGTTTTGAGGGTGGCGATGGCTCGCTCGCCGCAGGCCCGGATCCGGGCGTGTGCGTGGCGGACGGCCTTCTGCCAGCGGGACAACGTCGGCCGGTACCGGTAGGGCTTCTGGTCGGCGAACCGGTCGATCGGGATCAGCGCGCCGTCGACGATCGCGTACGCCAGCCTTTGGATGCGGTCCATGGCGGCGGCCAGGTCGTCAGCGGTTGCGGCGGGTGGAGCGACAGCTCCGCGGATGTAGCGGCACGCGGGTGGCGACGCCGATGCCGAACCCGGCTGCGAGGCGGGCGTGGGTGTCGCCGTTGCGCAGATGGGCGAGGGTGAGTAGGGCTTGCCGGCCGGGGTCCAGGCGCCGCCACCGGGATCGACGTTGCTGGCGGTGGTTACGGAGGCATTCGGCGAGGTGGTTCAGGGTTCGGCTGGACAGCGGGATCGTGGCGGGGTGAGACAGCACGGCGAGGCTCCCGGTCGGGGCAGCGGATCTTGGTTCGACTGCTGTCTTACCTTGGAGCCTCGCCCTCATCGATCTCCGGGCTGCTCGCACCGCCGTGACCGGCCTGATCACGACGAAAAGGGCTCAATTAACGGGTCGGCTCGCCGGACGGCTCCGAGAGGAACGATTTGATGTGTTCCAGCGCCATGTCCAGAGCAACTTCCATGGGTGCGACGTTGTGCGCGGCGTTCGCCAGCAAGTAGCCGCCTTGCAAAGCTGCCATCAACCCCGTGGCCAACTTCTCCGGGTCGGCGTCCTGGCGCAGTGCACCGCTGTCCCGCATCCGGTGCAGACCATCACTGATCAGCTTTTCCCATGCCGCAAACGTTTCCAACAGCATTGATCGAGCCTGCTCATCTTGATCGGACAGCTCGACAGCCATCGACCCGAGGCCGCACCCGTATTTGCCGTTGTTCAGCGAGTTGGCCTGAACCAGCGCGTTACGCCACCGGACCAGCCCTGAGAACGATCTCAGTCGTTCGAGCCCTCCGCGCTCGCGCTGAAGCACGAGCGCGCCCCGATATTTGACCAACGCGCGCACGAGCTCCTGCTTGTCGGCGAAGTGGTGGTAAAGCTGAGACTTGCTCGTCTGGCTTGCCTCGCGGACGTCGTCAAGGGTCGTCGCGTTCACTCCGCGCACGAACATCAGCCGGTTCGCCGCCTCGAGGATCCGCTCTCGCGTCGCGATGCCCCGTTGACTGATCCTCCGCTGCTTCGTCGGCGCAGCCACCTGCTCGTCGCCCATCGGTCAAGTGTATCCAGCGGTGCCCATAATCCATGGAGAATGGGACCTTGGGGTCCATTCGGCGTTGGGTTGCATTCGCGTGATGGTGAAGGACGAACACATACGCCGCCAGCTTGATTCAACGGGTGCTATGTCCGCGAGATCACCGATAAGGTGAGTCTTTTCCAGGACCATTTAGTCCTCGCTGTGGCAAGCTGATGCTCAGGAGTGGCTCGGCGATGCGTCGTGAGCGGCGCGCTGAAGGTCGGCATGTGTCAACGCCCGTTGACATGCGTCTGCACGTCACGCGTATCACCCGCAGCTGAACCTGGCGCTGTGGCGCGTCCGTTCAGAAGCGTCGACCTGGACCGCGACGGCGTTCCGGATGCGCCGCACGCGCTGACCGCGGTGAAGGGTGTGGGCGGAGCGATCGCCGGTGCAGCCGGCGCGGTCGGGGGTACAGCCGCTTCTCTATTCAAGACCAAGAAGCTGGGACGCCAGGCTCCTGGCGCCGAGCAACGTCAGATCGAGGACACGTCGGCTGGCGCCGAGGAGTAGGCGGCGTGGGTGCTGTGCCGTCCGGCATGTTGAGCGATCTCTTACCTCGACGAGGTGCGAACCCTCAGCGCGAGCTAACGTCGCCGCTACCGTCTGCGTTTGCTCGGGTTGGGCGGCCACCGACGCCAGGCCGGGGACGGCTCTCATGCCAGGACACCACTCGACTCGGGCGCCACATGTGCGTGCGCCCAACAGTGGCATCCGGCTCCGGCATCTGACCGCGCTTCCGATAGTTCGTCACAGTCGCAACCTTGACGCCGAGGTACGCGGCTACGTCGGAGGTCGTCCGCCACTCCGCGGTCGTATCCGGGCCAGCTCCCACCGCTTCATTCTGGCACTGGGGGGACGCATTGAAGTCAACCGTCCGGCATGGTCAGGTTCTAGCTCGCCAACATCCTCCATTAGAACGCTTGTACGATCAGCCGGTGGCCAAAGAGTTGGTAGCGCGTTGGTGGCACGGCACGTGGGGACGGCTCACCCGACGCGACGTCTGGCTCGCCCGCGAGGTCCGCTGGCACGTCGTCGCTAGGGCCGGCGACTCGGAGACGGGCAAGGTGCTCCGCTGGCAGTTCGACACCGAGGACGAAGCCCGGCGGATGGTGAAGCGGCCTCATGCACGCCGATGCCGGCCAGTGGCGCGAACAGTCAGCCAACGCCGGCCGCCACGGTGAGGCTGACGCCCGCAGGGGTGGCTAAGCAGAGGGCCTGCTGCGGGAGTTGGCGACGATCAGTGCGGCCCCGGCGAGCACGATTGCGCACAGTCCGACCCACATGCCCCAGCCGGCATCGGCAATTAGGCCCGGGGCATGGTGGGACCGGAGGTGATCGCGCTCCATGAAACCCGCGGCGATCTCTGCGGCCATGTCCCTACGCGGCTCGGCGAACCAGTGGGAAGCGGAAGGCTCAACCCTCGACCGGCTTACCGAACCCGCTGGGGGCCAGGCTTCGACGTCACGCCACTGCTGGACAACCAGGAAGACCGACAGTGCCACCGCCGCCAACGTGGCGACATGCGCCAGCGACGGCACGCGACCTCGGTTATGACGCCAGATCATCGAAACCACGACCGCGCCCAGGGTGAGCAGCACCGCTGCGCTCCACCGTGACGACATGCCCCAGGCGGAGCCGAAGAAGGTCTCGTAGGTGGTCTTGTGTTCGGTCATGTGCCGGACGCGCACCATCCACCAGGGCAGGAAACTGCTGGCAAGTACCAGCAGCCCGGCACCTGGCAAGAGACGACGTCGCCACTCCAAGGTCATGGCCGGTCACCCTAGTCGTCAGTGGCACAGCTCGGCGCGAACGTGCATCCCGCAGACCGTGGTACCGGTCTGTCAGGCAGGACCCGAGGCCGGACAGGCCGGCTGCCGGCTTGTCGGGTCTCAGGACCTGTGTGATGGCATGAAGGAGCGGGGTCTCGCTCCTCGTGGGTCCCGGGCGGGATGCTCGGGGTGCTCACGTCTCACGACGAAGGAGGC
>NZ_JBRIQN010000121.1:0-3781 GCF_052981855.1 Micromonospora sp. LZ34
GATCGAGAGCGCGGAGAAAGCTGTCATGGCTGCCTGCACCTGAGGCATGCTGTGACAGACGAGGGCATCGGGCCTGCTGATCGGAAGACTTGTCGCATCGCTATTTACCGCCTTGGTGATTGACATGATCCTTGAGACCTGACATATGGCGTCGGTGGATCTCGATCTCAGGTGAAGGAGGCGGCGAGGCGCAACGGATACCCGGTCGTCGATGGCGTCACGCCCAGCGCTGGAACGGGCGAGATCGGATCGTCCTGCTCGCGACGGCGGCTACAGAGGTTGAAAGGTCAGGGTTACGGCGGTCCTGGGTCGAGGATCAGACCGGTGTGGGTGAGGAAGCTGGTCAGGAGGTCGGGGCGGTACTGGATGCGCTTGAGCTGGTTCTTCAGTACGGCGGCGAGCTGGTCCACGTCAGTCACGGCGAGATTGCCCAGGCTGCGTTTGACGTGTGACCAGACGCCTTCGGTCGGGTTGAGGCCGGGGGCGTAGGCGGGAAGCTGGGATCACTTGGAGCCAGTCGCGGTTCGCGACGAGTTCGCGCATGGCGGTGCTGACGTGGGTGTTGAGGTTGTCCCACATCAGCACGATCGGCGCCTTGGAGGTACTGGTGGGCGGCATCCAATAGGGCGGCGTGGTCGGTCTCGGGAAGCTGCGCCGCTCACCGCTGTTCCCGCTGCATCAGCAGCGCCAGATCGCGGACGGTCTCAGCGAGGGCGGAACGGATGTGCAGCTCAGGCCGCTGGAATCGGACGGGGGGCACGACGCCTTTCTGGTCGACATCGCCCGCTTCGGCCCACCGGTGGCCAAGTTCTTGTCAGTGATTTGGTAGATAGGAGTATACCTTGCGTGAGGTTCTGTCAAAGGTCGCGCTCGTCACCGGCGCCAACCGCGGCATCGGCCGCGAGATCGCGCGGCAGCTCGCCGAGAACGGCCTACACACGCTGGTCGCCGGGCGTCGACGTGAGGCGGTGGCGGAAGCTGCGGCGAGCCTGCGGAGCATGGGTTTCGACGTCGCACCACTCGTCTTGGACGTCACCAAGCCGGAGAGCATCGCGGCGGCCGCCGCTGAGGTCGCCGAGAAGTATGGCCGCCTCGACATCCTGGTCAACAATGCGGGCATCCGCATCGAGGAGTACGGCAAGCAGCCCTCCGAGCAGCCCATGGAGCGGTGGCGGGAGACGTTTGACACCAACTTGTTCGGCGTTGTCGAGGTGACGACAGCCTTCCTGCCGCTCATCCGCAAGTCCGCGGCGGGACGCATCGTCAACGTCTCCAGCCTGCTGGCGTCGCTGACCAAGCACAGCGATCCGACGTCGTATGTCTACAGTGGCGCGTTTAAGTCCCTGCCCGCCTACAGCGCCTCGAAGAGCGCGGTGAACTCCTGGACCGTGCACCTGGCGTACGAGCTACGCGACACGCCGACAAAGGTCAACTCGGTGCATCCGGGCTACACCAAGACGGACCTGAACGACGGCGCGGGCGACCTAGAGATCCCGGTCGGAGCGAAGACGAGCGTCGACATGGCGCTGCTCGGCGCCGACGGCCCGAGCAGCAGCTATGTCCACCTGGGCGAAGTCCTCCCGTGGTAGAAGGGGTTCGTACAGTGAACAACGTCGCCCTGGTCACCGATGAGGCCAGTCTTCCCATCGACTACGACATGGCCCTGCTGCTCGACGCTTGCCGGGCCGCCGGGCTCGCTGCCGAGGTACGCGACTGGGAGGACCCGGCCGCCGACTGGTCGGCATATGACGCGGTTCTGCTGCGATCGCCGCGGACCTATGTGGACCGTCTGCCCGCGTTCTTCGCCTGGTGCGAGCGCGTCGACGCCGTGACGGAACTCCACAATCCGCTGCCCGTGGTGCGGTGGAGCCTCAACAAGCGATACATGGCCGATCTCGCCGCGCGCGGCGTACCGGTGGTGCCCAGCACGTTTGTTCCGCCGGACACGGATCCATCGGCCGCGGTGCGGCAGTTCCTCGCAGTGCATCCCGAGGCCGAGGAAATCGTCGTCAAGCCCACGGTGGGCGCCTACTCCAAGGATGTCCATCGCTTCGTCCGCTCGCTGGAGGCAGATGTGGCCGCCCATGTCGCACGGCTGCACTCCGACGGCTTCGTCGCGCTGCTCCAGCCGTACGTGGAGTCGGTCGACCGTGACGGCGAGACGGACTTGATCTACTTTGACGGCGTCTACAGCCACGCCATCCGCAAGAGCCCGATGCTCATGGCGGACGGCACAGTGAACGTCCCCACCTTCGAAAGCCGTACGCCCCGGGAAGCCGACGAGGATGAGCGCGCCGTGGCCTCGGCGGCGCTCGCGGCGGCCGGCGCGCACCTAGTACTCCAGCCGCACTTCCGTTAGCAGTGTTTGCGCAGCTAGGACTGCAGGTGTGGATCAGGCGTCAGGGTACATGATCGTCCATCGTAGACTGCGGCACTCGTGGCGGTGGACGATCTTTCGGGGTGGGCGGCAGGTCTGGATGACCTGATGGCGCGGATCGCTGGCCGGTTTCGGCGGGTGGAACCACGCCGGCGAGCCCGCGCGTACGTGCTGGGCCTGCTGTCGCCGCTGGCCGGCAAGAATGGCTGGACCCTGGCCGAGGCGGCCGGGGAGAACACACCTGACGGCATGCAACGCCTGCTCAACAGGACGGCGTGGGACGCCGACGAGGTCCGCGACGACCTGCGCAACTACGTCGCAGAGCACCTCGGCGACGCCGACGCCGTTCTGATCATCGACGAGACGGGGTTCCTGAAGAAGGGAACCAAGTCCGCCGGAGTCCAACGCCAATACTCCGGGACCGCCGGGCGGACCGAGAACTGCCAGCTCGGGGTGTTCCTGGCCTACGCGTCCGCGCACGGGCGCACCTTGGTCGACCGGGAGCTGTATCTGCCGCAAGGCTGGTGCGCCGATGACGCCCGGCGGACCGAAGCCGCCGTACCTGCGAAGGTGCGGTTCGCGACCAAGCCGGCACTGGGGTTGCAGATGCTGCGCCGCGTACTGGACGCGGGGCTGCCGGCCCGGTGGGTGACCGCCGACGAGGCCTACGGCAAGGACAGCAAGTTTCGGCTGTGGCTGCAGAGCCGCCGCATGGGCTACGTCCTGGCCGTGGCCTGCAATCAGAAGATCCCAACCGACGGCGGCAGTGCCCGCGCCGACGGCGCCAAGGGACCCCGTCTGTTTGACTGGGCCGTCGCCACCCTGCCCGACACCGGCACCGCCGACCACGGATTCACCCGCTGGCTGCTCATCCGCCGGTCGATCACCGCCCCCACCGAGCACGCCTACTACCTGTGTTACGGACCGGCCGACACCACTGACGAGGAACTCATCCGCGTGGCCGGCACCCGGTGGGCCATCGAGGAGTGCTTCCAGACCGCCAAGGGACAGGTCGGCCTGGACGACTACCAGGTGCGCCGCTACGACGCCTGGTACCGCCACATAACCCTCGCTATGTGCGCTCACGCCTTCCTCGCCGTCACCGCCGCCCAGGCGCAAAAGGGGGCACCACCGACCGGGCCGGGCTCGTCCCCCTCAGCCTCGCCGAGGCTCGACGTCTCCTGGCACACCTGATCACCCGCAGACGAACCCGCGACCACATCAATCAATGGTCATGGTGGCGGCGCCGCCACCAGTTCCGAGCCAAAACAAGCCACTACCAGCGAAGACAACGACTCAGCGAAGTGCGGCTGGAGTACTAGCCTAACCTCGGTCTTTCACGGTGTCCGTGATCTTGAGGGTTGAGAAGGCTCGGTAGAGACGGCGAAGTGCCTGCCGCGTAAG
>NZ_JBRIQN010000122.1:0-3744 GCF_052981855.1 Micromonospora sp. LZ34
CCTTGGGCGGGGATCCCGCGCCATCGGGTCCCGGGGGTGAGGTGTTCGCCCTTCATCAGCAGTGAGAGCGAGTCCAGGCTGACGCCGTCGCCGACGACGGCGTCGTAGAGCACGATCGCGCGGGTGCCGATGGTGGCGCCGGCGCCGACGGTGACGACGGACATCTTCATCACCCGGTCCTCGAACAGGTGGGTTTGCAGTGACACCTCGGTGCCCACGGTCGCGTCGTCGCCGATCTCGACCAGGTCGAACTCGGTGAGGTAGGTGGTCCCGATCCAGGTGCGTCTGCCGACGCGGACCCCGAACCAGCGCAGCACCGGCGGCAGGAACGGCGTGCCGACGAGCAGCCCGACGCCGACGGGGACCGCTGCGGCCTCGTAGAGGCCGGTGACGAACTCGGTGCGTCGGACGAAGTCGCTCCAGAGCGGTTCCACCCGGGGTCGGTAGGTGCCGATGATGTTGCGCTTGGTCGCCGCGCAGAACAGGATCACCGCGACGCTCGACGCCATCGCGACGAAGGGCGACAACAGCGCCGGCACGAGCAGATCCCGGCCGTTGGCGAGCCAGGAGAGCGCCATGAGGTAGAGGTAGAAGCTGGCACCGAGGACCGATGCGGGCAGGGTGGCGCGGAAGAACTCGACGAACAGCCGATGCGCCACCACCCTGCGCGGCGGACGGAAGGTCTGCTCCTCGGAGAAGGATCCGCTGCTCTGGCGCACCGGCAGGTGGATCGCCGGTGAGCCCAACCAGGAGGTGCCCTCCGGGACACTCTTGCCGGGCGGCAGCGTGCTGACGCCGAGCAGGGAACCGTCACCCAGCGCCGTGCCGGCCGGTACGAACGCGGCGTTCCCGACGAACGCCCGGCTGCCGATCGTGGTGGGCAGGAACGCCACGCGGCCGTTGGCGAACGTCGCGGCACCGAGGCTGGCCATGTCGGCGACGAAGCTCTCCGATCCCAGCGTGAGCAGGTCGGGGTCCAGGTGCGCGGCGGTGGAAACCTCGGCGCCGGGCCCTACCCGGGCACCGAGCATGCGCAGCCAAGGCCCGGTGTAGAGGGTGGCGTAGAGCGAGTTGGTGAACATGAGGCTGAACTCGAGCAGCTTGTCGATGATCCACTTGCGCACGCCGAGCATCGAGTGCACCTGGTGATGGAAGCCGACAGGTACCCGCGGCAGCACGAGGCGCTTGCCGACGGCCACCACCGCGCAGACGGTGAGGACGTAGACGATGCCGGCGGGAAGGGTCGCCACGAGCCCGGCGAGCAGCCCCTGGGTCAGCAGCACCCACCAGACCAGCGCCACGCTGGGCAGGACCATCGCGATGGCCCCGAGTTCCAGGCCGATCAGGCCGACCAGGGCGGCGGCGATGTGGTGCAGGCGCCAGCCCTGGTTCAGCGGGCGGGAGCTGAGCAGGGCTTCGACGGTGGGAGTGAGCCGACGGGTCGGCGCCGGCGGTGAGCCCGCCCAGCGCGCTCCGGGTGGCACCGCCTCGCCGTGGACGAGGACGGACTGCTCGCCGACGCCGGCGTACGCCCCGACCGAGGCGCCCGGCTCGAGAACCGCGTTCGCGCCGACGAAGGCGTTCGGTCCGATGGTGATTGGCCCGACGACGACCCAGCCGTCCTCCGCCCGCCAGGGGCGTAGCGAGACGCCGTACCCGATGGAGGTGCTCCGCCCGATGGAGAGCAGAGTCGGGAGGCTGACGGCGCTGGTCGCGATCATGGTCCGGCGGCCGATCCGTGCGCCGAGCAGCCGCAGGTATGTGGCCATCAGCGGAGATCCGCTGAGCACGGACAGTGGCCCGATCGCCAGCAGCGTGTTCAACGCCCAGAGCCGAACGTAGGTGATTCCCCACAGGCGATAGCGGCCGGGTCGGATACCCGCGGCCAGCGGACGGGCCAGCAGCACCGGCAACACCCACCGCACGCCGAGGTAGCTGAGCAGGATCGCGACCATCAGTTCCGCGAGGACGCGGACGGACACGAAACCGTCGTTGCGCGTGTAGACGTAGGAGACGGGAAGTGTGACGGCCAGCAACAACAGGTAGATCACCGAGCCCTGGCCGAACCCGGCCAGCGCGATCCGGCGGCTGCCGTGCCGCACCGGAGCGGGACGGGCCGCAGCGGTCGGCCCCCCGACCCGCTCGGCGGCACCCAGATGAGCGGCCATGCCGCGTACGGTCGGGTGGGCGTA
Organism: Micromonospora sp. LZ34; assembly: GCF_052981855.1. NCBI lineage: Bacteria > Bacillati > Actinomycetota > Actinomycetes > Micromonosporales > Micromonosporaceae > Micromonospora > Micromonospora sp. LZ34. The sequence continues at coordinate 2,193 of NZ_JBRIQN010000122.1, forward strand.
CAGGTCCCGGACCGCGGGGTTCACGCCGACGTTGCGGGCGCGCAGCAGCGACACCACTCGCGCCGCGAGCAGCGAATGTCCTCCGAGGTCGGTGAAGAAGTCCGCCTCGACCGATAGCGCCGCGGGCTCGAGGCCGAACGCCTCCGCCCACGCGGCCCGTACCTGTTTCTCCAGCTCGCTCTCGGCGGCCACGAGCGGACCCGTGGCGCGGGTGAGCCGGCGGATCGGCGCGGGTAGCCGCTTCCGGTCGACCTTTCCGCTGGGCATGGTCGGCAGGGCGGTGACGACGTCCAGGAAGGAGGGCACCATGTAGGCCGGAAGCCGAGTCTGCAGGGTCTGGCAGAGCCGCCCGGTCAGCTCCTCCCACCCGTCCTCGGCGCCGTCGTGGGGAACGAGGTAGGCGGCCAGCTCACGGGGGGCGTCCGGGCCGTCGGTGACAGGGACGAGCGCCACCACGGCCTCAGCCACGCCCTCGTCCTCCAGCAGCACGCTCTCGATCTCACCGAGGTCCACCCGATGGCCACGGATCTTGACTTCGGAGTCCGCCCGGCCGAGATACTCGATCTCGCCGTCGGCGGTGAGTCGACCCAGGTCACCGGTGCGGTACAGCCGGCTGCCGGGTGGCGCCAACGGGTGCTCGATGAACCGGTCGGCGGTCAGTTCGGGCCGTCCGACGTATCCGCGCGCCACCCCGGGGCCACCGATGCAGATCTCGCCGACCTCGCCGTCGGCGACCGGCTGGCGCTCTTCGTCCAGCAGCACCACCGAGTAGGTCGGCATCGGCCGCCCGATGGTGACCAGCCGTCCGGGGAGCAGTTCACCCCAGGTCGCGGTGACCGTGGCCTCGGTCGGCCCGTAGGTGTTGAGAATCCGCCGGCCAGGTCGGCTCCACCGTTCGACGAGCTGACCTGGGCACGCCTCACCGCCGACGAGCAGGTTGCGGATCCGGGGCAGGTCCCGGGGAATCGTGGCCAGCAGGGTGGGCACGCAGTAGAAGACGGTGATGCGGGCCTCGTCGAGGAAGTCCGCCAGCTCCGCGCCGAGGCGGCGGGAGTCGGTCGGGCCGGCCACCAGCGTCGCGCCGACCGCCCAGGTCGGCCAGATCTCTTCGATCGCGAAGTCGAACGCGATCGTCATGCCCTGGTAGACCCGGTCGGTCGGGCGTACGTCGTACACGCCAGGCACCACGTCGAGGAAGTTGCAGATGCTCGACTGGGCGACCTCGACACCCTTGGGCCGACCACTGGATCCGGAGGTGTAGATCACGTAGGCGCTCGGGTCCGGGTCGTCGTCGAGGGCGGGCCGGTCGCTGGGGGCCGCGGCGAGCTCGGCGGCGCTGTCGTCGATGACGAGCGCGCGCTGGTCGCCCACCCGGTCGGCGAACGCCGAGGACGTCAGCACCAGGTCGACGTCCGAATCCTCGGCGATGAACGCCACCCGGTCGGCCGGAGACTCGGGGTCGATCGGCACGAAAGCCGCGCCGGCCTTCCCCACGCCCAGCAGCGCCACGTACGTCTCGACCGAACGCTGCAACAGGATGGCCACCCGGGCG
>NZ_JBRIQN010000123.1:0-3698 GCF_052981855.1 Micromonospora sp. LZ34
GATCGAGAGCGCGGAGAAAGCTGTCATGGCTGCCTGCACCTGAGGCATGCTGTGACAGACGAGGGCATCGGGCCTGCGGATCGGAAGACTTGTCGCATCGCTAAGGGACACGTCTCGTAACCGCGGTGTCTGTCTGTTGAGGACGATGATCGAGGACGCCGGGGTGCAGGTGATCACCGCGAGGCGCCCGGAGTGGATCCGGATTCCGAATGAGATATCGGCCGTTCGCGGTGGTGCTATTCATGGTCGCCGCCTTCATATCCGTGCCGGCGTCGGTGGCGCGATGAGGGCTGCAGGCCGGAGTGGCCGCTAAGTGCCTTCTCGGGCTGGCGCGCAGGCAGCGGCCAGCTCTCGGGGTAGCTCCCCGCGGCCCTGCAGCGGCAACACATTGATCTTGTGGATTGCGTCGTGCCGCAACGGCCTGGTGACCAAAGTATTCGTTTGCCTGACTGTACGTACCCGTAGAGGACAAGTGGCTTGACTGGAGGCTGTGGCGCGTGAGTAACCCGGATCCGGAAAACGCTGTCGGGGACGTGCACGACGTGCTCAGCCGTCCGCTGTTCAATCCGGTGCTGAAGGTGACGGTCGGGGAAGGGAAGCTCGATTACGAGGTCTACCTGAAGACGGTCGACTTGCTGCGGCTGCAGACCCCCAGGTCGGAGCTTGTTGACGCTGACGAGCTCATGTTTCAGGTCGTGCACCAGGCGCAGGAACTCTGGTTGAAGCTGCTCGCCCACGAGGTCGCCGAGGTGGTCGATGATCTCGATGGTGATCGCTTGTGGGAGGTGGCGGCGCGGCTGGACCGCGGCGTCAGGATCACGCACTGTCTGGCGAACGAGCTTCGCGTGCTGGAGACACTCACTCCAGACACCTATCAGGTGATCCGCCGGCATCTGGGTAACGGCAGCGGGCAGGAGTCCCCCGGTTACAACGCGATACGGGTGGCCGCGTCGTACGCCGCCGATGCTCTGGACCGACTCCTCGCACGGCACGAGGTCGCGGCTGCCGAGGTCTATGCGGGTGCCAGTCCCGAACTGAAGCGGGTCTGTGAGCTGTTCGTGGATCTCGACGAGGGCTATCAGACGTGGCTGTTTACCCATTACATGCTGGTGCGTCGGACGATCGGCGTGGGCCGTGACCTTGAGGCGCTGGACGGATTGTCCACTCAGATTCTCGTCGGACGGATGACCCAGCCACTGTTTCGAGCCCTCTGGGCGGTACGCAACCAGCTCACGTCCGAGTGGCGGCGGGAGGGCGGCCTGGCTCCCGGCGCCGATCGCCGAGGAGCGCGGGTGTCGGCGTGACCGTGCGACTACGGAACCACTTTCCCGTACTCGATGACTGTGTGTACCTGAACAGCAACTCCACCGGGGCGGTCCCGCGCGGGGCGGAAACCATTCTCCGGCGGTACTGGGAGACGCTGTGCACGTGGCGCGATGACGTCTGGGAGGAGTGGCTCGGCGACCTGCGCGCCTACGGTAACGTTGTGGCCGGGTTCATCGGCGGCCCCCAGGGCAGCGTGATCACCGACGCCAATGTCAGCACCCTCCTGGGCCGAATTGCCTCGTGCTTCGACTACCGCCCGCCCCGAAACCGCGTGGTCACGACGCACCTGGAGTTTCCGACGGTGCCATTCATCTGGCGCGCGTTCGGGCGCTACGGTGCCGAACTCGATGTCGTCGGTGCCGGCGCCCACGGGTTCGACGACGATGCCCTGGAGCGGCGGATCGACGAACGCACCCTACTGGTGTGCGTGCCACACGCCAGCTACGCCACCGGCGCCATGATCGACCTTCCCCGTCTCGTCAAACGCGCACACGACGTCGGCGCTCTGGTCGTCGTCGACGCTTTCCAGACCATCGGCACGGTCCCGTTCGACGTGGCGGCGCTTGATGTCGACTTCGTTCTCGGCGGTGCCCACAAGTGGCTGTGCGGCGTCGGGACGGCGTTCCTATACGTCCGTCCTGAACTGCTACCGACCCTGCGGCCCGCGGCGACGGGATGGCTGGCCGGCGACGACCCATTGACCTTCCAACCCGCCTCGGACTGGGCCAGTGACGCCCGCCGGTTCGCCGGTGGTACACCCTTCCCGCTCACCGCTCGGATCTCGAGAGTCGGGCTAGACCTCCTGGCCGGCGTGGGCATCGACGCCATCCGGGAGCACTCGCTGAAATGCACCGAACGGATACTGCTCCGGGCTGTAGCCGCCGGTATCCCGGTGCTCAGCCCTACCGCGCCCGCGGACCGTGGCGGCGTCGTCTGCCTTTCCATCCCTGACGGTGAGGCGATCAAGCGGAGGCTCGCCCAGCGGCGAATGATCTGCAGCTGGCGCGGCGCCCTTCGGATCGCTCCCCACATCTACAACACGATCGAGGAGGTCGACGCGTTCATGGACGCGCTCGAGCTGGAGCTGCAGCAGGTGCAGTCATGACCGGTGCGCCGCTGTCCCCTCGGGCGCTGATGAGCCTCCTGACCAACGGTGCCAAGGCCATCGACGTGCTGGAGACGGCTCTGGACATCGGACTACTCGACGCCATCGAACCAGGCCCCGCACGCCTCGGGCAGCTCAGCGAGCGCTTCGGTCTGCAACCCGGCCGCCTCTACAAGCTCCTCGACTGCCTGGAAAGCCTCGGTTTCGTGCACCGCGACGAGCGGACCGACGACATCAACGACGCCGAGTTCCGCGCCGTCCCCGGGCTCAAGAAGGCCGCCGTCGAGGTCGTCGGACCCGACGCGATCGAACGCGACCGCGACAAGTACCCGTGGCGACAACTGCACGGCAGGCTGGCGGACACACTGCGCGGACGGGTCAGCATCACCGACGACGATTTCGCCTGGCCCCCGAAGACGGCGGCCCAGATCGCCGATTTCGAGAAGAGCATGGCCGCCGGCCTGGGCCTGGTCATCGAGGCGTTCCACACCCACGCACAGCGGCTCTGGCCCGGACGTCTTCGGTTGCTGGACGTCGGCGGCGGCGACGGCACCCTCGCCGCGCACCTGCTCACCGACTCGCCCAACCTGACCGTCGACGTCTACAACCTGCCTGCAGTCCAGCCGCTCGTCGGCCAGACCCGGCTCAGGTCCGGCCACGGGGCCCGGCTCGGATTCGTCGGCGGAGACTTCCTCACCGAACCGTTGCCCAGCGGCTACGACGCCATGATCTTCGTCCGCGTCCTGCACGACTGGCCAACGCACACCGCCCACTGCCTGATCGAGAACGCCTACCACGCGCTGCCGCCCCGCGGGCGCCTGCTCATCTGCGAGGAGTTCCGCACGTCCGAACGGCTGGCCATGCAGTTCTTCTGGTCCTACTTCCTCATCGGCGTCGACAGCTGCTCCAGCCGCCTCCGGGAAATCACCTTCTACACGAGCCTCCTGAAGCAGGTCGGATTCCACGAGATCGAGGTACTACCCGGCCGATTCGAGCTGATCTCGGCCTGCAAGCCGTGACGGCGTGCCCTCATGTCATGTCATGGGCGGATATCAGATCGGCCAGACGGAGCAGGGTGCGGGCGGACAGCGGAGTCGCGGGAGGGTGATACAGGAACGAGGCTCCCGGTAGGGGCATCGGATCTTGGCCGACTGCTGACTTACCGGGAGCCTCGTCCTACCACTGGGGATTTAGAGGGCGTCTGATTCACGTATTTTGTGAGTGATGTGATCTTCAGATGTCTCGCCAGGTTGGGGTGGTTTCGTCG
>NZ_JBRIQN010000124.1:0-3627 GCF_052981855.1 Micromonospora sp. LZ34
CCAACCCTCCCGTCCGCGCCGAATTGACCGTCCCTCGAGCCGAAGCCAGCCTGGAAACGCATCGTGCACAAGCATGAAAGCCAACCTGGTCCTTGTCGGCCGCGCACCTTTCGGCAGGGCTTCGTGTCCCCCCACCGCGATGCCCCTGGTGGCATGGCCATAACCGGTGACGGCACCGTCGACTTCAGACGGCCCGTACCGTGCGGTGAACAGCACGACGAAGGCCAAATCTTGTCCGCGATGCGCCTCTCCCGCCTCGCCACGAGCCGGTTTCAGGGGGCCGCCCGCCGAGGGAACAGCAATGAGCCGTTTGCTTCGCTGGAGGTGATCATGACTTCCCCCAATGGGGAAGACGTGAAGCCCTGGCCGCGCGCCGTCGCCGGCACGCGGACGTCGTGGTGTTCGAGGTGACGGCGGCGCAGCGGGTCGGGCGCAGCCGCGCCAGGCCGGTGGGCCGCGGTCCGACGAGATCCGGTATCTAGGGCACGGGCTGGTGCCGCGAGAGCGGTTGCCGGGTGACTGGCTGATTCGCGGGCTACCGGGAGCTGAAGTCCCTTCTCGCCACTTGGCTCGGATCCCTCGAGAACGCCAGGTCCGGTCGCGTGAGCTGCAGTAAACACCATTTGAGCTTGAGACCTGAGCAAACCCACTTGGGACCGACGCAACGGTGGCTAAGGCGTGGACGCCCGCGCGAGGCCGAACGGGCTCGGCCTATACGCCGCCGCCTTATGAGTTCACGTCTGACGCCCACCAATGCAGGGCGCCAGTTCTAAGAGGACATGGCACGACAGGTCGGATCCCGTGCAGAAGCTGGAGCTCATGACCGTACCGCGACGATGCCCGACCTCGACCCGGGCGCCAACCTCGTGGGCTGACCACGCATTGCACTGACAAGGACGATGCGATGACTGCCGGCCACCGGGTCGGCAGGATGGCACTGGAGGCTGCGGTACGTCGCGACGGTGTGGTCAGGCCGGCGGTGTTGGCAGGTTAGAGAGCCGGCGGCGTCCGCGGATCGCGCTGGCGAGGGCGACACCAGCCAGGACGAGGAGGGCGGCGGCTGCGACTGCCAGCGGCGGCAGAGGGACCATGCCGGGTGCCAGCACGGCCAGCGCGAGCAGCCCGCCGATCAGAGACCGGGACGCTTCGTGCTTACGACGTGGGGAGCGATTCGGTGGGCTTGCCGACCAGTACTACGATTTCGTATAGTCCGATCTCGTGACTAACTTATCTGCAACCTCCGAAGAGTCGGCGTTGGTCGCTCTGCAGCGCGCGACCCATGCCACCCTGCAGATCCTTACCGCGAGGCTGGTCGACCTCGATCTGACGGCCTCCGAGATCAATGCTCTGGCCATCCTCTCGGACGGTCGTGGCCGCACGATCTCTGAACTGGGAGCCGCCGCCGGCACCCGGCCGACCACGCTGACCAGCGTGCTGGACCGGCTGGAGCGGCGTGGCCACATCACGCGCGGCGCCCGTCCGGGCGACCGCCGGGTCGTGGTCATCGAGCTGACCGCCCCGGGGCGTCTGGCCGCCGGCACCATCCGGCAGACCCTGGCCGAGCTGGAAGAGCGCGCCCTCGCCGACCTGCCCGCAGAGTCGATCGCTGGCTTCCACACCGTCCTGCGCGCGTTGACAGAGGTGCCCGCGTGACCCCGACCAACTCCAGCGCACTCGAACCCGCATTGCTTTTCGACGAGCTGATGGCCGAGGTGACCGCTGCCACCGAACACTTCGACCACCGCGCCCACCTGCACCTGACCTGGCTGGCAGTCCGCAGCGTCGGCATGCCGGCCGCCATCAGCCTGGTCAGCGACGGCATCCAGCGCACCGCCCGCTATGCCGGAGTGCCGCAGAAATACCACGCCACCGTCAGCCGGGCCTGGGTGGAACTGGTGGCCCACTACACCGCCGACCGCGCCACCGGGGACTTCGCCGTATTCATCGACCGGCATCGCACACTGCTCGACAAACGCCTGCTCACCCACTTCTACACGTCAGCGACCTTGGCCAGCACGCAAGCCCGCACCGGCTGGGTCGAGCCCGACCTCGCCCCCTTTCCCTGGCAGAGCATCGAGCAGGAGCAGTCCGAAGACAGCGACCGAGCCACCACATGACGCAGGCCACACGAAGTGGACGAACCGCCGGTCGGGCCTGGGCTCGTGGGGCCCTGGCCCATCCCGTCCTGTCCGGCATCTCCCGAGCCCACCTGAGCGAGTTGACCCCGAGTACAAGAAGTGGCGACCGCTACAGCGCTACACCGGACGGCGCGACACCTACGCCGAAACCCACCTCGCCATCGCCGGACTCGTCTCCGACCGGTCCGCCAGCCGGACAACCCGCCCCACGCCGAGCACCAACCTGGTCCCCACCCAGCCACCCCGCTGATCACTCACCAACCAACACTCCAGGGGCCAGCACGCCCCGACCTCAATCGCTCCCAAGGTCGTTACCGTGCTCACGATGAGGTGCCGGCGAGCTTTTCGAAGCTGTTTAGATCAGCATCACCCAACAAGCCGATCCTCAATAAAATACATCCGCTTCAGGATCCTCCCTTCCTTGTTTTTGTCATAACTGTAGTATTTCTTCTGCGGGTCGGCATCCGACCAGATTATGGATGCGATCAGATCGTTCTTGTGGTGCTCTAGCCGATCCGTATTTAGGTAACCTTCATCGGGCTGCCAGTCTCTTGGCAAATCGTCGCTTTCCCTGTAGAAGTACATGTAAAAAGTCCTGCTCTTGCCTTCTGCTACTTTGGCTTCTCCTTCAATCGGATGATCCTTACCGTATTTTTCAACCAGTTCCTTCAGTTCTACTAGATCTTCGGGTGGGTTCAGAATCATATAATGCTTTCTGACAGTCACCTCCCGTTCATCCGCTTTACCGAAGACCTCCCCCGTGTTGTCAATTTCAAAGATCCTTGTTTCCCCAACTGATTCCTCTGTACATCCAATCAGGCTCAGTGGAATGAAGAACGCACCAATAATCAGGGCCAGAATCGTCAGATTGGCTTTAACCACTCAACTCCCCTTCAAATGGCATATCATTCCCGTTGGAATGGATGGACCGCAGCACAGCTGGCAACGTAGCTGGGATCCACAAGGCGTCGAGGCGGCAAACGCCTCCGTCCGCTTCGACCGTCCTCACGGCGGCCCATCCAAAGAGGGACCGCGAGACATGACGCGAGGGCCGCTGCGGCGCGGAGCCGCCATGAACGCGAGGCGAGGGGCAACGCGATCATGAACAGAGATTACCTATCGGATCATGGTCGCCACAGGGCAGCGCGCCGGCCGTGCGGGAAGCCTCTGTGCCGAACACGTGCCGAGGCTGACCGTTCTCGCCCGCCTCGGTGGCCAGGGCCCCGGCAAAGTCGTGGCGGTGTCCCCCCGCTGTCCGCGCCAGCCGCCGGGCGTGTTGCATGGCCGGAGTGGAGCGGCAGCGGAGTGCAGGCCGCGTGCCCTGGCGGCGGCGCGTGCGGCCCGTTTCGGGCCGCCTTGAACCCGTACAGAAAGTTTGCACAACTTGCCGGGACTAGACATGCCGGGACTAGTACGGCAGCCGCCAATTGCTAGCTGACCAGGGCGTAGTCCCGGTTCAGCCGTGTGCGTTGGTGGAACCAGCGTGCGC
>NZ_JBRIQN010000125.1:0-3401 GCF_052981855.1 Micromonospora sp. LZ34
CACCAACTGCTAGCCCCGCAGCCGGGCGTGCTCATAAGGAAACCGCCACATTGGTTTGACCAACAGGAACAGGACCGGTCGCGCACACAATCGTCGACCCGCGTGCGATGGCGGGTTGCGGTTCAATCCCACTGATTGAGGATGGAGGAAAGGATGAGAATCGCCAAGATTATTGGTGGTCTCGGTGTCGCTTTGGCCATCTCGGCCAGTCTTGTGGCAACGGCCTCGTACGGGCAGGTGCCGCGGGCGCGGGCGCAGGCGCAGGCCGCAGAAAACTTCACGCTCGTGATGCTGCCGGACACCCAATATGCGTCCGAGAGTTGGCCTGAGGTGTTCAGGGCGCAGATGCAGTGGGTGGATGACCAGCAGTCCGCCAGCAACATTAGATACGTGCTGCATGTAGGTGATGTGGTCGACAACTCCGACCAACAGTACCAGTGGGACAACAGCAAGAGTGCGATGGGCCTGCCTGCCGATGACGTGCCCTATATCATCGGCCCGGGCAATCACGACTTGGACTCGACTACCACCCGCGCCGCGACAAGGTACAACCTCAATTATCCGCGGGCTACCTTCACTGGGCTGCCCTCGTTCGGTGGGACATACCCCTCCACCCAGAACGACAACGCCTACCACACCTTTACTGCTGGCGGCGTGGACTGGTTGGTGGTGGCGTTGAAGTACGCGCCCAACGATTCAGAGATCGCCTGGGCGAATCAGGTGGTGTCCGCGCACCCGAAGCACAATGCCATCCTGGTCACCCATGCCTACCAGAACGGCACCACAAAGGATGCCAACGGAACCAAACTGTGGACCAATCTGGTCAGCAGACACGCCAATTTCCGATTCACGTTCTCCGGCCACTACGTCAACGCCGGTGTGATCAGTCAACAGGGCGTGAACGGCAACACCGTCCACCAGATCCAGGCCGACTACCAAAGCCTTTCCCAACGCGACCCGAACAGCTACATGCGAGTCATGACGTACAACCCGACTACCGACACCTTGGACGTCAAGACCTACTCGCCCTATCTCAATAGGTACATGACCGACGCGAAAAACCAATTCGTCCTCAACAACATCAACCCCGTCTCTCCGGCGACCGGATCCCGTACCGAATTCGAAAGCGGCACGTGCGACGGCACGATCGACTCCAACCAAGCCGGGTTCTCGGGCACCGGCTTCTGCAACACGTCCAACATGGTCGGGGCGGCTGCACAGGTCACGGTCAGCGCGGACACGTCGGGTGCGGCAAAGCTGACGTTCGGTTACGCCAACGGCGGCAGCTCGGATCGGCCCACGACGGTCTCGGTCAACGGGACCACGGTTGGCACACTGCCGTTCCCACCCACCGCCGCCTGGACCAACTGGGCGACGACCACCGTCAACGTCAACCTCAACGCCGGCAACAACACGATCCGCCTTTCGGCGACGACGGCCGGCGGCGCACCCAACCTTGATTACGTTGACGTCGCGTAATTTCCCGGCAACACCGGCTTGGACCGGTTGGGACACGGCTTCGGCGAATGTCTTGATCGGTCCCGGCAGCCACACGATCAGGCTGACCGCCCACCACCGCCGACAGCGGGCCTAACCTCGACCGGATCACCCTTCGAAAACAGCCGTCGATGAAGTCGACGATCTCAACCCGTGTGCGCCGGGGGCCAGCCCCGGCCCCCGGCGCACACGTCCGCAACCTCCGCGCATGAATCGGGAGTGTGCCTCGTGATCACCACGATCCTGCTCAGCGCAGCGATCGCCGCCCACCCGCTGGACCCCTTCTCGGTCGACCAGCTTGTCGAGCTGACGATGCACAAGGATCGCATCGACGTCGTCGCCGTGCTCGACCTCGGCAAAGTGCCGACCAAGCAACTAACGCCGGACTGCGCCGAATTCGCCTCTCAGTTCGACATGCGCATCGGAGCCGAGCCCCTGCAATGGACTGTCCAATCACAACTAGCGGAGCGGCAAGGAGCTGCGGGCCTTGAGACCAGCCGGCTCACTTGCAAGCTGTCGGCCCCCGCTGCGCTGAGCGCACCGACGACCGTCTCAGTGGTGAACCGGTACCTGCCCGATCGCGTGGGCACTAACCAGATTGTGGTGGTCGGCGTGGGCGTTTCCCCACCGACCGACCAGCCACATTACGAGCGGTCGGCCGAGTTGACCGTGCGGCCCGGTGCTGACACGACCCGTCCCGCCGCCGACATCACTTCTGAGCGCAGTTGGCTGCAGCGCGGCGAGGACTGGCTCGCCGGTGCCATCGGAGATCCTACCCCCCTTGTCTTGTTGCTCGCTGTGCTCGTGGCGGCGCTTCTGGGTGCCGCACACGCGGCACTTCCCGGGCACGGCAAGACCGTGATGGCCTTATACCTAGCCGGCCGGCAAGGACGGCGGCGGGACGCGGTCATCGTGGGCGGCACCGTCACCCTCACCCACACAGCCGGCGTGCTGATCCTGGGCGTCGCCACGAGCACATTGGCCGGTCTGGCCGCGGAATCCGTGCTCAAATGGCTCGGCGTGGCCAGCGGCGTCCTGATCACACTCGTAGGTATCGGCATCCTCATCGGCGGCTTGCGCCATCGGCATGCCCACCAACACCACCGGCCGCACCATCACCACGACCACCGCCGCAAAAGCCTTACGGCCCTTGGCATCGCCGGTGGCCTTGTCCCCAGCCCCACCGCCCTGGTCGTCCTGCTCGGCGCGGCCGCACTCGGCCGCCTCTGGCTCGGCATCGTCCTGATCATCGTCTATGGCTTGGGTATGGCGGCGACGCTCATCGCTGCGGGACTGTTGCTACTGCGGGCGCGCGACCGCTGGGCGTGGCTTGGCCGTCTTTCCGTGCCAGCGGAAGCCACCGGATCGGTCATCATCGTGCTGGGATTCGGCCTTGGCGCCCGAGCCGCGCTCGCCCTTTAAGCCCGCAATCCATTTTCGAGTTGTGCCCATAGGAAAAGACGTCCTGCCCGGACCGCTCACCCGCAACGCTCATCGATCAGCTCGCCACCTCGGGTGCCCAAGCGGACAGCAAGGTCAGCGAGATCGCTAGGGTAACGGGATCGTAGCGACGGTGGGCAGAGTCGGCCAGCCACTAGCCCTTCCTTTAAGGAGTTCGAGTGCTACTCAAAGGACCTTTTGAAATGCGATGTGTGCTCGCCACCGCTCTCGTAAGTCTTTCGCTTGCGGGAGCATCTGCATGCAGCGAGCCGGCACCGGATGCGTCCGCCGGCGCGAGCAGTGGTGGGAGCCCGGCCGCGTCCACCGGCCCGAGCAGTGGTGGGAGCCCGGCCGCGTCCACCGGCCCGAGCAGTGGTGGGAGCCCGGCCGCGTCCGCCGGAGCGGGGGACTTGAAGGCCGCGTGCGACGTCGTGACGAAGGCTCGTAAGACGGCCCGCGATGCG
>NZ_JBRIQN010000126.1:0-2891 GCF_052981855.1 Micromonospora sp. LZ34
TCGAACTGCTCGACCGCCAGCCCTGGGCAACCCGCCAGGAACTGGCCAACGCCATCTTCGAATGGATCGAAGCCTGGTACAACCCGCGCCGACGCCACTCGAGCCTTGGCAACCTGTCCCCGATCGACTACGAACGACACCACACCCCGGCCGCAACCGCGGCCTGACCATCACACGGAAGCCGTCCGGGAAACCGGGGGAAGCTCACCACCGACGCTGGTGGCTCTCTGCAAGGATGGTGGCCATGGCGAGCTTCCACGCGCGGTACGTGTCCGGTGATCCCGACGACGTATGGCGCGACCTGCGCGGTCTTGGCCTACGGGTCTTCGACGCCCCGTACCGCGAGGACGCCGAGGCGGTGGCGCGCGAGTTCGCCGACCGTGCCCGCAGGAACGTCGAGACGCTCGTTGAGCGGCTGCAGGCACGGGGCTTCCGTGCAAAGGAGAACAACGACGAGGGGACGCCATGTCGCGCCCACGTTCCCCCGTCGCCGGGCGCGCCCGCGCTGGCCGACTGGCTGGAGGTGACGTTCGCGCCGTTCCCGATGACGATCAGCGCGTGGATCCGGCAGGTGGGCGATGTGTGGCTCGTCGGGGAATTGCCGGGTTGGCCGGCCAGCGTGCTCGCGGACCCGTTGGTGGTGCAGCTCGAGTGGGCCGAGCGGGGCGGCTCGCGCTCCTACTACGAGGCCGAGCACGCCGCGTACCTCAGGGACACCGCGCGCCGGGACGCCGGCATCCCGTTCCAGCTCGACTACGCGCCCGACGAGCTCCACAAGGCGAACATCAGCGGCGACGCGCCCTACGGCATCCACCTGCCCGGCCCCGGAATCGACGGGAAGGTGGGGCCCGCGATCTGGTTCGTCGACGATCTCAACACTGCGTTCGCGGCCGGCGGCTTTCCCGGTGCGCTGTGGGACGAGGGCTACCAGGAGCCGCCCGCCGGATTGCGTGAGTCGCTCGCCGCGGGGCTGCTGCGGCTCTGAGGCCGCCAGACGGCTGGCCGGTCAGACCCAGTTGACTCATCCGGTTAGTGCGTGAAACAGCCCCACCTGCAGGCATCACCGCAGGTGAACGCGACGCGGGCCTCACGAGCGCGGCACCGTGAGCCAACTCAGGTCACACTGCCGGAGCCGCTGCGCCACCGCCGCGTAGAACTCCGGGCTCCCCACATGGAGCATGGGGAACAGCACGAACTGCAACTGGCTGCCGGGACGCCGAAGGCGCAGCACCGCAAAGCGGGTCCCAATGATGCTGTGCTCGATGATCTGCATGCCCGCCCACCTGACCTATGCCGGCGCTGAGCTTCAAAGGTAGGCCCGGAGCGCAAGCCGGACGCGCCGACATCGCGGCTACTTGTTTCATTGACCTGCGACCGATGCCCGGCCAGGCTTCGGTCGAGGCGCCCGGGCTGTCGCTCTCATTGCGGCTGCCCACGCTGATTGTGTGGCTCTCATTTGGCCTGCGCAGTGCCGGGCGTCGCCCCATGGGCGGGGAGAGGCTCAAGAGCGCCTCTGTGTGTCAACCCATGCCGGTGGTGAATTGAGTTGATCTCTCGAGAGCTGTCGGTAGAGGACATTGGTCAGTCGCCGTTTTGAGAGCGCGTCGGGCTTCGGCAGGGGTCTTTCCTTCACTGAGTTTGCGCTGGTAGTAGACGCGGCCGGGGCCGGGATCGCGGGCCTGGCAGACGGCGATGGTGTGCAGGGCGGTATCGAGTTGCCGGTTGCCGGTGGGGTTGAGCCGGTGACGGCGTCGTTCGCCGCTGGAAGCCTCGAGTGGCGAGGTGCCGGCGTAGCTGGCGAAGTGGTCGGCGGTCGGGAACCGGGTGATGTCACCGACGTGGCCGAGGATCTTGGCGGCGATGATGTGCCCCACGCCGTGGATTGTGGTGATCGAGGAATGCGTCTCGGCCAAGACCTGCCGTATCTGGGCCTGGTTGGTGTCCAGACGCCGATCCAGGTGGCGCAGATCCGCGATCATCTCCCGAACCAGGTCACGGCGGCAGCTGTTCGTGGCGGTCAACAGCCGGATCCCGCGCAACAGTGCGGCGGCCTTGTCGGCGGTCAGGTCCAGCGCAGCGCCGCCGGGAATGAGGTCCCGGAGGAGGGCGTGGAGCCGGTTGAGCAGCCGGACGCGTTCGCGGGCCAGGTCGTCGCGGCGCTCGGAGAGCAGCCGCAGCCGGGTGTGATGATCTTCAGCGACGACTTGGCGCAGCCGCTGGTGCCGCGTGGCGGCGTGAGCGACGCTGGCCGCGTCAGCAGCGTCGGTTTTGCGGGTGCCGCCGCTGTCCAGCAGTCGGGCTCGGGCGGCGAGGGTGGCCGGCACATCCACGACGTCCTCGCCGGCGGCGGCCAGCAGTTGCGCGATGCCACGGCCCAGGCCCGCGGCGCCTTCGACAGCGAAACGGCGCTGAGGCCAGCGGGCGGCACAGCCGGTCAGCGTCTTGTATGCCGCGGCGTTGACTGTGATCCGCCGCGTGGCCAAGGGCTTGCCGGTTTCGTCGAGGGCGACAGCGGTCAGGGAGGGCTTGTGCGGGTCGATACCGATCGTGATCACGGGACGGCCGGGTTCCTTCCACCAGGCGAACAGGACGATCGCCGTGGCGGGCAGCCTGACTTGGGGAATCGGTGAGCACGCCTCTGTTGAGCCACGCCACGGCCGGGCAGCGGCCAGCGGCGGCACGCTCTTGAAGAGCCAACCCAAGGGCGGCAAGGGGTTTGCGGGCCAGTGCCGGCCGGTGCCCTGACGCTACGGACTGCAGACCCCAGCGCCTGGCCCCAGTACACAAGTCAGGGGTTTGCACTGCTCGAAGTAGTGTTTCGCACCGGGTTTGATGGAGACATCGAAACCTGGGAGGAACACCAGTAATGCCCGCACCGAAGAAGTACAACG
>NZ_JBRIQN010000127.1:0-2803 GCF_052981855.1 Micromonospora sp. LZ34
GATGATCACTGATGGGCTGCGAGCCCTTCACGTCCGGGTCACCGCCAGCCGCGAACCCCGCTCAAGTTCGAAGAGCCCCGATTGCGCAGGCCCGAGTGCTCGCATTCCAGATCCGCCGGCTACTCGACCGGGCGAAGAGGGGTTAGCACTGTACACAGGTTCTGCGTCGGAAAATGGCACATTTTGACAAGGTCTGTCGGACACTCGCGTTCCGGCACTGTAAAGGGGCACCACACTTTTGCTAAACATTGCAGCCAGTGCCAACAATGGCACACTTTGGTTTGTTAACTGAACGCTGCGCACAGGCATTTGTGCTTCACAATGCCGCACTGCTAACCGTCTGACCCCCGTGTTAGCTCCTGTTCGGACGGCAACCCGCACAGTTAACAAGGCAGCCCGGCACGCTAAACAATGCGGCCAGTGGGCAGAATGGCACAGTAAACAATGCAGTGTGTGCGGGAATGGCAGCCAACAATGCGCATTAAAGTCTGATAAAAATCTTGGGGAGGGGGTAGCCAAGCAGGTGCGTGCAGGGTTAGACGAGACCCCAGTTTTCGGCCCCTTTGACACCACCTGCACCCGGCCTGTCAGTAGCGCGTCTACCTATGCACTCCTAACCGCCTCCGAGGAGACTTGCCACCGCTCTACCCCTACCCGCCTAGCTTCGGGGCGTGCTCTCCCCGTACGGGCCAGATGCAGGCCGCCTCCTGACAGCTACCGCCCGAGAGCCGGGGCGAGGACGCGCGGACGACTGCGCAGCTCTACAACGAGGGCCGGTAACGGCGGTAACGGCAGTAACGGTACTCCGAGATATATGGGGGTGGATCGGCGAAACGGCCTCTTGTCTAGTCCTATAAGTCCGTTTACCCACTACACGTAACGTCTCGAAAACGAGCCGTTACGCTCACATCTAGGAGTGCCGTTACTGCCGTTACTTTCCTGGTCGGAGCCGTTACCGCTCGCCGTTACCGCCGACCGGCGAACCGTTACCCGTTACTGGTCGAGGTAGCGCGCCGAGAGCCCCCTGAACCACTCCAGTCGGTACCCCTTGAACGCGACTTGGTTGACCTTGATCGTCTTCGGGGCGATCTCATAACCGCGCAGGAGATCGGCCAGTTGTCGGCTTGTGAGTGGCCTGCCGTACTCGTGCTGATCCCACGACGAATCATCATCCCCATGGAGAAGGTCGAGAAGATCGGCGGTCGAAACCACCGGGACGTGCTTCCCGATCTCCTTGGGCCAGAGGCGCTTGATATCGCGCAGGAGGTCCAGGCTTCGATCCTCCTCAGCGATGCCGTCCTCAGCCTCGGTAAGGCTCACCGCAGCCTTCCGGGCTCTTGTAGGCCACTCCCCACCCGCCGCATCGGCGAGGATTAGCAGCGGCTCCCAGAGGTCCGCCTCTCGGTTCTGGAGTGGGGTATCCGGCTCAAGATCCTTCGGCACCTTACCCACCCATTCGCCCAGCTTTCGGCCGAGAGAGTGGATCTCCGGGATATGCTTTTGCCGGAAGTTAGCAACCGTTTCAGAGGGCAGCTTCTTCCGCATTCGGATTACCACCGCCCGGTCCATAATCGTGTCGGGCAGCTCGACGCCCTTACTCGCAAGCGCGACCATAGCGAACACACCGAACATCCGAGGCGCCCAGCCGTCTTCCCCGTCGCGCTCGCTCATCAGCACGCCGGCGCCAGGGGCGAAACCGGCGTTGTAGATGCCGCGCAACTTCTCGACTCCGCTGCCTGCCTTCGGGCCGAAAACCGTGTCTGCCTCGTCATGGAAAATCGTCCGTACAACGCCCTCCAGAGAGCGGGTAATCGCAGAGGTAGTAGCAGCGCTAACGGATAGCGGCTCCTCGGAGAGCGGCTGAAGCACCTCAAAGAGTCTCGTCTTGCCGCAGCCCTTTACCGCCGAGATCACGACCAGGCGGGTAGCGTGCTCCCACGCGGGCATCCCGTGCGTGGCGGCGGCCCAAAGCGTTACCGCGACGTACGCCTCGTCGTTCGGCAGGATCACGTACTTCCGGATGAGGGCTTCCACCTCGTTTAGGACGCTCGTCCCTTCTCCGGGCACGAACGGCCTAGGCGGGGCGACGGGGCGTGGCGACTGCCCGTTAAGGCTCGGCCGGGGCTTGTCCTCGGCAGGGAAGGCAGCCGAAGCGCTCATATCAACATCAACATCCATGGCGCCATGCATCGGCTGGTCCTTCTGTGCGTTCTTCCGCTCCGGCTCACGTCGGACCGTAGCCATGTGCTCTCGGATCTCTTCCCGGTAGTGCACGAAGAACTGAACACGGAGGTCGTCCTCATCCTCGTCCGGGTCCACGCCGATAGCCTGGAGCGCACCCTCCATATCCTCAATGGAGGGTGCATCCAAGCCGTCGGCCTCGCGGGCAGCCTTCCGGGCCTTCCCGCGTTCGAGGGCCATTACCGCCTCCCCTCGTGGGCGTAGGAGAGGTGCCGGGTGCGGGCGGACCTACCCGGAGGGGTAGTCCCGGAAAGGGCGGCAAAAGTGGGCGAACGGTACATTAGGCGTGCTTCCTTTTTCTCGGCTCTGCCTCGTTGGTGAATGACCTCGGTGACCCCACCCACCGGGGTCATTTGCTTTCCTCCACATGGGAGGCCCAGCTCACGCGAGGCGTACGGACCCGACGCGGGTACCGCCCGGTGCACTGCGGGTGCCGGCAGCGGTTCGGGCAGCCCCGAGCGCGGCACGACTCCCCAGGACAGTAGTACGGCAGCCGCCAATTGCTAGCTGACCAGGGCGTAGTCCCGGTTCAGCCGTGTGCGTTGGTGGAACCAGCGTGCGC
>NZ_JBRIQN010000128.1:0-2638 GCF_052981855.1 Micromonospora sp. LZ34
CCAACCCTCCCGTCCGCGCCGAATTGACCGTCCCTCGAGCCGAAGCCAGCCTGGAAACGCATCGTGCACAAGCATGAGAGCCAACCTGGTCCTTGTCGGCCGCGCACCTCTCGGCAGGGCTGCGTGTCGCCCCCCACACCGCGATGCCCCTGGTGGCATGGCCATAACCGGTGACGGCACCGTCGGCTTCAGGCGGCCCGTACCGTGCGGTGAACAGCACGACGAAGGCCAAATCCTGTCCGCGATGCGCCTCTCCCGCCTCGCCACGAGCCGGTTTCAGGGGGCCGCCCGCCGAGCGATTAGCAATGAGCCGTTTGCTTCGCCGGAGGCGATCATGACTTCCCCCAATGGGGAAGACGTGAAGCCCTGGCCGCGCGCCGTCGCCGGCACGCGGACGTCGTGGTGTTCGAGGTGACGGCGGCGCAGCGGGTCGGGCGCAGCCGCGCCAGGCCGGTGGGCCGCGGTCCAAGGAGATCCGGTATCTAGGGCACGGGCTGGTGCCGCGAGAGGTTGCCGGTGACCGGCTGATTCGTTGGCTACCGGGAGCTGAAGCCCCTTCCCGCCGCTTGGCTCGGGCCCCTCGATAACGCTAGGTCCGGTCCCGTGAGCTGCAGTAACCATCGTTTGAGCCTGAGACCTGAGCGAACCCACTTGGGACCGACGCAACGGTGGCTGAGCCTGGACGCCCGCGAGGCCGAACGGGCTCTGCCTATACGCCGTCGCCTTATGAGTTCACGTCTGACGCCCACCAATGCAGGGCGCCAGTTCTAAGAGGACTTGGCACGGCAGGTCGGATCCCGTGCAGAAGCTGGAGTTCATGACCGTACCGCGACGATGCCCGGCCTCGACCCGGGCGCCAACCTCGTGGGCTGACCACGCATTGCACTGACAAGGACGATGCGATGACTGCCCCGGCCACGGGGTCGGCAGGGTGGCACTGGAGGCTGCGGTACGTCGCGACGGTGTGGTCAGGCCGGCGGTGTTGGCATGTTAGAGGGCCGGCGACGTCCGCGGATCGCGCTGGCGAGGGCGACACCAGCCAGGACGAGGAGGGCGGTGACTGCGACTGCCAGCGGCGGCAGAAGGACCACGCAGGGTGCCAGCACGGCCAGCGCGAGCAGCCCGCCGATCAGAGACCCGGACGCTCGGCCGAACACCTCGTAGCCGAAGCGGGTCCGCCCGGCGAGGAAGAGTGCGGGCCCGCCGAGGATGACGGACAGCCAAGCCGGGTCCGTGTGCCCAGTCGGGTGTCCAATGATGAGTTCGTAGCCGACGGCGGTGGCGAGGGTGCCCGCGACCATGGCCATGTGGGTGTAGGCCGACGACAGGCTCAGGCGGGTGGTCCATCTCTCCGCCCGGACCGCCTCGGTCAGCACGTTCCCCGCCTGGAAGAAGTAGATCCGCCACAGCAACACCGTGGTGGCGAAGGCCACCACGAACGCCGCCGTCTGCTTGACGCCGAAAGGTCCGCCGGAGACGGTCAACCCGGTGAGCAGGATCGATTCGCCGAGCGCGATGAGGAAGAACTGCTGGTAGCGCTCGGCCAGGTGCCCGCCGGCGATCCTCCATCCGGGGATTCGTGCGCGGCCCAGCCCTGGCGTCGGCCAGCCCAGGACAAACCCCAGATATTCCACGCCGAGCGCCAGCGCCCACAGGACCCCGCTCGCCTTGCCCATTGGAAGAGTGGCACCCCAGATCCACCCGATCGCGGAAACCGCCGACCAGCACGCGATCCGCGCGGGGATGCGCCGCTGCTGCTTGTGGCCGCGCAGGGCGAACATGAGCACAAGGGGGCGGCCGAGCTGGATCGTGACGTAAGCCCCGGCGAAGACCGGTGCGTCCTCGCCGAACGCCTCGGGCACAGCGATCGCCATGACCATGCTGCCGAACATGATTGCGACGACGAGCAGTTGGATCGACGGTCGCTCGGGGTCGTATTTGCTGGTCACCCACGCGGCGAGCAGCCATACCAGCCACAGGGCCAGGAACAGCAGCGTCGTCTGAGCGACTTCGGGCAGGACTATCCGCCGCTGGGTGGTGAAGTCTTCGGCCAGCCGTTGCGTGACCCGGGTGAGCGCGAAGACGAACACCAGGTCTAGGAACAGTTCCAGGAAGGTAGCCCGCGTCGGACCCCCGCCCTCACGCAGAATCCCGGCCGCGCCGGTCGTCATCGGCTCGTCCCTTTTGCCGGCGTCATGACCGTCACTCCTGTAGTCCTACCACGCTGTGCCCTAGCAAGGAGCCAGACCGAACCGCCCTTCAGCGCCGAGGGCCGGTTCGCGGCATGCCGTGCTGCCCCACGCAGGTCTCTGGCCACCCCGACCCGGGATCCCCTCACACATCCTGTACTCGCAACGACCGGGCGCCGGGCTTGATCCGGCTGTCGTGCCACTGCTTAGCGCGCAGTCGCCGGCATGAGCGTGGACCAGATCAGGAAGTCAAGCCGGGGTTGGGCTGGCGGCGGTCCTGGCGAAGCGGCGGGCCAGGTGGCCGAAGGCGTCGACGAGCTCGGCGGGGCCGACAACCTCGATCTCGTGTCGAACCGGGCGATGGCGGCGGCGAGGCTGGGCCAGGACCAGGAGCCGAGAGTGAGCCGGCAGCGGTCCGAGCCGAGTTCCTCGACGATCCCGTCGCGCGT
>NZ_JBRIQN010000129.1:0-2629 GCF_052981855.1 Micromonospora sp. LZ34
GGAGACCTCGCTACTTATCGATCACCGACGCGCCGGAATCTCCTCGCCCACCACCGCCGACTTCGACACACGACCTAGCGGCGGGGCGGGCCACGCGGCTGCCGTGTGGGGGCAGGGGGTGCCGTTAACGGTGGGGTCATGAAGGGTCCTCCTTCGTGCGGCCCGCCCTGGCGCGTAGAGGTGGCCGGCCCACCGCGTGCATGGGTCAGGTCGAGGAACCTGGATTAAGGTGCGGGGTGGTTGGTGAGTCCTCCAGGGGCCGCCGCGCGGCGCGCGTGCCGACTGGCCGAAGCGAGTGGGCGAAGCGCACCGGGTGGGTGTGGCGAGGGATCCCTGAGGTGGGACCGAACCGGGTGGAGCGGTTATGTGGGGTGAAGGTGTTGCCGATGAAGGTACCGGCGGGCTCTCACGCGCCTCCGGGTCGCGTCAGGGCTGACTAGCGCCCCTTGACCTGCGGTGAGAGATCAACGTGGCTGGCGGCCTGATCGTGGTCGTGGGCGCTATGGGAATGGACCACACTCACAGGCGATCTTGTTGTCTGACAGACGCCCACTGTCGTGAGGTTGGACGAGATGGAGTGAGTGCGAGGCGGGGCGCCGGCCTGCCCCGAGCGCGATTGTCGACCCAAGTGACCCGCCCTGTCAGAGGTTGTCCTCGCCGTCGGCGTAGCGGTTAGGGCTGGTGGCGGCGGTGCAGGAGCATGCCGAGAGGCCGAGGGTGTGATGTGCTGGTGGTCGCCGGTGGTGACGTCGACGAAGCGGTGCACGGCGTCGATGGCGTGCAGGGTGGCCAGCCGCAGTCGGGCTGAGCGCGGCGAGGGGAACTGGGCTTGGGGTGATCTGGTCGGTGGACGGGACGTCGTGCTCGGCGAGCCAGGCCAGGAGTTGGCGGTCGCGGGGGTCAGCCGATGCAGGTAGACCAGGCGGTGTCGCTTGCTGGCGGGGGATCGGGAGGCCGACGGCCCAGGCGCGGGTGGGCGGATCCGCTGGAATGAGGGGGACTCCTGAGGGAGTAGAAGGAAAAATCCCTCCCGTGGGGAGGGAGTCTGGAACCGTTGGCGCTGATAACGACGGCCTGTCACCGGCGATGTGCAGCGCTGACAGACACATCCGGGCGCATGCCGGCGGCGTGAGATGGTCCGAGGTGGTGAAGGACCAGTGAAGCCTTGGCGGAAGGGGTCACGGAAGGCCGAGATCCGCCGCGACACCGCCATCGCCCGATAGCTCTACGGGACACGGCCACGCGTTGCGGGTCTTGCGCTGCGGCGCCTGGTGCTGGAGGTGTCGCTGGCGCTGCCCGCGCCGGTGGCGGTGTCGATCTGCTCGCTGCGGGAGAGCCGGCGTCGGGCCGACGATGTCTGGGCCCGACGGCGGCTGAACCTCTCGCGTGCCCGGCACGGCGGCGTGTGAAGAGTTCCATACCCTCAAACCCGCGTTTGTGTGCTCTGGCGAACACGGTCTCTGCTCACAGCCGGCTCACAGCCGGCCCAGATGTCTCACATCGCAGGTCACAGCGGCTATCCCAATCCGCCGCGCGGAACCGGCCTCCCCGGGGCGAGCGGTTGCTTGCTGTGGCTTGACTGACAGGGATGGGCTGCGGTGTGAGCCGCTGTGAGTGCGTGTCAGCGTCGGGAGCTGACCCGGTGTCTGCCCGGGCTGCCGCTCCATGTCACAGAGGATCGTCGACTGACACTGTCGGGTCCCGCTGTCAGACAGGCACCATACGACCGGCCGCCTCACAAGGTCCCTGACGGCGCAGGCGCTACGACTCTGACACGCCATCTCTGATATCGACTATCGTCGTTGTCATCGGTGTGTGACGCGGTCTTTGAGCTGTGCTGTGACATCGCCGCCAAGTGACGACATCGCTCTGCCCGCCCTGCAGCCGAGTCGCCGGCCGACCGATGGCAGCGACGAAGCCGCGGTGACAGCCACTTACAAGCGGTCACGATGACAAGCGGGTCGCAGACCGGCAATGTCGCGCCGGTCGCCGTTGATGTCACCGCAGCGTCGATCGCTGTCCCGACGGTGGCAGGCATCGCGGTGTCACTGGATGTCACCGGCGGCGATGTCATGACATGGCCGGCGAGACCGCCGGGACTTTTTGCGGCACGACTGACAGCACCACGTCACAGCTGACGGGACATGCCTCGGGTGCAGGTGTCCATGGCGAGGCGTAGGTCCCGGCGGCCGCTCCCCGGGCCAGGTCATGCCCGCGAGACAGCCGAGCCGGTCGCTGCTCGAACAGCCTGGCCTGCTCCCCGGACGTGACCCTCTCATCCCACCCGCCTCGCTGCACCGTCGCCTCGAGGCCGAGACGGGGCACGTCCGGCGGGTGACGTCCCTGCCGGCGCTTCCGAACCCGCCGACCATCCGCTGCCGCTCCACGGGCTCGCGGCGCGCACGGTGGTAGCAGATCCTCCACGAAGCGAGCCAACCAGGAAGCGACGAGAGCGGGACATAGCGGGGGCTGAGTGCTCTTGTCGTGCGGATGTGTGCGGCTGTGAGCCGATGTGAGAACGGGGGGCGTTCGCCAGAGCACACAAATTCGGGTTTGAGTCACCCGTGCCCCTTGCGGCGCGTCCTGCCGGGCTGAAAATCGGGGTGTGGTTGCTCGCCGACGTCGATCA
>NZ_JBRIQN010000130.1:0-2412 GCF_052981855.1 Micromonospora sp. LZ34
CACGCCGCCCACCACACCGGCCTCCGCACCTGGGCCTTCACCGGCCCCACCCCCAACCCCCTCGCCGACGCCTGCGAAGAGGTGCTCGCCGTGTCGTCGCCGGACAGCCAGGTGGTCCAGGAACTCCACCTCGTCTCCAGCCACCTGCTCTGCGAGTACGTCGAGCAGGCCCTGCCGGCGGTGCTCCGCGCGCCGGCGGCGTCGCGCCGGGCGCCGACCGGGAACACCCGCTCCGGGCCGGTGCGGACCGGGGTCGAGGTGGTGCTCGACGGTCGACAGGTCGAGGCGTGAGGAGGGCAAGCGTGACGGGACCCGTGGTGGTGGTCGGTGACACCCTACTCGACCGGGACGTCGAGGGGGTGGTGAACCGGCTCTGTCCGGACTCGCCGGTGCCGGTGCTGGACGAGACCTCGTACCTCGACCGGCCCGGCGGCGCCGGCCTGGCCGCCGTCTTCGCGGCGGCGCAGGGCGCGGAGGTGGTGCTGGTCACCGCGCTGGCCGACGACGCCGGAGGGGCCCGGTTGAGTTCGCTGCTCGCCGCCGCGGGAGTGCAGGTGTACCCGCTCGGGCTGGCCGGCGCCACGCCGGAGAAGATCCGGCTGCGGGCCCGCGGCCGGGTGCTGCTGCGCCACGACCGGGGCGGCACGCCCGGCGAGCCGGGCGAGCCGTCCGACGCGGTGCTGCGGGTGATCGCCAACGCCGCCGCCGTGCTGGTGAGCGACTACGGCCGGGGGGTGGCCCGCCAGCCGGCGCTGCGCGCGGCGCTGGCCGGGACCCGCGCGCCGGTGGTCTGGGACCCGCACCCGCGCGGCCCGGCCGCGGTGCCCGGAGTGCACCTCGCCACCCCGAACGAGGCCGAGGTGCGGGAACTGGTGCCGATCCCGCCGGGGACGTCCCGGCTGGCCACCGCGTCCCGGGGTGCGCAGGGGCTGCGGCGGCGCTGGCGGGCCGGCGCGGTGGTGGTGACCCTGGGCGGGGACGGCGCGCTGCTCTGCCACGCCGGTTCGACGCCGCTGGTGGTGCCGTCGCCGGCCGCAGCCGACGGGGACACCTGCGGCGCCGGGGACCGCTTCGCGGCCACCGCGAGCGTGGCGTTGGCCCGGGGGGCGCTGGTCTCCGAGGCCGTGCAGGAGGCGGTCACCGAGGCGTCGGCGTACGTGGCCGGCGGGGGAGTGGCGACGGCGCTGCCGCCGCCGGCCAGTCCGGCGCCGGCTCCGGTGTTCAGTGCGGGGGACGGGGTCGGGGTGGCGTCGGCCGCGACCGTGGTGGCCAGGGTCCGCGCGGCCGGCGGCACGGTGGTCGCCACCGGCGGCTGCTTCGACCTGCTGCACGCCGGTCACGTGGCGACGTTGCAGGCCGCCCGGCAGCTCGGCGACTGCCTGGTCGTCTGCGTCAACTCCGATGCCAGCGTCACCGGGTTGAAGGGCCCCGACCGCCCGGTGATCCCGCAGGGCGACCGGGCCCGGCTGCTGGCGGCGCTGAGCTGCGTCGACGCGGTGATGATCTTCGACGAGCCGACCCCGCACGCGGCGCTGTCCTGGCTTCGGCCGGACATCTGGGTCAAGGGCGGGGACTACGCCACCGGGGCCGGGGACAGCTCGGCGCTGCCGGAGGCGGAGATCCTGCGCCGCTGGGGTGGGCACACCGTGGTGGTGCCGTACCTGGACGGGCGTTCCACCACGGGCATGATCGCCGCCGCCCGGTCGGCCGGCGGCCGTTCCGGCGACGCCTGCTGCGCCGCGGCCGGACGCCCCGCCGGCCCGGACGGGTCGGCGTCCGTCCCGGCGTCGGCCGGCACGCCCCCGGGCGCGGGCCGGGGCCGGCGGCTCAACGACACCGTGCCGCCGCCCGGGGCGTCCGCGCACCGGCCCACCTCGTCCGAGGGGACCCGGTGAGCGGCGGGTCGCCCGGTGCGGGGCAGAGCGTCCTGATCACCGGCGGGTCGAGCGGGCTCGGCGCGGCCGTGGTCACCGCCGTCGCCCGGGCCGGCGGGCGGCCGCTGGTGCTGGACCGCCAGCCGCCGGGAGACGGGGTGCCGTGGGTGGAGTGCGACCTGGCCGACACCCGGGCCGCGGAGGCGGCCACCCGGCAGTTGGCCGAGCGCTCCGGCGGCCTCGACGCCGTGGTGACGGCGGCCGGGATGGACGTGCCGGGCAAGCTGGCCGACCTGCCGGGGGAGACCTGGGACCGGATCGTGGCGGTGGACCTGCTCGCCACCGCGGCGGTGATCCGGGCCGCGCTGCCGTTCCTGGAGAGCTCCCGGGGCAGCATCGTCACGGTCGCCTCGACGCTCGGCGTGAAGGCGGTCAGTGACGCGACCGCGTACTGCGCCGCCAAGTTCGGCGTGGTCGGCTTCACCCGCGCCCTCGCCGCCGAACTCGCCGGCACCATCGGCGTCACCCTGCTCATCCC
>NZ_JBRIQN010000131.1:0-2324 GCF_052981855.1 Micromonospora sp. LZ34
CCGCTACCCACACCCAGGGCGCGTCTACACCAACCACCTCAAGCCGGACACCCCTCACGACTTTGCCGGGGCCCTGGGGTAAGGCCTGGTCAATCCACGGTCCAGGTGATGCTGGGTGGGCGGACTCGGGCGCACAGCGGCCCGCCCTTGGCGTCGGTCAACCCGAGCCGACCGACCAGCGCCCCCGCGCCATCGTGCGCGGTGCGCAGCAGCTCGCCCGGGACGTCGTCGAACAACAGCTTCGCTCGGCGAAACATCTCGAACCCGTCGTCTGTGACCGCACCCAGCTGAGGTGCCCGGGCAGGTCGCTGCCCTCGATCCGAATCCGCACAGTCCGACTCTAGGACGCTGCTACGCCTGTCGTCGGTGCACAGGCCGTGTGAGGCATCACCGCAGTCATCGACCCGGTTGCGATCCAGCACCCCATGCGACCGGCGACCCCTCGACCACGACACCACCAAATCCTCGCGCTTCGGGATCGCGTAGCGGACCATGTCGCCCTCGGCGACGCCGCTGAAGGCGCGCAGCGCCTCCCATTCGGTGTCGATGGGTCTACGGAGCGGGAGCGGGTGCGGCGGCTTCCCCGGTCGCCGCCCGCAAGCGGCTGATCTCGCGAGAGCCGCAGCGGTCGACGCTGCGACGAGGTGCGCGCGGTCTAGGGTCAGCTTCACCGCGTACCGGGGCGAGGCGATCGGGCCGATCGGCAGCAACGGCTCCGGCAACTCCACGCTGCTGCGGGCGATCGCCGGCCTGATGCCCGCCACCCGGCCGTGGTGGACGAGCTCTACCGCGCGTTGCGCGCCGAGGGGGAGCGGCGCGTCCGGTGAGCTGCTCGTCGTGCAACCATAATTGTCAATCTGTACAGAAGGGCTGCCTCTGGAGAGGCAATGCAGGCACACCACGAGCCCGAGATCGCCGCTCTTCGAACTTGAACGGGCAGGTGTCAACGGTCAGGACGAAGTCCAGGCACGCGATCAACGTGCCCAACGTCTTGTCCCAGGTCGGGATCACCCCCCGGGAACCGTGATCAGCTTAGCCACGCGCAGAACAGGCTCGTCTTTCGGCTGCCGATGCGCGGGCCGTCGCCCCAGTCGAACTGCAGCCACAGCCGGGCTCGGGCACCCACGGCCGGTAGGTGCGCCCCCCGGACCGCCACGCCGCCTTCGCCGCCGCGACCGCCCGCCGGGGTGTGCGACAGGTCGGGTTTGCGCTTAATACTCCAACGTCACTTGGCTTCGGCCTTGGGCGTGGCGCGGGCATGAGGACGGCCACCGCGTTGATCATCGATGGTTTGTGAGGACAACCGAAGATCGTGCGGTGGCCGTGGGCCACAGCCTAGACCTTGACCGGTGGCGGGTCATCCTGGACGAGGCGGTGACGCGTGTCGCTGACCGGTTCGTGCGGGCGGAGCCACGCCGGACTGCCGGGCAGTTCGTGGAAGGGCTGCTGTCGGGTGTGGAACGCAAGACCTGCTGGTCCCTCGGGGAACGGGCGGGTCACTGCGATCCGCAGGCGATGCAGCGGCTGCTGCGCACGGCGGTGTGGGACGCCGACGCCGTCCGCGACGACATCCAGGCCTGGCTGGTCGAGCAGCTCGGTCACCCCGATGGTGTGCTGGTCACCGACGAGACCGGCTTCCTCAAGAAAGGGGTGTGCTCGGTCGGGGTGCAGCGGCAGTACACCGGCACCGCCGGCCGTGTCGAGAACAGCCAGGTCGGGGTGTTCTTGGCCTACGTGTCACCCGCGGGTCGGGCGCTGATCGACCGCCGGCTCTACCTACCCGAGACGACCTGGTGCGACCGGCCCGACCGACTCACCGCCGCCGGCGTGCCAGACGACGTCGGGTTCGCCACGAAGCCTGCACTGGCCCGGCAGATGATCGCCGCCGCAGTGGACGCCGGCGTGCCCGCCGGGTGGGTGACCGGCGACGAGGTCTACGGCGCCGACCCCGGCCTACGCGATGACCTCGAGTACCGCGGGATCGGCTACGTCCTGGCCATCGGCTGCGACCGACGCGTGCACGTCAACGACGGCCGCACCCTCATACGCGTCGACGAACTCGCCGACCGAATCCCCACCGCTGAGTGGCAAATCCACAGCTGCGGGCCGGGAGCGAAAGGCCCCCGCGACTACCTGTGGGCCTGGATCACCACCACCACCCAGCCGGGATGAGCACCGGTGGCTGCTCATCCGCCGCAACCGCACCACCGACGAGCTGGCACTTCTACCTGTGCTGGTCGCCCCGCCCCCTCTTGGTCAGGATGGGGTGAGACACCGCGTGTGAGTGCGGGGTGCTGACCGAGGGCGGGATCGGAGATCCTGGT
>NZ_JBRIQN010000132.1:0-2315 GCF_052981855.1 Micromonospora sp. LZ34
TCGGCGTCCCAGCGGACCGCCACCTTGTCGGCCAGCTCCGCGGCCTCCTCGTGCTCGAACAGGTCTTCGGCCTCCAGTTGGGTCGGGCCGAAGCGCGGTGCCGGCCTTTCGTCCGGTCCGTTTCTTCGGCCCGCCCTCCGAACCGGACGTGCAACTCTCGCTGCATCCGGCTCTCCACAGACTCACGCCGGCTGGGTCAGGCGACGCGTCGAAGGCGTCCAGGGGTTAGGGATCACGCTGCGGCGTCGATACCGGGAAACGGTGACCGAGGCCGGGTTGAACAGGGTGAGCTGCCCGTCGGTGATCGTCCATCCGCCGGCCATGAAGCGCCGTCGGAGTTGCTTCCACGTCAGGCCCTTGTGCCGCTTGCGGATCCAGAACGCTGTCCGGCGCCAGGTGAAGGCGCCGAGATAGCTGAAGGTCCGTTTCGACACACCGTGCTTGAAGTAGTTGCTCCACCCTCGTAGGACGCCGTTGACGCGTTCCAGCAGGGCGGTCAGGTCGGCTTGTGCTGAACTGTGGGTGAGCGCCCGGACCTTGTCCTTGATCGCGGTGACCGCTCTCTTGGACGGATACGTGTATACGCAGCGCCTACCCGTGCCCCGCTTCCGGTGCCGCTGGATGCGGAACCCGAGGAAGTCGAAGCCCTCGTCGATGTGGACCACCATGGTCTTCGGCGGCGACAGGCGCAGGCCCATCCCGGCGAGCACCACGGCCACCTCGTCGCGCAGCTGTTCGGCGTCACGCCGGTCGCCGTGCACGAGGATGACGAAGTCGTCTGCGTAGCGGACGAGCCGCCAGTTCGGCTGGCCGTGCCGGCGGCGTTTCGCGCGCAGACCCTTCGTTGACATCGCCGTCTGCCATGCGTGCTGGGCGAAGTCGTCCAGCACGGACAGGGCGATGTTGGCCAACAGCGGAGACAGGATGCCTCCTTGCGGCGTTCCGGTGTGCGTCTCCTCCCGGGAGCCGGTCTCCGTGAGGACCCCGGCCTTGAGGAACGCTTTCACCAGGCTCAGGACACGCTTGTCTCCGACCCTTCGGCGCACCCGCGCCATCAGCGCGGCATGGTCGATCGAGTCGAAGCACGCCTCGATGTCCGCCTCCAAAATCCACTCATATGACTTGGATGTCAGAAGATGGATGTCGGCGATCGCGTCCTGAGCGCGTCTGCGGGGCCGGAAACCGAACGAGCACGGATGGAAGTCCGCCTCGAAGATCGGCTCCAACACCAGCTTCAGCGACGCCTGCACGACCCGGTCCGCGACGGTCGGGATTCCCAACCGGCGCTTCTTGAGACTGCCCGGCTTCGGGATCAGCCGCTCCCGCACCGGCAGCGGCCGGAACTGCCCCGACCGCACCGCCTCCCGGATCATGCCCAGGAAGGGCTCCGCACCGACCAGCACCTGCAGGTGATGGGCGGTCAAGCCGTCCACACCAGCGCTGCGCGAGCCGGTGTTGCTCTGCACCCGATCCCACGCCACCACCAGGAACGCGGGATCGGTGACAAGGTTGAACAGATCATCAAACCGACGAGAACCGTCCTCGCCTGCCCATCGATGCAGCTTGGTTTGAATCTCCAGTACCCGCCGCCACGCCTCATCGAGACTTGGCCACGGTGCGCCGGTATTCACCAGCGGCCTCCTGGCATGACAATCCCTCCCTGCGAGACTGCTGCCCGCCTTCGCCAAGTGGACGGCTTTCCCGTCCTCGGACTACTACGCGGGCTCCGCCCCGTTCCGGCGCCCCGGCAGGACAACGCGCCCTCCCATCTCCGCCACGCTGGCTGCTGTGGCGGCGGGTCCGCACCGGACGGTTCCCACGTTCACCACCGATCGATCGACGGAGGAGGTGCCCGACTTTGCCCCTGCGGCCTGCTGCGGGTACGCCGTAGACCTTCCCCGCAACCACCACGGCGACGGGACTGTCACCGCCGTGGAGCCCACCCGAACGGCATCCAGCCCAGGTGATTCGTCCGCGATCCCAGCCCATCCGCCAGATTTGAGCCGGTGGTGGAATTAAGAGGCGTTACACGTCGGTTCCTCACGTACACCTTTCCGTCTCGCTTGCCAAACCTGGGCCGTCTGGCAGTGCCAACCCATCCCGGCGTTGTCGAGGCTGCTTCCCACCCTCCCGCGCGTTCCCGCGATCAGGCTGCCTCCAGCTTCACGCCCGCTGCTACGACAGCGAACGGGTGAAGGTCTCCCACCTCCACTCGATCGATAGCGCCTCGTGGCGCACGATGCCGCTCCACCAGAGCCGCCTGGTCGTCGGTGATCCCCTCGGCGGCGGCGAAGGTCCGCCGCGGATCAAACGGC
>NZ_JBRIQN010000133.1:0-2292 GCF_052981855.1 Micromonospora sp. LZ34
CACGCCGCCCACCACACCGGCCTCCGCACCTGGGCCTTCACCGGCCCCACCCCCAACCCCCTCGCCGACGCCTGCGACAAGGTGCTCGCCGTCCCCTCACCCGACAGCCAGGTGGTCCAGGAACTCCACCTCGTCTCCAGCCACCTGCTCTGCGAATACGTCGACCAGGCGCTGCCCCTGGTGCGGGACCTGCCGCGGGTGCCCGCGCCGGCCGCGCGGACGGTGGGGCTCGCCGACCGATTCGGCCGGGACGGCCGGGCGCTCGCCGCCACCGGCGGCCACGGCCCCAACGGGCAGGGCCCCAACGGCCACGGCCCGAACGGGCACGGGCCGAACGGGCACGGCAGCGCCCGGCGGGACGGAGCGGCGTCGTGAGCGGCCCCCTGGTGGTGGTCGGCGACGCCCTGCTCGACCGGGACGTGGCCGGCACCGTCACCCGGGTCTGCCCGGACGCGCCGGTGCCGGTGCTGGACGAGCGGTCCGCCACCGACCGGCCCGGCGGCGCCGGCCTCGCGGCGCTCCTCGCCGCCGCCCAGGGCACCGAGGTGGCGCTGGTCACCGCGCTGGCCGACGACCCGGCCGGCGCCCGTCTCGCCGAACTGCTCACCGCCGCCGGGGTCCGGCTCTATCCGCTCCGGATGCCCGGGGCGACCCCGGAGAAGATCCGGCTGCGGGCCGGCGGCCAGACGCTGCTGCGCCTGGACCGGGGCGGCGCGCCCCAGCCCTGCGCCGAACCACCGGAGGCGGCCTGCGCGGTGATCGCCGCCGCCGGCGCCATCCTCGCCAGCGACTACGGACGCGGGCTGCTGCGGCAACCGACCCTGCGCGCCGCGCTGGCCGAGGCGCCCGCACCGGTGGTCTGGGACCCGCACCCGCGCGGGTCGGCGGCGGTCGCCGGCACCCGGCTGGCCACCCCGAACCTGGCCGAGCTGCGCCAGCTCACCGGGGACGCCGGCGCCGGTGACCCGCTCTCCACCGCCACCCGCGCCGGCCACGAGTTGCGCCGGCGGTGGCGGGTCGGCGCGGTCGCGGTGACCATGGGGCCGCACGGGGCGGTGCTCTGCCACTCCGGCAGCGCTCCGCTCGTGGTGCCGGCGCCGTCCGGAGTGGACGACGCCGAGGACACCTGCGGCGCCGGGGACCGGTTCGCCGCCGCCGCGGCCGGCGCGCTCGCCGGCGGGGCGGTGGTCTCCGAGGCCGTGACCGAGGCGGTCGCCGCCGCATCGGCGTACGTGGCGGCCGGGGGCGCGGCCGGCCTGCACCGGGACGCCCCGAAGGCGCGGCCCCCCGCCGCGGGACCGGCGGAGAAGTTGGCGGCGCGGGTACGCGCCGACGGAGGCACCCTGGTGGCCACCGGCGGCTGCTTCGACATCCTGCACGCCGGGCACGTGGCCACCCTCCAGGCGGCCCGCCGGCTCGGCGACGCGCTGGTGGTCTGCCTCAACTCCGACGCCGGCGTCACCCGGCTGAAGGGGCCTGACCGGCCGGTCAACCCCGAGGCCGACCGGGCCCGGGTGCTGGCCGCCCTGGACTGCGTCGACGCGGTGGTGGTCTTCGACGAACCCACCCCGCACGCGGTGCTGTCCCGGCTCCGCCCGGACGTCTGGGTCAAGGGCGGCGACTACGCCGGCGACGGCGCACCCGAACTGCCCGAGGCCGAGCTGGTCCGGGGCTGGGGCGGCCGGGTCGTCACGGTGCCCTACCTGACCGGGCGGTCCACCACGGCGACGATCAGCGCCGCGCGCCTGCGCGGCCGGAACCTCATCAAGGGAGCGGCATGAGCAGGGACATGAACGGAGCGGCGATCCTGGTCACCGGCGGGTCGAGCGGGCTCGGCGCGGCGGTGGTGGCGGCCGTGACCAAGGCCGGCGGCCGGCCGTACGTGCTGGACCGGCAGCCCCCGGCGGACGGGGTGCCGTGGGTGCGGTGCGACCTGGCCGACACCCGCGCCGCCGAGGCGGCCACCCGGCGCCTCGCCGAACAGGCCGGCGGGCTCGACGGGGTGGTCACCGCAGCCGGGATGGACGTCCCGGGCAAGCTGGCCGACGTCCCCGGCGAGACCTGGGACCGGATCGTCACGATCGACCTGCTGGCCACCGCCGCGGTGATCCGCGCGGCGCTGCCCTGGCTGGAGCGGTCGCACGGCACGGTGGTCACCGTGGCCTCCACGCTGGGCGTGAAGGCGGTCAGTGACGCGACCGCGTACTGCGCCGCGAAGTTCGGCGTGGTCGGCTTCACCCGCGC
Organism: Micromonospora sp. LZ34; assembly: GCF_052981855.1. Taxonomy (NCBI): domain Bacteria; kingdom Bacillati; phylum Actinomycetota; class Actinomycetes; order Micromonosporales; family Micromonosporaceae; genus Micromonospora; species Micromonospora sp. LZ34. The sequence goes on from NZ_JBRIQN010000133.1 coordinate 2,245, forward strand.
CCTCGCCGCCGAACTCGCCGGCACCATCGGCGTCACCCTGCTCATCCC
>NZ_JBRIQN010000134.1:0-2192 GCF_052981855.1 Micromonospora sp. LZ34
GCACGGCGGGTTCGGCGAGCGGCCTGGAGAAACGGACCAGCGGCAACGCTGACACCGCACTCCAGGCCGACTCAACTAGCCTCGGCCGTATCGTCCAACTCCGTGCGGCAGGGACCGCAGCTGCTGGTCCCAGCGCTCTACTAGTCCGCTGCTGCGTCAGCCCGTCCAGCACCGTTGCTGTCATCCGTTGCTGTCATCGCCGTACTCCTCGATCAACCACCGCGCGACGGCTCTCTTGCCCGCCCGATAGTTGAGGTAGTCCTGGGCGTCGACCTTGCCGCCGCTGCGCTCCCGCAGGATGGCGACCACCTGCTCGGGCGGAAGGGTGAAGTCCTCGACCGGCAGCAGGTTGTACACCCGCCGCCCGTCGTGGTCCCTGCCGACGCGCCCCTTGATCCGCACTCCCGGAGCCACTCGGATCTGCAACATCGGGTCCGTCCAGTCGACGCCTCTCTTCGCGACGGTCAGCATCTCGATCGAACTCCACGGCAGCCGCGTCGTGACGCCACGCGACCGAAGGGTCACCCCGTCGTCGTAGGCGTGGATGACGAAGGGCCAGAGGAGAGAGACTAGGGCGCAGGCGGCGAGGAGGAAGAGAGCCGCGCTGAGGTACTTGACGGGCCCGGTGCTGGTGAAGACAGAGTTCGGGTCCGCCTCGGAGTACCGGGCCGCGCCCCAGCCGCCGGCCCCGATGAAGGCCACGAACAGGTAATTTCTGCGCACTTTCGCCGTGTCCCGGCGCAGCCGCACTCCTCCATCCACGGCACCATGATGCACCGTCACCGCATGACCGGCCCGGCGCGGAGCGAGACCACCTCCGCCACCGCGAGCCGTTTGGCCAACCGATCAGAGCGAGGGTGACCACACCGGCGTCGGGGCCGACACGAGGTGGCCGGCGACTAGGCAGGGTCCGTCATGAGGGTGGACCAGCGGAAGCGGATCTCCTCGTCGGGCAGTCTCCGACCGTCCAGCGCGCGGGCCGCTGCGCAACACCAACTTCCGGACGGGTCTTCGGGCCGGCGGCGACATCGGTCGGGCTGGCCGGGCGCACTCCCCACGACCTCCGGCACACGGCCGCGGGTCTCGCTGTCGCGGCGGGGGCCAACGTCAAGGCGGTGCAGCGGATGCTCGGGCACGCCTCGGAGTCGATTACCCTGGACGTGTACGCAGGCCTGTTCGGTGACGACCTGGACGCCGTAGCCAACCGGCTGGACGAGGCGGTGGCGGTAGGGAACAAGGACTATTCAAGGACCGGCACCACGGACGACGTGATCGACATCTGATTCGTAGCCTCGGCGAGGATGTCCGGTCTGGTGCAGCAATCGGCAACTTCTGACCATAGCCCTTCACATGTCCGGTGCTGCGGGGACCCGCCAACTTCGTTGCTGTCACCCGTTGCTGTCGCGGCGCCGTATCAGTTGGCTTGGCTGACCCAGTCCCCCAAGGTCAAGTAGGAAGTCAACGTCGGCGGGATGGCGCCTGTGTCAGAACCCACTCATCTCCGAGCGAGGCGACGATCAAGTCAAGGCGCTCAAATCTCATCAGGACCCCGCCCACCGAAGGCATCGGCGGGTACCCGTGGATCAGCGCAGCGTCAAGCAGCCGTTGTCCCGGCAGAGTGGCCAGCACGTCCGGCGCTGCCGCGGGCCCGACTCGCGTCTCCCCCTGATCCTCCATGTCGTACGACTCGTACGGCTCGCTGAAACTCAAGGACAGGCGCTCACCCAACCCGTGCACCATCAGCGGCGGGTTGCCTTCGAAGTGCAGCCAGAAATGGAGCAAACTCTCGGCGTCGCCGTCCCTAACGCCCTTGTGCCGATAGCGGGCCTCGGTGACAGCCTCCAAGTTCCAACGGACAACACGCCGCAGGAGCTCAGCCGTGGCCGATGGGTCATCCACGCCCGACACACTACTGGCCCGTCGCGGGCCGGCACCTTCCCCGGACTGGTCGCCTCGCGTGACGGCTGACGCGGGAACTGGTAGTCAGGGTTGATCGTCAACAGTCACGACCATTTCCGACCGGTACTGGTCCAGGTCGTGGACGCCCCACTACTCGCCGCGTCGGATTCGGTGGAATCGGAAGACGCCGTTCGTATCGTTGGCGCTGATGATGCAGGCTCTTCGAAGTTGAGCGGGGTTACGTGGTTGGAGCCGACCCGAGCGTGAAGGGCTCGCAGCTCATCGGTGATCAT
>NZ_JBRIQN010000135.1:0-2115 GCF_052981855.1 Micromonospora sp. LZ34
AACACCCCCAAGGACGGCCAGGTACCCAACAGCCGACACCCCATGGCCGACCGCGACGACCTCCTCATCGCCCACGTCACGCACTTCAACGACCTCTTCTGGGACACCGGCGGCACCCGCACCACGGTGGTGGAGCACGGCATCGTGCCGCCGCGGCACGAGTGGAGCGGCGAGCTGGACCGGCTGGCGGTGGTGACGAACGAGCCGGTGCGTCGCTGGCGGGTCACCGGCACCGACCTCATGCCCCGGTTCGCCCGGGTGGCGCCGCTGGACGTCTTCGGCATGGGCGTCGCCGGCCTGCCCGCCGCGCTGGCCCGGGCCGGCGCGGCGGACGGCCTGCCGGTCACCGGGTACGACGACCTGCCGCAGGACCGGATGCACGCCGAGGTCGCCCGGCGGCGGGCGTACCTGCACCTGTGCCGGTGGACCTCGCTCGGGCTGAGCCTGATCGAGGCGATGGCGATCGGCATGCCGGTCATCGCGCTGGCCACCACCGAGGCGGTGGACGCCGTACCGGCCGACGCGGGCGTGCTCTCCACCCGGGTGGAGACCCTCGTCGAGGCGGCCCGGTGGTTGATGACGGACCGCGACGCGGCCGCCCGGCTGGGCGCGCGGGGGCGCGAGGTGGCGAAGGAACGCTTCGGGCTGGACCGGTTCCTGGCTGACTGGGACCGGCTGATCGAGGAGGAAACATGCGGATCGCGATGATCTCTGAGCACGCCAGCCCACTCGCCGTCCTCGGGGAGGAGGACGCCGGTGGCCAGAACACGCACGTCGCGGAGCTCGCCGCCGCGCTGGTCGGCGAGGGCCACGACGTCCGCGTGTACACCCGCCGGGACTCCGCCGCCCTGCCCGACACCGTCGCCACCGTCGACGGTTACCGGGTCTGCCACGTGCCGGCCGGGCCCGCGCTGCGGGTGCCGAAGGACGAGCTGCTGCCGCACATGGGCGAGTTCGGGCGCTGGCTGGCCGGCCAGTGGCGGAACGGGGACTGGGCCCCCGACGTCGCGCACGCGCACTTCTGGATGAGCGGACTGGCCACCCTGCACGCGGGCCGGCGGACCGGGGTGCCGGTGGTGCTGACGTACCACGCGCTGGGCACGGTGAAACGGCGGCACCAGGGCGCGCGGGACACCAGCCCACCGGGGCGGATCGGCTTCGAACGCGCGCTCGGCCGGGCCGCCGACCGGGTGATCGTGCAGTGCCAGGACGAGGTCGGCGAGCTGGTCCGGCTGGGGGTGCCCCGGTCCCGGATGGCCCTGGTCCCGTCCGGGGTCAACCAGGAGGTGTTCCGCCCGGACGGACCGGTCGCCCCGCGTGACCCGGCCCGGCCGCGGATCCTCACCGTCGGGCGGATGGTGGAGCGCAAGGGCTTCCAGGACGTGGTCCGGGCCCTGCCCGCCGTGCCGGACGCGGAGTGCGTGGTGGTCGGCGGACCGCCCGCCGACCTGCTGCCCGCCGACGCGTTCGCCCGCCGGCTGGGCGCGCTGGCCGGCACCTGCGGGGTGGCCGACCGGGTCCGCCTGGTCGGCGCGGTGCCCCGGGAGGAGATGGGGCGCTGGTACCGCTCCGCCGACATCCTGGTGGCCGCCCCCTGGTACGAGCCGTTCGGGCTCACCCCGCTGGAGGCGATGGCCTGCGGCGTGCCGGTGATCGGCACCCGGGTCGGCGGGATCGCCGACACCGTGGTCGACGGGCTCACCGGGGACCTGGTCCCGCCCCGGGACCCGCGGGCGCTGGGCGCCACGATCCGCCGGCTCCTCGCCGACCAGGTCCGGCGGTTCGCGTACGCCACGGCGGCGCTGGACCGGATCCGCAGCCGGTACTCCTGGAAGCGCTGCGCCGAGCAGTTGAGCGCGGTCTACGCCACGGTGAACTCGGTCGCCCGTCCCACCCCGGCGGTGGCGTGATGACGCAGACGCTCTCCACCCTGGACACCCACCTGGCCCACCTGGCGGCCGCGCTGCTGCCCTACCGGCAGGTGGCCGAGCGGCTCGCCGGCTGGGGCACCGAGGTGGCCTGGACGCTCGCCCGGGGCGGCCGCCTGCTGGTGGCCGGCAACGGCGGCAGCGCCGCCGAGGCCCAACACCTCACCGCCGAACTCGTCGGCAAACT
>NZ_JBRIQN010000136.1:0-2100 GCF_052981855.1 Micromonospora sp. LZ34
AACACCCCCAAGGACGGCCAGGTACCCAACAGCCGACACCCCATGGCCGACCGCGACGACCTCCTCATCGCCCACGTGACCGGGTTCAACGAGCTGTTCTGGGACACCGGCGCCACCCGCACCACCGTGGTGGACCACGGCATCGTGGCGCCGACGGTGGAGTACTCCGGCGAGCTGGACCGGCTGGCGGTGGTGATCAACGAGCCGGTACGCCGGTGGCGGGTCACCGGGACGGACCTGCTGCCCCGGTTCGCCGAGATCGCGCCGCTGGACGTGTTCGGCATGGGGGTGGCCGGGCTGGCCGACCGGTTGGGCCTGCCCGCCGACCGGGTCACCGCGCACGACGACGTGCCGCAGGCCCGGATGCACACCGAGCTGGCCCGGCGGCGGGCGTACCTGCACCTGTGCCGGTGGACCTCGCTCGGGCTGAGCCTGATCGAGGCGATGGCGATCGGCATGCCGGTCGTCGCGCTGGCCACCACCGAGGCGGTGACGGCGGTGCCACCGGGAGCCGGCGCGCTGTCCACCCGGGTCGACGTCCTGCTGGACGCCGCCCGCCGGTTGATGGCGGAGCCGGCGGAGGCGCGCCGGGCGGGCGCCGAGGCCCGCGTGGCCGCGCGGGACCGCTACGGGCTCGACCGTTTCCTCGCCGACTGGGACCGGCTGCTGGAGGAGGAAGTATGCGCATCGCGATGATCTCGGAGCACGCCAGCCCACTCGCCATCCTGGGCGGCGAGGACGCCGGTGGCCAGAACACCCACGTCGCCGAGCTCTCCGCGGCGCTCGCCGCCGCCGGGCATAACGTGCGGGTCTACACCCGCCGCGACGCGGTGGACCTGCCCGTGACGGTACGCAGCCCGGACGGCTACGACGTGGTGCACGTGCCGGCCGGGCCGGCCGAGCCGGTGGCCAAGGACGCGCTGCTGCCGCACATGAAGGAGTTCAGCCGGTGGCTGGTCGACCGGTGGCGGAGCGACGACTGGGTGCCCGAGGTGGTCCACGCGCACTTCTGGATGAGCGGCCTCGCCGCGCTGGCCGCCAGCCACCAGACCGGCGTGCCGGTGGTCCAGACGTACCACGCGCTCGGCACGGTCAAGCGGCGCTACCAGGGCGTCCAGGACACCAGCCCGGCCCGCCGGGTGGCCTACGAGCGGGAGCTGGGCCGCTCCGTCGACCGGGTGATCGCGCAGTGCCAGGACGAGGTCGGCGAGCTGGTCCGGATGGGGGTGCCGCGGTCACGGATGACCGTCGTCCCGTCCGGGGTCAACCTGGCCACCTTCGCCCCGCTCGGCCCGGCCGCCGACCGCGAAGCCGGCCGGCCCCGGATCCTCACCGTCGGCCGGCTGGTGGAGCGCAAGGGCTTCCAGACCGTGATCCGGGCGATGGCGCTGGTCCCGGAGGCCGAGTGCGTGGTGGTGGGCGGCCCGCCGGCCGGCCTGCTGGAGACCGACCCGTACGCCCGGCGGCTGCGCGCCCTGGCCGGCACCTGCGGGGTGGCCGACCGGGTCCGCCTGGTCGGCGCGGTGCCCCGGGAGGAGATGGGGCGCTGGTACCGCTCCGCCGACATCCTGGTGGCCGCCCCCTGGTACGAGCCGTTCGGGCTCACCCCGCTGGAGGCGATGGCCTGCGGCGTGCCGGTGGTGGGCACCGCCGTGGGCGGGATCAAGGACACCGTGGTCGACGGGGTCACCGGGGACCTGGTGCCGGCCCGGGATCCGCGGGCGCTCGGCATCGCGCTGCAACGCCTGCTCGACGACCGGATCCGCCGGTTCGCGTACGCCACGGCGGCGCTCGAACGGGCCCGGCGGCGCTACTCCTGGGCGGCGACGGCGGAACGGCTGGTGGAGGTCTACACCGAGGTGGCCGCGGTGCGCCGGCCGACCCGGGTGGTGGCCTGATGGCGGCGGGCACCCTGCTCGACGCCCACCTGGCGAACCTGGCCGCGGCGCTGCTGCCGTACCGGCAGTGCGAACAGTTGCTGGCCCGGTGGGGCGAGACCCTGGCCCGCCGGCTGGTCGACGGGGGCCGCCTGCTGGTGGCCGGCAACGGCGGCAGCGCCGCCGAGGCCCAACACCTCACCGCCGAACTCGTCGGCAAACT
>NZ_JBRIQN010000137.1:0-1876 GCF_052981855.1 Micromonospora sp. LZ34
CACCCGGCTCCGCTGACGCTCCGCCGGGTGCTGCCACCTGCCCACTCCTTCACCGATTTTCGGGTCAGGGTGTCAGCGCACTGCCCGCGCGGCGCGGAGCCGGCACCACCTGAGCGAGCACACGCCGCAGCACCAGGCCCCCGCCCGCCCCGTCGACCCGGACCGCTCCGGCGCCGACCCGACCCTGACCGATCTTGTGGCCGGCGACCCGCCGGTGCCGATCACCGTGTGGCGCACCGCCCGAACCTCCGCCGACGCAGGCCGCACCGTCGGCGCCCGCTTGGCCTACCGCCTCGTGTCCGCCTACAGCCGGCCCGGCGACACTGTCGTCGACTGCACCGACGACCACGTCCTGTCCACCGCCTGCCTCGCCGGGCGGCGCCGGCACCACCCCGGCTGGTTCACCGACGGACCCAACCTCCTCATCGGCCCGGCCAGCGAACCTGCCGAGCCCAACCCGTCCGACGAGCAGCAGCAGTACGATGACGTGCCGGAGGTGAGCGCCTGGTTCGGTGACGACCTCACCGACCCGGCCGACCCCGCTGGCTCGCCGCAGGCGGCCGGCCTACTGGTCGCCTCCTGGCCCCTCGACGCCAACGACGCCACGAACCGTGTACGCCTGGCGTGCCTGCTGGCCGCCTGCGCCCGGCTGCTGCGCCCCGGCGGTTGCCTCGTGCTCATCGTCGCGGTCCCCGCCGGCACCACCGCGACGCCGGAGGACTTCAGCCCTCTCGCCGCCGCGGCGGCGAACGTCGGGCTGGGCTACCTACAGCACATCGTCGCGGTCACCGCCGACAGCGACGCCGACACCTTCGTCTACCACGTCACCGACGAAGAACTCCTCGCCCTCGCCAAGAGCGGCCGGGCAGCAGTGGACGCTCACGCATCACCGCGTCCACGCCGACCTGCTGGTCTTCAGCCCCCCACCGGCCACTCCGTCGCAGCGGCGGCGGGACCGCGAGGGCGGTGACCGCCGTGGCTGAGCACCCCACCAACCACGGACCGGACGAGCCGGTCCGGCCGGAGGGCGCCGGCGGCATGCACCGCGCCCACGAGGATCGCCACCTGGAGTATGACGGACGCCACTCGGCCTCGACCGGGCCAGAGGGTCTGTCGGCGTGGGCGACCGCCCAGAGCACCGGGCCGGTGCAGCGTCGAGGCCGGTACGTGCCCGAGTCGGTAAAGCATCCGGCCCGGATGCTGCCGGCGATCGCCCCCCACGCCGTCGCCGCCTACACCAACCCCGGGGACCTGGTCCTCGACCCGATGTGCGGCATCGGCACCACCCTCGTCGAGGCCGTCCACGCCGGCCGCGACGCCATCGGCGTGGAGTACGAATCCCGCTGGTCCGACATCGCCGACGCCAACATCACCCACGCCCAGGGCCAAGGAGCGACCGGCAGGGCGGCGGTGATGCGCGGCGACGCAACCCGCATCCTGTCCCTCGTTCCCGCCGCCCTTGCCGGCCAGGTCGCCCTGGTAGTGACGTCGCCGCCGTACGGGCCGACGGTCCACGGCCTGGTCCGCCCAGGCGCGGACGGGGTGGCGAAGTTCGACAACGCCTACAGCACGGTGCGCATGATCCGCACACCATTCGCGCTGTAGCCCTGGTCCCGCTTCGCCTTCCACAACAAGTCGCAGTCAGAGACCGTCAGCTTGGTGAGCTTCTTGCGCCCCAGCCCTGGCCGCAGGTGCAACCGCACCGTGTCGGCGTGGGGAGATCTCCGAAGCTCGGTGGGCAGGCGTCGATCTTACGGATCTACCTGGCAACCCGGCGGTCTCCAAGTGGGTGTACTCGGCTTAGGGCGCGTCTCATTTGGATGATCGTTTAGCTCGGGCATGATCTGCTTCCGTGGACGAGGCCATGATCCGTACC
>NZ_JBRIQN010000138.1:0-1641 GCF_052981855.1 Micromonospora sp. LZ34
GGAGGCTGTCGCACAGCTTTCGATCTTCAGTTGTCAAGAGTTGCCGCTGGCCTTCCAACCACAGTGGATGATCATGTCGTGCCGTGGCATACAACTTCATCTCCTGCAGCCTGGATGGCCCATCGCTGTCGCGCCATGACCTGCGTGGGTGGCTGCCGCCGCAGCATCTGTGCTGGCAGGTCCTGAATGTCGTCGGTGAGCTCGACCTGTCGGCGTTTTTGCGGAGCTACCGCGCCGACGGCCAAGGCGCGGCGGCGTATCCACCGCAGGTGTTGCTGAGCTTGGTGCTGTACTGCTACTGCAAGGGCGTGCGCTCGTCGCGCAGGATCGAGGCGGCCTGCCTCGACGACGTGGGTTGCCGGATCATTACCGGCAACCAGCACATTGACCATGCCACCGTCGCGCGGTTCCTGCGCCGTCACCGCGAGGGTCTGAAGGCGCTGTTCGTGCAGGTCCTGGCGTTATGCGCCCAGCGTGGGCTGGTGGACCTGTCCGCGGTGGCGGTGGACGGCTCGCCGATGCAGGCGGCCGCCGCCCGCTCAACCAACCGCAGCCTCCACGCCCTGGAGACCATGATCGCCGATGGCGAAGCCGAGATTGACCAGTTGACGGGTGACACGGACGATCCAGCAGACGCCGCACACAGCACCCAGCACACCGCCGCCGGCAACTGCCTGCGGCGGCTGTCCCGGCTCGGCGACCGCCTGGCGCGAGCCCGGATGGCCCGGGACAAGCTCCATGAGCGCGCGCTGCCCTCAGCCGGCGAGATCCGGATCAAGGTCGAGGCCGCCGAGCGGATGGTGGCCAGGGCCGCCCAGCGCCTGGCCCAGGTCACCGCCGCCCAGCAGCAGCGGCTGGCCGACTACGCCCGCCGGAGCCTGCAGGACCAGACCGCAGGACGGCGGCGCGCCAACGGACGCCCACCGGTTGCGATCGAGGCCAAGGCCAGGGTCGTCCGGCAGCAGACCCGGCTGGCCAGGGCGCAGGCCGGGCTGCACCGTGCGCTCAACCCCCGGCCGATCCCGTCTGCGGCGGCCAGGGCCTCACTCACCGATCCGGCGTCGCGGCTCATGCTCGGCAAGCACGGCGGCTACGTGCAGGGCTACAACGTGCAGATCGCCTGCTCCCGCAACCAGGTCCTCCTCGCGATCGAGCTGCACGACAACCCGTCCGACACCACCGCCCTGATCCCGCTCATCAGACGTGCTCAGCACAACTGCGCGACCGCAGGGCTGACCAGCGACGTCGCGGCGTGGCTGGCCGACAGCGGATACGCCAGCACCGCGAACTTCACCGCCTGGCCGATCTCCCGCTGCTCGTGTCGCTCACCAAGGAGTACGACCAAACCAGGGCCACCACGCCACCCAGCCACGACGTCCCCGCCGGCCACCGCGACATGGCCGCCCGACTGGCATCCACCGAAGGCAAGCAGCTCTACGCCCGCCGCGGCGCCCTCGTCGAACCCGGCTTCGCCCAGCTGTTCCAACGGTTCGGACGCCGCCTACACCACCGCGGCACCAGCGACGTCGACGCCGAGATCAAACTACTGGGCGCCGTGCACAACCTGAACAAGATCTTTCGTCACGACGCCAGACGGAAGACGGCTTGACAGCTGAAGATCGAAAGCTGTGCGACAGCCTC
>NZ_JBRIQN010000139.1:0-1628 GCF_052981855.1 Micromonospora sp. LZ34
CGTGCGATGCACAACCCGTAGTGCGGCAGGGTCCCGACGGCGAGGCACAAACCACAGCCAACACCACCCCTACGACACTTTCCCAACCCGGCCCAACCCGGCGAACGTTAGTGGCCACCGCACTAGCCGGGCTTGCGGGTGCACGTCTGACAGAGGCAGGTGACGCCACACGAAACGCAGGTCGGCGTGGCCCAGCAACTCCCGGACGACTGGCTCGGCCTTTCCGCAGTACGGGCACTGGAAGTCGCCGTACTGCACCAGCGTTACCGACGCACCGGCTGGGCCGCGGACGTCGTCGTGCTTCTCGTCGACCTCTGGGATGAGGTCGATCAGCTCCGTCATGTCGCCGAAGAGCGCCCGGGTGCGCTTGTCCTTGGGCAGCATGTTGGTGACGCGGAACGCGGTCCAGGTCAGCGCTGAGGATACGATCGCGGCGCTGAGCACCCCGACTTTGGCCTCGGCAAGTTGGTCGCCGGTGAGGGCCAGGCTGGCGATCAGCAGCGACACCGTGAGGCTGACGCCGGCGATCGTGCCGCTGCCGAGCACGCCCGCCCAGCCCACGGCCGGACGGATGCGGCCGTGTGAGATCCAGGTGAGCCCGGCCGAGGTGCCGATCACGGCGAGCGGCTTGCCGACGACATACCCGAGCAGCACGCCCCAGGTGACAGGCGACGCGAACGCCTGGGCCAGGAACGGACCGTCGATGCTGATGCCAGCGTTGGCCAGGCCGAACAGCGGCACGATGACGTAGCTGGACCAAGGGTGGTAGATGCGCTGAAGGCGGTCGTTGGGCGATAGCGTATTCGCGAGGCCGATCGAAGCCGTACGCGCGAGCCTGGGCGTCGGCTGCTCACGGAACGACCGGAACAGCCCGCTGACCTGCTCGAGCTCAGCTCGGCCGGGAGAGTAGGCGAACGCGGTCAGCCCGATGGCCAGTCCGGCCACCACCGGGTCGACTCCGCTGGGCGACCGCGCACATGATCGACGCGATGGTGAACCCGGCGATACCCACGAGGAAGATTCGCCTGCGGCCGTAGCGGTCGCCGAGCGCGCCGGCCAGCAGGACCAGCGCGGCGAGGTCGCGACCTGGATCAGCTCGCTGTCGCAGTTCCGCGCATCAACGTCGAGCTCGGAATGTCCATCGAGCCAACCGAACCGACTCTGTTCTGAGCTGCCGGCACGAGTCCCGGCCATCCGGCAGGACCAGGACCCGCGCTGCATGCAAGGCGTCGCATCGCGTTCTAGCTGTCGCGGTCGACGAAAACACTGTCGCCGCCTGGGGCGGAACGACAACCGCTTGCTGCTCGGCCATGATCGCCGAGCGGCAAGCGGCCTGATTTCAGCGCGGCCCGACGAACTCGGTCCTCACGCTCCATGCGAACTGAATCAGCAGGGTCACCGGGGACTTCTCGGCAATGTCATGCATCACCTTCAAGTCGTCGGGGTCAGGTTCTTCGCTCAGCGTGATGGTGCGCTGCAGGTAACGCTCTGCGCCTTCCTGCTCGGGTTCGTGGTAGTCGATCTCGACGGTGATGTCACCGGCGGTGTCGTACTTAGGGCGCGTCTCATTTGGATGATCGTTTAGCTCGGGCATGATCTGCTTCCGTGGACGAGGCCATGATCCGTAC
>NZ_JBRIQN010000140.1:0-1591 GCF_052981855.1 Micromonospora sp. LZ34
GGTCAACTTGCGGCCCGCTTCGAAACTTGTCGATTGGTTGTAACGTCTGCCACACGTTCCAGCCCGCTGGGTCGCCGAGCTCACCCCGCAACGGCGAGCCCGCCCACGGCGATCAGCCGGAGCGCCACCACCGTTGCCGGCCCAGTCCCAGCGTGACCTACCCCCTTGTTGCTTCTGCGAATGTCATCGCCGCCGACCGCTGCTCCTTCGGAGGTTTCCCGATGGATCGTCGTACTCTCCTGCGCGCCACCGTCGCCGGTGGGGCCGCCGCCTTCTCCGGCAGCCTCTGGGCCGGCGCCGCCCTGGCCGCCCCCGCCCAGCCCGGCGCCAGCCCCTACGGCCCGCTCCAGCCGGCCGACGCGCGGGGCATCCAGCTCCCCGCCGGCTTCACCAGCCGGATCATCGCCCGGTCCCGGCAGACCGTCGCCGGTACCTCGTACACCTGGCACGACGCGCCCGACGGCGGCGCCTGCTTCGCCGCCGGCACCGGCTGGATCTACGTCTCCAACTCCGAAATCTCCACCACCGGCGGTGCGTCCGCGGTGCGGTTCACCGCCGACGGCAGCATCGCCTCGGCGTACCGCATCCTGGCCAACACCAACCGCAACTGCGCGGGCGGCGCCACCCCGTGGGGGACCTGGCTCTCCGGCGAGGAGGTCAGCCGCGGCTACGTGTACGAGACGTACCCGCAGGGCGGTAAGGCCGGGGTCCGGCGAGCTGCGATGGGGCGGTTCACCCACGAGGCCGCCGCCTGCGACCCGGACCGCCGGGTGATCTACCTGACCGAGGACGAGAGCAGCGGCTGCTTCTACCGCTTCCGTCCGACCACCTGGGGCGACCTCTCCACCGGCACCCTGGAGGTGCTGGTCGCCGGCACCGCCACCAGCGGCCCGGTGACCTGGGCGCGGGTGCCCGACCCGGACGGCTCGCCCACCTACACCCGCAACCAGGTCTCCGGCGCGAAGAAGTTCAACGGTGGCGAGGGCTGCTGGTACGCCGACGGGACCTGCTGGTTCACCACCAAGGGCGACAACCGGGTCTGGGCGTACGACGCGATCAACCAGCGCATCAACCTGGCGTACGACGACTCCCTGGTCTCCGGGACGCCCCCGCTGACCGGGGTGGACAACATCACCGGCACCCGCTCCGGCGACCTCTTCGTCGCCGAGGACGGCGGAAACATGGAAATCAACATCATCACGCCGGACGAGGTGGTGGCGCCGTTCCTGCGGATCACCGGCCAGTCGTCGTCGGAGATCTGCGGGCCGGCGTTCTCACCGGACGGCACCCGGTTCTACTTCTCGTCGCAGCGCGGCACCTCCGGCTCCTCCTCCGGCGGCATCACCTACGAGGTGCGCGGCCCGTTCCGCGCCTGAGGCGAAAACATCACCCTGTCGCTCTCTCACGATACGGGCGAGCCGCGAAGAGCAGCCGGGCCAGCCGGCCGCTGAATGCTCTGACTCCGACTGGGCGAGGTTGGCTGGCCCAGCCCGCACCCGAGTTCATCCAGTTCGCACCAACTGCTAGCCCCGCAGCCGGGCGTGCTCATAAGGAAACCGCCACATTGGTTTGACCAACAGGAACAGGACCG
>NZ_JBRIQN010000141.1:0-1586 GCF_052981855.1 Micromonospora sp. LZ34
CTGACCCGAAAATCGGTGAAGGAGTGGGCAGGTGGCAGCACCCGGCGGAGCGTCAGCGGAGCCGGGTGCGGGCGGCTCACGCCGCTGGCTGGGCGATGACGAGTTGGCCGTCGGTGATGCGGAACTGCTGACCCGTGACCTGTTCGAGTTGGCGGGCGAGGTTGCGGGCGTGACGGTTCTTGTTGATACGGGTGTCGTAGAAGTCGGGGCCGAGGTCGTGATAGCGGGCCTGAGGGTCCGACAGCAGGTGCCAGACGATGGTCAGTACCGAGTTGCCGACAGCGACCAGGGCTTTCTTCTTGCCCCGATGTCGGACCAGTCGGCGGTAGCGGGCACCGAGGAAGGTTGACGTGCGGGACGTGGAGATGGCGACCTCGCCCAGTGCGCCGGCCAGCCAGGGGTTGCCCTTGCCGGTGGTGCCGCTGCTGGGCTTCTTCCCGCCGGATTGCTTGACCTGGGGGCAGAATTTTGCCCAGGACACCAGGTGGGCGGCGGTCGTGAACCGGGTCATGTCCACGCCGATCTCGGCGATGATGTCCTGCGCAGATACCCGCCCGATGCCCGCCACCTCATCAAGTTGGGTGACCTGATGCTCGAAAGGGGCGATCAGCTCGTCGATCTTCACGGTCAGCTCGCCGATCTGCTGGGACAGCCGGTCGATGTTGTCCAGCATCATGCGACAGATGTAGGCGTGGTGATCGGCGAAGTGCCCCGTCAACGCCTCCTCCAACACGCTGATCTTGGCGCGCATCCGGCCCCGCGCCATCTGCGCCAACACCCTCGGGTCCCGCTCACCGGCGATCAGCGCCTCGATCATCTGCCGTCCGGACACCCCGTGGATGTCGCGGATGAACGAACTGAGCTTGATCTGGGCGTCTTCCAGGACCTTCTCGATCCGCTGCTTCTCCCGGGTGCGCTCCTGAGTCAAGGCACGACGGTAGCGGCAAAGATCCCGTAACCGCCGGATCGGCTTTGGCGGCACGAAACTGGGCCGGGCCATACCCCGCTCAGCGACCTTGGCCAGCCAGATCGCGTCCTCCCGGTCGGTCTTGGGTCGCCCCGGCAGGTTCTTGACCTGCTTGGCATCCAGCAGCCAGCACTCGACATCATCCTCCAGCAGGTAAAACGGCGGCTTCCAGTAATCGCTGGTCGCTTCCATCACCACCAGCATCACCTGCTGGTCACGCAACCAGTCCGCCATCTGCAAGATCGCGCGGGTCGTCGCCTGATAGGTACGCACTTCCTGACGCCGCCGCCCGGCGTCACCAGGAACCCGCACGCATACCTTCAACTCGCCCTTCGCCACGTCGATCGCCGCGACACGCTCGACCATCCTGTCGTGCTCTTCCACCACATCCACGAACTCACCCCCACGACCTCAGCCGGAGTGGTTGCCCGCGGGAGCCGGCGGGGAAGCGAGAATCTGACCCGCGTGCTCGAAGCGACAATGCAGGACCCCTGAAGCGACTCCCAGCGTCTGACTCAAACACGGGCTCATGGCACCAAGGCTGATCGACGTCGGCGAGCAACCACACCCCGATTTTCAGCCCGGCAGGACGCGCCGCAAGGGGCACGGGTGACTCAAA
>NZ_JBRIQN010000142.1:0-1574 GCF_052981855.1 Micromonospora sp. LZ34
CCTCGGTCTTTCACGGTGTCCGTGATCTTGAGGGTTGAGAAGGCTCGGTAGAGACGGCGAAGTGCCTGCCGCGTAAGGAAAACTGTCCGGTGTCGAGTCGTACAGAGTCCCCGCGCGGAAGGCACTTCGTAGGTGCAGATTACCCAGTGGTCGAAGGGCTTGACCGTCGAGGTCGGCGGTCATGGTGTGGTGTCGCACGTCGGAGCTGTGCTGCTGCGCATGCTGGCCGACCGGAGCGGTCTGACCGGGGCGTTGTCACGGGCGGTAGAGCGTCGAGGGTTCGTCCCGGGCCGTGACCGGGGCAGGGTGTTGACCGATCTGGCCGCGATGATCGCCGACGGCGGGCAGGCCATCGGGGATATCGACGTGCTGCGTCATCAGGGTGAGGTGTTCGGGCAGGTCGCCTCACCGGCCACCTGCTGGCGGGCCTTGGACGAGATCGGCGACGTGCAGTTGCGGCGCCTGGCGAGGGCGCGGGCGAAGGTACGGACCCGGGTCTGGTCGCTGTTCGATCGGGTGCCGGCGGCGCGGGCCGCCGGCCGGGAGGTCGGCACCGGTGTGGTGGTCCTGGACGTCGACGCGACCCTGCTGTTGGCGCACAGTGAGAAGGAAGGTGCGGACAAGACCTACAAGCACACCTTCGGGTTCCATCCCCTGCTGGTGACCTGCGACAACACCGGCGAGATGTTGGCGGTCAAACTGAGGCCGGGTAACGCGGGGGCGAACACCGCCGCCGATCACCTGGATGTGCTGGGTGAGGCGTTCGCGCAGGTCCCGACCGCGTATCGGCGGCACCTGCTGGTGCGGGCCGACTCGGCTGGTGCCACCCACGCCGTGCTCGACTGGCTCACCGCGCAGGACGCGAAGCGGGGCCGCACGGTGGAGTACTCGATCGGCTGGTCCATCACCGAGGCGGAACGCCGGGCGATCATCAAGGTCCCGACCTCGGGTTGGTCGCCGGCGATCAACGCCGATGGTGGTGTCCGCGACGGCGCGCAGGTCGCGGAGTTGACCGGCCTGCTCACCCTGGCCGGCTGGCCGACCGGGATGCGGGTGATCGTGCGTCGGGAACGTCCGCACCCTGGCGCACAGTTGACCCTGTTCGAGGAACGCGACGGCTGGCGCTACACCGCGTTCATCACCAACACCCAGATCGGGGCCTTGCAGTGGCTGGAAGCCCGCCACCGCGCTCACGCCCGCGTGGAGGACCGCATCCGCTGCGCCAAGGACACCGGCCTCCGCCGGCTCCCGTCGCGCGAGTTCGCGATCAACCAGGCCTGGTGCACCCTCACCGCGATCGCCACCGACCTGATCGCCTGGCTGCAAATCCTCGCCCTGACCGGCGACCTGGCCCGCTGCGAACCGAAGACGCTGCGCTACCGCGTGCTGCACACCGCCGCACGCCTGGCCCACGGGCAACGCCGCCGACGGCTGAACATCCCGTCGACCTGGCCATGGGCCTCTCAGATCGCCACCGCGTTCACCCGGATCGCGGCCATCCCCGCCCCCGGCTGACACCGATCAGCCCCGACCCAACGACCGGAGGACCCCAGGAGACCCACGCTCACCCGGCG
>NZ_JBRIQN010000143.1:0-1551 GCF_052981855.1 Micromonospora sp. LZ34
GATTCGCGTGATTGCCGCTGTTTTGGCGGGATGCTGAGGGCCCGGCGCGGGGCCGGGTTCCTCCGTGTCGCTGGTCGTTGCGTGGGGTCCGGGGTCAGCCGGTGGGCCGGGGCAGTGCGGCGAGTTTGCTGAATGCGCTGGTCAGGGCGTCGGTCCAGGGCCAGTTGGCGGCGATGGCCAGGCGGGTTCGCCGGGCGGTGCGGGTGATCCGGCCCGCGACGTGCAGCAGCCGGTAGCGCAGCTTCTTCGGCTCGGCGGTGGCCAGCTCGCCGTCCAGGAGCAGGACCTGGGTCCAGGAGAGCAGGTCGATGCCGGTCAGGGCGAGTTGGAGCCAGGCCTGATTGATCGCGAAGTGCCGGGACGGGAACCGGCCGAAGCCGGTGTTCTTCCCGCAGCGGATCCGGTCCTCGACGCGGGCGTGGCCGCGGTGGCGGGCCTCGAGGAACTGGATACCACCATGGCCGGGCGGAGTGTCGGTGGCGACGACTTGATGCCGCCAGCCTTCGATGGTGTCGAACAGCGACAGTTGGGCGCCGGGGTGCGGGCGTTCCCGGCGGACGAGGAACCGGGTGCCCTCCGGCCAGCCGGTCGGGTCGAACAGGCCGGTGATCTCGCAGACTTCGGCATGCTCGCGCAGGTCACCGCCGGTGTCCACGGCGGGAACCCAGCCGGTCGCGGCTCGGATCGCCGCCCGCACGCCCTCGGTGATCGCGGCACCGACGGAGAACCGGATGTCCAGGTGCTGGTCGCGCAAGGATCGGATGTGGGCGAGGAACCCCTGGCTGGAACCGGCCGAATCGGCGCGGAGCAGGATCGGGGTGCCATACCGATGCTGGTCGGGGATCTGGGCGAGGGCTTGGTCGAGCACGGTGATGTGATCGGCGGTGGTGTTCGAGCCGGCCCGGCCTTCGCGCAGCAGCCCGGCAAGGGCTTCGCCGGTGTTGTCCAGGAAGCAGAGCAACGGGTGGAAGCCGAAGGTCTTCTTCCAGGTGCGGGTCGCCGATTCCTTCTCGCAGTGGCAGAGCACGATCGTCGCGTCGATGTCCAGGATCAGCCCGTCGACCGGCAGGCCGGCCGCGGAGGCCTGCGGCAGGTCACCGCGGGTGTCGGCATACTGGGCCCAGGCGACCTCGCGGGCTTGGGCCCGGGCGGACCGCAGCACGGCGAGTGTCGCCTCGTCCAGTTGCGACAGCAGCCGCCAGGCGGTCGGGTCGGAGGCGACCGGCCCGAACAGGCCGGCCTGGTTACGCAGCACCGCCAGGTCGGCGATGGCCTCGCCGCCGTCGGCCAGCATCACCGCCAGATCGACGGCGATCCGGCCCGGGTCGTGTCCGCGCTGCCGTTGCCGCAGCCCAGCCAGGGCCCGACTGAATGCGCTGGTCAACCCAGTCGCATCAGCGAGGTCGGCGAGCAGCCGGGCACCAGCGTGACCGACCACGCCCCGCCCACCCCCGGTCACCATGATCTTCGGACGTGTTGCGGTAGCCTTCACCCAGCAAGTGCCTTCCGTGACGGGTTAACAGGACTCTCGACAAGCCCTATTTTCCCTGA
>NZ_JBRIQN010000144.1:0-1549 GCF_052981855.1 Micromonospora sp. LZ34
CGGTAGTTGTCAAGTCAACCTGAGACAGGTTGTCGTTAGCGGGTGGGTTGTTCTTGCCGGGCCGGGTTGTTGATCCAGGCGATGTCGGGTGCCCGGGGTGCTTGTGGGCGGCGGGTGAACCGGTCGGGGTGGGTGGCGTAGGCCTGGTCGAGGGTCGTCTGGCGGTGCGCCCGGATCTGCTCGGCGGTGCCGAAGTGGACTGATGCCGGGGTGTGCAGGCCGATGCCGGAGTGGCGGTGTTCGTGGTTGTAGGCGGTGAAGAATGTGTCGCAGAAGGCGCGGGCGTCGGCGAGGGATCCGAACCGGTCGGGGAAGTCGGGCACGTATTTCATCGTTTTGAACTGGGCTTCGGAGTACGGGTTGTCGTTTGAGGTTCGGGGCCGCGAATGTGAGCGGAGCACGCCGAGGTTCACGAGCATCTCGGAGACGGGTTTCGACACCATGACACCGCCGCGGTCGGCGTGGATGGTGTGCGGTTCGACGCCGTTGCGGGTGACCGCGTCGGAGAGGAAGTCCCGGGCCAGGACCGCGTCTTCGCTGGCTGCGACGAGCCATCCGGTGACATAGCGGGAGTAGATGTCGATGATGACGTAGCAGCGGTACCAGGTTCCTTTGACGGGTCCTTTCAACGCCGTGATGTCCCAGGACCAGACCTGCGACGGGCCGGTCGCGACGAGTTCGGGGCGCACCCGTGGTGGGTGCCTGGCCTGCCGGCGTCGTTCCCTGACCTGCCCGGCGGTGCGGGCGATGCGGTACATCGTCGACAGCGAGCACCAGTACCGGCCATCGTCGAGTTCCCGGGCCCAGACCTGCGGGATCGCCAGATCCGCATACGTGGGGCTGTTCAACACCTCGAGGACCCGGACCCGTTCGGTGTCGCTCAACGCCGAGGGTGGCGGGGTTCGTGGCAGCCATGGCCCGTGCACCGGCCCAAGACCGTTCTTCCGGCGGTAGTGGGTCGCCCGTGACGTTCCGGTCAGCGCACAGCAGCGCTGCACCGACAGCTCGGCGGACCGCAGGTCGGTGAAGGCGGTGGTCAGGATCTGCTCGGCGGCGGACCGTTGTCCGCGCTCTCGGAGAGTTCTTCCAAGAGCGCGTGTGCTTTTCCCATAATGTCCAACGCCATCCGGGTCTTCTTCAGATCCGCCTGCAGTTTCTCATTCTGCCGGCGTAGCTTCTCCAACTCGACCTGCTCGGCGGTCTTCCGCAGCCGAGAAGCCGGAGACGTTTTCTCGCCACCGCCGGTGAGGGCGCCCGCGTCACGGGCTCGGGCCCACTCGATCAGATGCGACGAGTACAAGCCCTCGCGGCGAAGGACCGCGGCCTTCTCCCCATGCGGGGCGTTTTCGTACTCGGTCAGGACCGCGAGTTTGAACTCCGGGCTGAACGCCCGCCGAGACGGCCTCGGCGCCGGATCAGACCCGCTCGGCACACCCTGCACGGGCTGGTCCTCAAAAGATGTCGACACGTACACCAGGATCTCCGATCCCGCCCTCGGTCAGCACCCCGCACTCACACGCGGTGTCTCACCCCATCCTGACCAAGAGGG
>NZ_JBRIQN010000145.1:0-1528 GCF_052981855.1 Micromonospora sp. LZ34
ATGAAGGAGCGGGGTCTCGCTCCTCGTGGGTCCCGGGCGGGATGCTCGGGGTGCTCACGTCTCACGACGAAGGAGGCCCCTCATGCAGGCAGCGTACGACGGCCGGCAGATCGTGGGTATCGATCTGCACCGGCGCAGGTCGGTGATCGTGCGGATGAGCGAGGCGGGCGAGAAGCTCGACACGGTGCGGATCGACAATGACCCGGTCGCGTTGGGGTTGGAGATCGCCAAGGCCGGCCCCGACTCGGAGGTGGTCCTGGAGGCCACGTATGGCTGGTACTGGGCGGTGGATGTGCTGGCCGCGGCGGGTGCCCGGGTGCGTTTGGCCCATCCGTTGGGGGTGAAGGGGTTCGCCTACCGGCGGGTGAAGAACGACGTCCGTGACGCCGCGGACCTGGCGGATCTGCTGCGGATGGGCAGGTTGCCGGAGGCGTATGTGGCGCCGCCGGCGGTGCGCGAGTTGCGGGAGCTGGTGCGGTATCGGGCCAAGCTGGTCGCCTGGCGCAGCGGGCTGAAGGCGTCGGTGCATGCGGTGCTGGCCAAGCAGGGCGTGCACATCCCGGTATCGGATCTGTTCGGTGTCGGCGGGCGGGAACTGCTCGCCCAGGTGCCCTTGGATGGGGCGTATCGGGGGCGGGTGTCGTCGCTGTGCCGGCTGGTCGACGCGGTCGATTTCGAGATCGACGCGGTCGCGGGGCCGATCCGGGCCAGACTCGCCGGCCACGCCGGTTATACGGCGATCCAGGCCATCCCCGGTGTCGGACCGGTGCTGGGGGCGGTGTTCGTCGCCGAGATCGGTGAGGTCGACCGGTTCCCCGGGCCGGCGCAGCTGACCTCGTGGGCCGGGCTCACGCCGCGGCACCGGGAGTCCGACCTCGTCGTGCATCGGGGACGGATCACCAAGCAGGGCTCCACCCTGGTGCGGTGGGCCGCGGTCGAGGCCGCCCATGGCATCCCTCACTCGGCCGGCTGGCTGACCTGCACCCGCGCCCGCATCGCCGAACGACGCGGACGCAACATCGCCACCGTCGCGGTGGCCCGCAAACTGCTCACCCTCGTCTACTACGGCCTGCGCGACGGGCACATCCGTGCCCTGCGCCCGGCCCGGCCGGCGGCGTGAGCAGGTTCGGACGTGACCGGATGCGAGGTCGTGATCTGTCTGGCCCCCGTCGGCTGACGGCGTGGCCGGCTGCGTGATTGACCCCGTCCGGTCACGGTCGCACACCACCATGCCCCCGAACCCCACGCGGGGCGAATGGATGACCGGCAGCCGAACCCTCGGCCTGCCCTTCCGGCATCGCTCGGAACCCTGGTGACGCGACCACCACAACGCCTTCCGGCATCACGAGCATGGCGCGCACGGCGCCGGCGTCAAGGCCAAGCCCCTGCGGGGTGGGCCTACGGCCCAGCCGTTGACCCCGGCACCGCACTCACGCCTGCCCGAAACCCATTGCCGGAACCGGAAAAATCAACGTCAGCAGGTCAAAACCCCAGTCTTGACCGACCCCGCTCCTTCATGGATGACAGA
>NZ_JBRIQN010000146.1:0-1505 GCF_052981855.1 Micromonospora sp. LZ34
TACGGCAGCCGCCATTGGCGGTCTGACCTCGCGGGATGCGGTGGGGGCGTGCGAAGTGGACGCAGCCGCCTGTCGATCATGTGTTTGTGAGGACTACAAGATCGAAGGCGGCTGCTGCTGCCAGGGTAGCGGCCGGGCGTGCGGTGCGGGAACGGGCCGAGCTGTTGGAGGAGCTGCGGTCGTGTTTTGTGCGGACGCAGACGTGGCAGCACGCGGGCAGGTACATCTCGGCGTTGGTCAGTCGGGTGCCGAAGCGGAACGGGTGGAGCATCGCTGAGCAGGTCGGGGACGCCACGCCGGACCGTACGCAGCGGTTGTTGAACCGGGCGGTGTGGGACACGACGGCCGCGATGGCCCACATTCGGCGGTTCGTGGCCGGGGGTCTGGACGCGGCGGCGGGTCGTCGGCGGCGGCGTGGGTTGGTGGTCGGGGCGTTGGACGAGACGGGCCAGCCGAAGCAGGGCGTCGCGACGTGTGGGGTGAAGCGGCAGTACATGGGGTGCGCGGGTCGAGTCGCGAACGGAATCAACACCGTGCACCTGTCCTACGTTCGGGAGAAGACGGGGCACGCGTTGATCGGGGCGCGTCAGTGGATCCCGGCCGAGCACATCACCGACCCGCAGGCCTCGGCCGGTATGGGGCTGCCGCCGGAGGTGGAGTTCCGCACCAAGGGCCAGTTGGCCATCGATATCTGTGCTGATGCGTTCGCCGACGGCCTGGCGTTCGACTTCGCCTGCGGCGACGAGGTGTACGGCAACTGCACACAGTTGCGGGAGTTCTTCGAGCAATACGGGCAGGCGTACGTGCTGCGAGTCGCCTCCACCTTCATGATCGACCTGCCCTCCGAGACGAAGCTGACCTGCGCGCAGGCCGTCACGCTGCTGGCCAAGGACAAGCAACGGTGGGAGGTCCGCTCGGCCGGTACCGGATCAAAGGGACAACGCTGGTACGCCTGGGCGTGGATCGCCACCGCCTCGCCGCGGCATCACCTGCTGGTCCGCCGTCACCTGCGCAGCGGCGAGCTGGCCTTCCACTACTGCCATGTGCCCGAGGGGCAACCCCTGACCAAGACGAGGCTGATCCGCGCCGCCGGGCTGCGCTGGCCGGTCGAGGAGGATTTCGAGTTCAGCAAGGACCA
The DNA here is from genome assembly GCF_052981855.1 of Micromonospora sp. LZ34. Taxonomy (NCBI): domain Bacteria; kingdom Bacillati; phylum Actinomycetota; class Actinomycetes; order Micromonosporales; family Micromonosporaceae; genus Micromonospora; species Micromonospora sp. LZ34. The sequence goes on from NZ_JBRIQN010000146.1 coordinate 1,139, forward strand.
CTTCGGCCTGGACCAGTGCCAGGCGAGGCTCTACACCGCGATCGCGCGGCACACCGTGCTGGTCATGGCCGCCCTCGCCGTCTGCGCGGTCACCGCCGCCCACCTCACCGACCGCACCGACACCCAGGCACCGCCGCCGAGCACACCGGACCAGCCGCCGCCACCCGAGCCCGGAATGATCCCGCTGACCGTCCCCGAGGTCAAACGACTCCTCGCCAACGCCCTCCACCAACCGAAACCACCCGGCCACGACACGCACTGGCTCAACTGGCGACGCCGTCACCAGGCCCGCGCACGCTGGTTCCACCAACGCACACGGCTGAACCGGGACTACGCCCTGGTCAGCTAGCAATTGGCGGCTGCCGTA
>NZ_JBRIQN010000147.1:0-1476 GCF_052981855.1 Micromonospora sp. LZ34
GGGTCAGACACCCCAGGAGCTGAGGTGTCAAGCAGCAGTGGGTAGGGCGGTGCGGTGTGACCAGGCGGTGGCCTGGTCGTAGTGGGTGTTGGTCTTGAGGCAGCCGTGGAGGATGCCAACGAGGCGGTTGCCGATCTGGCGTAGGGCGGCGGGGTGGCTGACGTCGCGGGCGCGGAGTTCGTCGTAGTACGCGCGGACGGCGGTGTCGTGCAGGATCGCGACGCTGGCCTGCATGTGGAGGGCGTCGACGAGTCGGTCGTTGTGCACGAACCGGGCGTGGACGGTCTTGGTCTTGCCGGATTGGCGGGTGATCGGGGCGGTGCCGGCGTAGTTTTTGCGTGATCTGGCGTCGGTGTAGCGGCCGGGAGCGTCACCGAACTCTGCGAGCACCCGGGCGCCGAGGATGGCGCCGATGCCGGGCTGGCTGAGGTGGACCTCAGCGTCCGGGTGCTGGCCAAAATGCGCCTCGACCTGGGCTTCCATGGTGCGGATCTCGGCGTGGAGAGTCTGCAGGATCGCCACCGTGGCGCGGACGGTTGCCGCGTATGCGCCGGTGACGATGTCGGGCTGGCCCAGGTGCGTGGTGCGCAGGGCCTGCTGGATCGCTGCCGCCTTGGCGGGGATGTCACGTCGGCGGGCCCGTTTGAGCGCGGCACTGATCTGCGTCAGGGTCAGCTTGGCCGCCGCGGCCGGGGTCGGCGCCTTGGCCAGCAGTTCCAGGGTGTCCGCTCCGGTGAGCGTCAGCACCTCGTAGGCCTGCAGCGCGGCGGGGAAGTACTCCCGCAACGCTGCCCGCAGCCGCAGCGTGTGCCGAGTGCGTTCCCAGATGAGCGTCTGATGCGCCCGGGCAACGACCTTGACCGCCTCGGCGATGTCAGAGTCCGCGGCGACCTGCCGCAGCTGGTGCCGGCGGGTCCGCACCATGTCCGCCAGAGCGCGCGCGTCGGCCTTGTCGCTCTTGGCACCCGACATCGACACGAGCTCCCGATGCCGGGCGGCCTGCTTCGGGTTGACCCCGAACACCTGATAGCCAGCCGCGACCAACGCCCGCACCCACGGGCCACGGTCGGTCTCGATGCACACCAGCACCTGCGCCGGCGAGGCATCCTCAGGCAGGAACCCGGCCACGAGGTCGTGGAAACGAGCCACGCCATCCACACCCTCGGGCAGCCGGACGGCCCGCAACGTCCGGCCGTGCTCGTCCTGCACCTCCACATCGTGATGATCTTCTGCCCAGTCGTCACCGACGAACAGCACACCCGCCTCCGCTTCACCACAGGGACACCGTCGGCAGCCCACGGAAGAGCCCGGCGGCCTAATGGACCAGTGCTCACGCGCATCGGCGGGCACGACACCCCATCAGCCGTTCCTCTCCCGACCACGAGCGGGGGCACGTTCTGACCCCAGGACTCATCAAGTCCAGGCGGGGGGAGTGCTCACCCGCCCGCGGCTACCAGTGTCGAGTCTGCCAACGCC
>NZ_JBRIQN010000148.1:0-1469 GCF_052981855.1 Micromonospora sp. LZ34
CCGGTGACGGCCTGGAGTTGCGTGGCGAGGTTTCGGGCCCTGCGCTGTTTGTCGATGCGCGTGTCGAAATAGTCGGCGCCGAGATCGCGGAACCGAACGGCAGGGTCGGACAGCAGGTGGTAGACGATGACCAGGACTGCGTTGCCGGTGGCCACGGTCGCTTTCTGTTTGCCGCGCCGTTTGGCGATGCGTCGGTGTCGTGCGCCGAGGAAGGTGTCGGTGCGGCAGGCGCTGCCGGCGATGTTGCCCAGGGTGGCGGCCAGCCAGGGGCTGCCTTTTGCTCGGCCCTTGTTCTTCTTCTTCCCGGCGGACTCGTGGGTCTGCGGGCAGAACTTGGCCCAGGACACCAGGTGCGCGTCGGACGGGAAGCGGCTCATGTCCACGCCGACCTCGGCGATCAGTTCCTGCGCGGCGGTGGGGCCGACTGCGGTGATCTCACTCAGCTGAGCCATCTGATGGGCGAAAGGGGCGACCGCCTCGGCGATCGTGGTGTCCAGGGCGGTGATCTGCGCGCTGAGCCGGTCGATGTTGTCCAGCATCATCGCCAGGATGGTGGCGTGGTGATCGGTGAAGAAGCCCCGCAGCGCCTCCTGCAACTGTGCAATCTTGACACGCAGCCGGCCCCGGGCCATCTGGGCGAGGACCGTCGGGTCGCGCTGTCCGTCGATGAGCGCCTGGAGTATCAGCCGCCCTGACACCCCGAACACGTCGCTCACCACAGATGTGATCTTGATCTGGGCGTCTTCGAGCAGTTTCTCCACCCGCTGCATCTCCCGGGTACGGTCGCGGATGAGCGAACGCCGGTAGCGGGTCAGGTTGCGCAGCTCACGGATGGGTTTGGGGTGCACCAGCGACGGCCGGCACATGCCCCGCTCGGCGACCTTGGCCAACCACACCGCGTCGGCCTTGTCGGTCTTGGCCCGCCCCGGCACGTTCTTGACCTCGCGGGCGTTGACCAGCCAGCACTCGAAGCCCTCGGCCTCGAGCAGATAGTAGACGCCCTTCCAGTAGTCGCTGGTGGACTCCATGACGACCCGGGTGACGCCCCATCGGCGCAACCAGCCGGCCATCTGCAGCAGCGCCGAGGTGGTGGTGGCAAAGCCGCGTACCTCCTGCATACGCCGGCCCGGCCTGGACTCGTGCGGCACCCGCACGCACGCCTCCAACACCGCCTTACCCAAGTCCAGTGCGGCCACCCGCTCGACGTGTAACTCCTGCTCGTCGACATCTTCCATGACGGTCTCCCGTGAGGGGTTGGGACAGGGAAAGGCCGCCCGCGGGAGCCAGCGGAGAAGATGAAGAGTCGGACCCTCGTGCTCGTAGCAACAATGCGCAGCCCCTCAAAGCAGCTCCCAGCGTCAAACAGCTTGACGGCCTCACCTGCGCCATGAAGTCACCGACGTCGGCGGGCGACCATCCCGGATTTTCCCGCATCCGCGGCGCCCCGAAGGGACCCAGGAACAGCTTGG
>NZ_JBRIQN010000149.1:0-1449 GCF_052981855.1 Micromonospora sp. LZ34
GGCTCTTCGAAGTTGAGCGGGGTTACGTGGTTGGAGCCGACCCGAGCGTGAAGGGCTCGCAGCTCATCGGTGATCATCTGAGTGTCTGGTTCGGATGGTCACAAGTGAAGAGCTGCGAGCATGGTCAACGATACGACCCGGCTGCTGGGCTTGGACGGCCTGGTCGCGGAGCGGGTCGAGCTGGACGCCGCGGGCGTCCCCGTGGTGGACCTGTCCACCGGTTGTGAGCAGGCACGATGCTGCCCGCAGTGCGGGCAGCGGGCGGCGCGGGTGAAGCAGTGGACCACGACCCGGCCGCGGGACCTGCCGGTCGGCGGCCGGCAGGTGCGGCTGCGCTGGCGTAAACGACGTTGGTACTGCCCGACACCCGGATGCCCGCGGAAGTCGTTCACCGAACAGGTCGCCCAGGTCCCGGCCCGCGCCCGGCTGACCACCCGGCTGCGCCAGGCGGCCGGTGCGGCGGTCGCCGACGCCGGGCGCACGATCGTGCAGGCCGCCCGGGACCACGGCGTCTCGTGGCCGGTCGTCGCGCGGGCGTTCACCACTCATGCCACCGCAGTGTTGCCGCCGGAGCCGGAGCCGGTCGCGGTGCTCGGGATCGACGAGGTCCGTCGCGGCAAGCCGCACTGGGCCTGGGACGAGCAGGCCGGCTCCTGGACGGTCACGGCGGACCGGTGGCATGTCGGCTTCGTGGATCTGTCCGGCGGTCAGGGGTTGCTCGCCCAGGTCGAAGGCCGCACCACCACTGCAGTCACCGGTTGGCTGACCGATCGCCCGCAAGCCTGGCGCCAGCAGGTCCAGGCGGTGGCGATCGACATGTGCACCGTGTTCAAGTCCGCCGTCGGCCAGGTCCTGCCGCACGCGCTGCTGGTCGTCGACCACTTCCACGTCGTGCAGCTGGCTAACCGGGCCGTCACCGAGGTCCGCCGCCGGGTCACTCTCACCCAGCGCGGGCGTCGAGGCCGCGGCAACGACCTGGAATGGCGGATGCGCAACCGGCTGACCCGCTCCGCTGCTCGCATGCCCGGCAAGCACGTCGACCGCCTCGTCGACACCCTCGAAGCCCTACCGGCGGCGATCGGCGCCCCGATCCTGGTCGCCTGGAACGCGAAAGAAGACCTACTCGACCTTCTCGCCACCGCCCGCACCCAACCCGACCGTGAACACGTCCACCGGCTGCTGCACCGCTTCTACACCCGCTGCGCCGCCACTGACCTGCCCGAACTGCACCGACTCGCCACCACGATCGAAACCTGGTGGCCACAGATCCACGCGTTCTTGCGTACCGGAATTACGAACGCCGGGTCGGAAGGCACCAACCGCGTCATCAAGACCGTCGCCCGCGACGCCTACGGCTTCCGCAACCCCGAAAACCAGCGCCTACGCACCCGCACCGCCACAACCCGACGCCACCGCGGACACCTCAACCCCGCCTAACTTCGAAGAGCC
>NZ_JBRIQN010000150.1:0-1448 GCF_052981855.1 Micromonospora sp. LZ34
GGCTCTTCGAACTTGAGCGGGGTTCGCGGCTGGCGGTGACCCGGACGTGAAGGGCTCGCAGCCCATCAGTGATCATCTGAGTGTCTAGTTCGGATGGTCACAAGTGAAGAGCTGCGAGCATGGTCAACGATACGACCCGCCTGCTGGGGCTGGACGGCCTGGTGGTGGAGCGGGTCGAGCTGGACGCTACCGGTGTCCCGGTGGTGGACCTGTCCACCGGTTGTGAGCAGGCACGATGCTGCCCGGGGTGTGGGCAGCGGGCGGTGCGGGTGAAGCAGTGGGCCACGACCCAGCCGCGGGACCTGCCGGTCGCCGGTCGGCGTGTGCGGCTGCGCTGGCGTAAACGACGCTGGTACTGCTCGACCCCGGCCTGTCCGCGCAGATCGTTCACCGAACAGGTCGCCCAGGTCCCGGCCCGTTCACGGCTCACCACACGACTGCGGCAGGCGGCCGGGGCTGCGGTCGCCGACGGCGGGCGCACGATCGTGCAATCCGCCCGGGACCACGGCCTGTCATGGCCGGTTGCCGCCGAGGCGTTCACCGCCCACGCGAGCCGGGTGTTACCGGCCGAGCCCGAGCCGGTTGCGGTGCTTGGAATCGACGAGGTCCGCCGGGGCAAGCCCCACTGGATCTGGGATGACCTGGCCGGTTCGTGGACCACGACCGCGGACCGGTGGCACGTCGGCTTCTGTGATCTGTCCGGCGGCCAAGGGCTGCTGGCCCAGGTCGAAGGCCGCACCACCGCGGCGGTCACTGGCTGGCTGGCCGCTCGCCCACCAGCCTGGCGCGAGCAGGTCACGGCGGTGGCGATCGACATGTGCACCGTGTTCAAGGCCGCGATCCGGCAAGTGCTGCCGCACGCGGTGCTGGTGGTGGATCATTTCCACGTCGTGCAGCTGGCCAACCGGGCCGTCACCGAGGTCCGCCGCCGGGTCACCCTCACCCAGCGCGGACGTCGTGGCCGCGGCAGCGACCCCGAGTGGCGGATGCGTAACCGGCTGACCCGATCAGCGGCCCGCATGAGCGGCAAGCACGTCGACCGCCTCGCCGACACCCTCGAAGCACTACCTGCCAAGATCGGCGCCCCGATCCTCGCCGCGTGGAACGCGAAGGAAGACCTACTCGACCTGCTCGCGACCGCTCGCACCCAGCCCGACCGCGAACACGTCCACCGGCTGCTACGCCGCTTCTACACCCGCTGCGCCGCCACTGACCTGCCCGAACTCCACCGGCTCGCCACCACCATCGAAACCTGGTGGCCGCAGATCCACGCGTTTCTGCGCACCGGGATCACCAACGCCGGCTCGGAAGGAACCAACCGGGTCATCAAGACCATCGCCCGCGACGCATACGGCTTCCGCAATCCCGAAAGCCAGCGGCTACGCACCCGCACCGCGACCACCCGACGTCACCGCGGACACCTCAACCCCGCTTAACTTCGAAGAGCC
>NZ_JBRIQN010000151.1:0-1318 GCF_052981855.1 Micromonospora sp. LZ34
ATGTCAAGCCCCGGGTTTGGTGGAGAGTTGGTTAGCTGGTTTTCAGGGGTGCGGTGACCGGCTGGGTCATCGCGTGTAGGGCCTCATATTCGGCGGGCGGGACGTGTCCGAGTTCGCCGTGCAGCCGTCGGTTGTTGTACCAGTCGATGTACTCGACGGTGGCCATCTCCAGGTCGTCGAGCCCGCGCCAGGGGCCCTTGTTGCGGGCGAGTTCGGCCTTGTAGAGGGAGTTGAACGCCTCGGCCATGGCGTTGTCGTACGAGTCGCCCTTGGAGCCGACCGAGGCGACCGCGCCGGCCTCGGCGAGCCGTTGGCTGTAGCGGATTGCTCGATATTGCACGCCGCGGTCGGAGTGATGAACCAGTCCGCCCAGGTCAGCGCCTTGACTCTCGCGGCGCCACACTGCCATCTTCAGCGCGTCGAGGGCCAGGTCGGTGTAGAGGCTCGTCGACACCTGCCAGCCGACGATCAGCCGGGAGTACACGTCGAGGATGAACGCGGCGTACACCCAGCCCACGCTGGTGCGCACGTAGGTCAGGTCCGCGACCCACAGCTGGTTCGGCCCGGCCGCGGTGAAGTCGCGTTTGACCAGGTCAGCGGGGCGTCCGGTCTCGGCGGCGGGCCGGGTCGTGCGCGGTGACTTGTCGCGCAGCAGCCCGCGCAGCCCGGACTCACGCATCAGCCGCTCGACCGTGCACCGGGCGACCCGCACGCCACGCCGGTGCAGCTCGTGCCAGATCTTGCGGGCACCGTAAACGCCGTAGTTCTCCGTGTGGATCTGCTCGATCATCGCGGTCAGCTCGTCGTCGCGTCGGGAGCGGGCCGAGGCGGGGCGGGTCTTGGCGGCGTAGTAGGTCGACGGTGCGATCTGTGCCGGCGTGTCTTCGAGCGCCTGCAGGACCGGCTGGACACCGTGTTGTTCCTTCTGCGAGTCGACGAAGGCGACCTTCATCGCGACGAACGGTCCAGCTCCGCCGCGAAGAAAGACGCCGCGGACTTCAGGATCTGGTTCGCCCGGCGCAGCTCGCGCACCTCCCGTTCGAGAGCGGCGAGGCGTTCGGCATCAGTGCTGGTGATGCCGGGCCGGTCACCGGCGTCGGTCTCGGCCTTCTTCACCCAGGTACGCAACGCCTCGGGATGAACCCCGAGCTGGCCGGCGATCCGCCGGATCGCTCCCACCGCGGACGCCGGGTCCCGCCGGGCCTCGACCGCCAACCGGGTCGCACGCTCACGCAACTCATCGTTGTACTTCTTCGGTGCGGGCATTACTGGTGTTCCTCCCAGGTTTCGATGTCTCCATCAAACCCGGTGCGAAACA
>NZ_JBRIQN010000152.1:0-1317 GCF_052981855.1 Micromonospora sp. LZ34
TGTTCCGCACCGGGTTTGATGGAGACATCGAAACCTGGGAGGAACACCAGCGATGCCGGCACCGAAGAAGTACAACGATGAGTTGCGTGAGCGTGCGACCCGGTTGGCGGTCGAGGCCCGCCGGGATCCGGCGTCCGCGGTCGGAGCGATCCGTCGGATCGCCGGTCAGCTCGGGGTTCACCCGGAGGCGTTGCGCACGTGGGTGAAGAAGGCCGAGACCGACGCCGGACAGCGGCCGGGCACCACCAGCAGCGACGCGGAACGCCTCGCCGCGTTGGAACGGGAAGTGCGTGAGCTGCGGCGGGCCAACCAGATTCTGAAGTCCGCGGCGAGTTTCTTCGCGGCGGAGCTGGACCGTCCGTCGCGATGAAGGTCGACTTCGTCGACTCCCAGAAGGCCGAACACGGTGTCCAGCCGGTCCTGCAGGCGCTCGAAGACACGCCGGCACAGATCGCACCGTCGACCTACTACGCCGCCAAGACCCGCCCGGCCTCGGCCCGGTCGCGGCGCGATGAGGAGCTGACCGCGGTGATCGAGCGGATCCACGCGGAGAACTACGGCGTCTACGGGGCCCGCAAGATCTGGCACGAGCTGCACCGACGCGGTTTGCCAGTGGCCCGGTGCACCGTCGAGCGGCTGATGCGCGCCTGCGGGCTGCGCGGGCTGCTGCGCGACAAGTCGCCGCGCACGACCCGGCCCGCGGCCGAGACCGGCCGCCCGGGTGACCTGGTCAAACGTGACTTCACCGCAGCGGGCCCGAACCAGCTGTGGGTCGCCGACCTGACCTACGTGCGCACCAGCGTGGGATGGGTCTACGCCGCGTTCGTCCTCGACGTGTACTCCCGCATGATCGTCGGCTGGCAGGTCGCCACCAGCCTCTACACCGATCTGGCCCTCGACGCGCTGAAGATGGCGATCTGGCGCCGCGAGAACCAGGGCGCTGACCTGCGCAAACTGGTCCACCACTCGGACAGGGGAGTCCAGTATCGAGCGATCCGCTACAGCCAGCGGCTCGCCGAGGCCGGCGCCGTCGCCCCGGTCGGCTCCAAGGGCGACTCGTACGACAACGCCATGGCCGAGGCGTTCAACTCCCTGTACAAGGCCGAACTCGTCCGCAACAACGGCCCCTGGCGCGGGCTCGACGACCTGGAGATGGCCACCGTCGAGTACATCGACTGGTACAACAACCGCAGACTGCACGGCGAACTCGGACACGTCCCACCCGCCGAACACGAAGCACTACACGCGATGACCCAGCCGGTCACCGCACCCCTGAAAACCAGCTAACCAACTCTCCATCAAACCCGGGGCTTGACA
>NZ_JBRIQN010000153.1:0-1264 GCF_052981855.1 Micromonospora sp. LZ34
GGACGCTCCTATGCCGCGTCAAGTGGTTGGGGTGGGTTTTCGAGGCGTCGGTAGAGGTCTCGGGCGACGTAACGCTTGAGGCAGCGTTTGATCTCCCGATCGGTTTTGCCTTGGGCGCGGCGGCGCTCGGCGTAGGCGCGGGTGCGTTCGTCGCGTTGCAGCCGGGTCAGGACGACGGTGTGCAGGGCGCGGTTGAGTTGGCGGTCTCCTGAGCGGTTGAGGCGGTAGCGGACGGTCTTGCCGGAGGACGCCGGGATGGGGGCGGCGCCGGCGGGCATGGCGAACGCGGCGTCGTTGCGGCAGCGTCCCGGGTGGGACCAGGCGGTGAGCACGGTGGCCGCGACGATCGGTCCGACGCCGGTGAGGTCGAGCAGGTCCGGTCGCCAGGAGCGCACGATCGTCCGGATCGCCTTCTCGTGCTCGGTGGCTTCAGCTTCGAGGAAGCGGACGCGGCGAGCGAGGTCTCGCAACACGGTCAGACAGGTGAACACCTCGACATTGGCGTTGGTGGTGGGGCGCAGCCGGGTGGCGGTGGTGAGCATGAGGCGGGTGCTCTGGCCGCGGAAGCGGGCGCGCACCACCTCGGGGGCGGTGATCACCAACGCGTGCAGTTGCCGCTGGGCGTCCGAGCTGGCTTCCACGGCTGCGCGGCGGGCGGTCAGTCGGGCCTGCAGCGCGGCCCGCTCGGGTCCCGTCTTGGGCTGCGCCAGGCGGGTGCGGGCGAGTGCGTCGCGGGCAGCCCGTTCGGCGTCGATCGGGTCGGACTTCGCCCCGGCACGGCGCGCCGGTCGCACCGGCCGGTCCAGTTCCACGACCTCCAGCGCCCAGGCCCGCAGCCCTGAGTGCTGCTCGGCCAGAGCCACCAACTCGGCATAGCCGTCCGGGTCGTGTTCACCGTGGCCCTGGCGAGGACCCCACCGGTGCGGGTGTCGAGCACCGCGGCGGTGTGCGTGTCTCTGTGCGTGTCGACGCCGATGACGACCTCGACCAGATCTGCCAGCATGGACATGCGTTCTCTCCTCACCGTGGGGACGCAAGGGTCCGGTCCGGTGCGGAGATGGCAGGACTGTGATGAGACACGCCAGCCGCTAACTGGCGGTCAAGCTCCTGATCAGGCCAAACGTCTCCCGCCGGGCCGGCGCCGGCAGCAGCAGGCGGACAAGTCCCGCGAAAGGCACAAAGCCAGTCAGACGAAGAGTCACGCCCACTGCTGCCGACCATCAGCCCATCACCTGCGGACCGACCAAGCCAGCCTCACAGTCAG
>NZ_JBRIQN010000154.1:0-1242 GCF_052981855.1 Micromonospora sp. LZ34
CACAACATCGCCCTCGCCGGCTGACCACCGGACAGCACCGGGAACGTTCGTCCCGCCCGAGTTACGAGACGTCGCTTCGCTTAGGGCTCTTCGTGCAACTCCTGAATGGCGTGGAGGATGGAGGTCATCAGCACGACGGCGACGATGCTGTTGCCTGCCGTGTAGTGGCCGACATCGGCCTGGTGGACGGTGACGTGGCGGCTGAGTTCTGTGGGCGCCGGCGTGCCCCAGCTGGGGAACCATGCGGCGTAGAACGGCCCGATAGCGGCCAGCGCGGTCCTGAGCCGCAGCTCAGCAACCGACAGATCTCCTCAGTCGTCGATCTTCACGGCGTTCTTGACCTTCTTGTAGTCCCGGTCGATCGTCCGAGACACGACGGTTTCGGTGACGACCACGGCGAGCGACTGAGCGGCCTCGTCGTGCCCATCCGCGAACGCATCGACGGCGCTCGCGGCGAGCGGAAATTGGCTCACCAACTCGCCATCGCTGACCTTGGCAAGAACGTCCTGGCAGTCCTGGATGACGTCGTCACGGTGCGCCAGCAAAACCTTGATCCGCTCATCTCGGTTTGCCGACTGAAGGACCTGTCGGACAATCTCCTTTCGCGGCACCCAGACCAGCGGGATCCCCTCGTCCTGGACGAGGGAGAACACGTTCTCGAGTGCAGTACAAGGTGTTGACCAAAGACCGCGGTGGTCTCATCCACCGCATCAACGGCCAGGACCGGCTCCCCGGTCAACTCCAGGCCATGCTTGCCTGTACCGAGCACACGGCACCGTCGACCACCGTGGACTTCCACCTGGCCAACACGAGCGCGTTCGTGAAGTTCGCCTACCCCATGACCAAGCTGCACGCGGACAACCAGTTGATCGATGGGCACTACCTGCCCGCCGACTACGTGCAGCTCATGTACGCGCGCCCGGACGTGGGACGAGACGGCGCCAAGATCCTTCGGTTTCCCACCGCACGCAGCATCGATCCAGAGACATTCTCCCGCCTGGTACGCGACTGCTGGATCGGCACATCCGGCACGGCCAGCGCTGCCCTGCACAAATTCTTGCCCGGACTTCGCGAGCATCCGCCCGCACACCTGCTCATCGCCTACGACGAGCCGCTGCGGCGGCAAAACGCGGCCAGTAACAATTCATGACGAGGCGATAATGAAGGCTCTTCGAACTTGAGCGGGGTTCGCGGCTGGCGGTGACCCGGACGTGAAGGGCTCGCAGCCCATCAGTGATCATC
>NZ_JBRIQN010000155.1:0-1239 GCF_052981855.1 Micromonospora sp. LZ34
TCTGTCGGCTCCATCGCCACAGTTTCTGATCATCGCTCCTGACAGTCCACCGGGATTCGTGACCAGAAGAGCTGCGAGACAGCTTTTAACACGGCGATCAGCCGGGGCGGGGCTCCCGGCCGGATATTGCTTTCGCTTCGGCTTAAGGGCGAGAGTCGAGCAGTCAGTCGAGGTCCGCTGTGCTGATCAGTGAGAGGTGGCTGAAGCCGTCTGCTCTCAGGCTGTCGGTGCAAGGCCCGAGGCCGCCGAGCCACTGCTACTGATGCTCACCCTTGGGGGGCCAATAGCAGTGGGGGCCCGGCGTTGAGACTGGCGATAGGGCCATGCGAGTCTGCCGGGAGAACGACATCGTCGCCCGCAACACCAAACCTCGCTTCCCAACCACGACTGGCAAGGTGGAACGGTTCCACCAGAGCCTGCAGGGCAAATGCCTGGACGCCCCTGTCCGGGGAGGCACCTCCTGGTGCGGCCCCTGGCCGGGTCTGCTGCGGCATCGACGGCTGCGAGTTGAGCAGGCCGGGCCTCCGGCGGGCTCACTCGCCCGTCACCGGGCGATCCGTTTGGCTCTATGTCGAGGCGATCATACATCCGCATATCGGTCGACCACGATTTCGTGCTGGTCGAAGCCCGGTCGTCCACCTGTCGGCAGGGTCACATTCCGACCGTGTCCGTTCGTTAGCGCCATCGCGGCGCAGTGCTCGCGGCGCTCTTCGCAGGATGGTCCGGCGGCTAGGGGGCGACCGGCACCAGCGCGCCCGGAATACCGCACACCCCGAAGAACAGCAGCACCAGGACGCCCGCCACGATGACCATCTGCCCCGTCGTCCACGCTGGCTTTACCACCACGCCGCCGGGCGTCGGCGAGATCGTGGCGGCCGTCTTCCAGTCACGCTGGACGTACGCGCGGTTCGGTCCGCTGCGGGTGGTCATGCGAAATCCGGCTGCGGTGGCGGCGGCCAACGCTTCGTCCATCGGGACCTGCCACGCGCGGCCTTTCACGTTGCCTCCGCGGCTCCTTGGAGGGGGTGGAGCCGAGTCAATCGAGCGGCACTCCAGCCGTTCGGCGAGTGTAGACGCGCCGCGCGGAGCCCCCGCCACTTACAAGACGACGGGGGGCTGCGCGGCCTGCCGGGTCAGCACGATCGTTGGGGTCAGCTCACCCCGACGATCTTGCAGCTTCCGGACGTCGTCGGGGCATCCAAAATGGTCGACTCTTCGCCGCGCACCGTGTCTCCCGGC
>NZ_JBRIQN010000156.1:0-1126 GCF_052981855.1 Micromonospora sp. LZ34
ACCTTCTGATCCGGTGCGCCGTGAGGCGCTGTTGTTCGAGTGGAGGTGAAAGACCGCCACCGTTTGTCTGTCGCAGCAGGTGGACGTAGCTGAGGGCAGCCTGTTCCGGGTGGTGCCGGGACGGGTGGGAAGCGGCCCTGACAAAGCCGGGACGTTCCAGCACTGCCAGATGGTGCGGGTCCGGCGAGCGAGACGAAGAGGAGTACGCGAGGAACCGGCGTCATTACGTCCCTTAATGGGTTACCGGCTCGAACCTGGTGGATAGAGGCCGGATGGCGGTGTTTCCCCGGTCGCATGCGGGGTCGGGGGAGCTTCCGGGCCGGACAGGATCGCCGGTCCGGGAGGCCGTGGGGAAGGTCTGCGGCGTACCCATGGCAAGGCCGCAGGGGCAAAGTCGGGCTCCTCCTTCGACGAACGAGCAGCAGTGAACACGGGAACCACCCGACCACGGCTCCCGGTGCCGCCCGCATCCAACGGACGGTCCGGGATAGGCGCACCGACCGCCGAACGGGCCGGGTGGGGCGGAGCCGCCGTAGTACTCCGAGCCGGGGAGAGCCCGGCACATGGGGAAGGGCGGCAGCGGTTACGCGAAGGGATGGATGCTGTAATGCCGCAAGACGCGCCGCCGAACGGCGACGCCCGCCCGGACGCGAGTCCGGTTCGGCGGGTAGCGGAGATGCAGGCCAAACTTCATCGTTGGGCGGCGGCCGACCCCGGCCGCCGGTTCGATGACCTGTTCAACCTCGTGCACGACCCGGCGACGCTGGTCATGGCGTTCGACCGGGTCGCCGGTAACCGGGGCGCACGCACTCCCGGCGTCGACGGCCTGACCGTCGACCATGTCGAGGAGTCGATCGGCGTCCCCGGGTTCCTGACCGACCTGCGTGCCCGGCTCAAGGCGGGCACGTTCCGGCCGCTGCCGGTGCGGGAACGCAAGATCCCGAAGCCCGGCGGGTCGGGCAAGGTCCGCCGCCTCGGTATTCCGACCGTGGCGGACCGGGTCGTGCAGGCGGCGTTGAAGCTGGTGCTGGAGCCGATCTTCGAGGCCGGCTTCGAGCCGGTCTCCTACGGGTTCCGGCCCAAACGGCGGGCCCAGGACGCGATCGCCGACATCCACCTCTACGGC
>NZ_JBRIQN010000157.1:0-1061 GCF_052981855.1 Micromonospora sp. LZ34
GCCGACACGTCACCGCCGGCGCGGCGTTTCGCGGCCGCGAACCACGCATCCGAGAACCGGCGCAGCACCGACCGCGCCCCGGTGGAATCGAGTTCGGCGAACGTGCCCGGCCCCGACGCCGCCAACTCCCGACACAACTCCTGGTAACCCACAAGCGGCACGTCCCGGCGGCGCCGCCGCCACGCGTTGACCTCCAACACACACGCCCACACGTCACCCGCCGAGCGCAGCAGGCCGAAACACCGCCGCCGCTGCCCCGCCGTCACCCGCAACCCCACCCGGGCCGTGCGATGCACGACCCGCGGCGCGGCAGGATCCCGACGGCGAGGCACAAACCCCAGCCAACACCACCCCTACGACAATTCCCCAACCCCGACCAACCCGGCGAACGTTAATCGCCACCGCACTAGCAGCGTCGTGACCTGGGCGGGCTGCGGGACTGCCGGCGGGATCTGCTCGGACAGCGTCGTCAAGACCGAGGTGATCGGCCAGGCTGGTTGCGGTGAAGACGTCATGAATGCACGCTAGGCAAACTCAGGTGGCAGCCGTTTCACTGCTTCGCCCCTTCGGCTCCGAGCGCGCGAGGGTAGACGTGGACGTGGAGCGGCCCCGCCAGCACCGGCACGGGTGATGTGTGTGGGGGTTCAGCAAGCGCCAGACGAGCCGCGCACTACCCACCCCAACCGTGAGGCCGTCGCCGTACGACCCGGAGCAGCAATGGTGGATGACCGACCACAATCGCCGAACTGAACGAGGCGGGACGGCGGTCTTCTCACTCGGATGTCCGTTCAGCGGCGGACCTGCTCGCCGGAGCGCGGCAACGACTTCTGCGACCTTCGGCGGCAGGTCCTCACCACCGATGAATCGGCTTACGAGGCTTTCGCTGCCTACGCGCCGCACCACCCCGTCCAGATGGTCGCAGCCGCTGCGGCTGAAGCCGCAACGTGCGGTTGCGGCGCCATAGTCGAGGTGATCAGCCGGCTTAGTGCCCCTCGCCGTTAATTCGTCGGGGTTATGCGGCGGTGGGTAGGGGACCATGGATGGCGAGGCGTTTGAGGAGC
>NZ_JBRIQN010000158.1:0-1052 GCF_052981855.1 Micromonospora sp. LZ34
CTGTTCGATGCGGTGTTGCTGGATCGGGATGGCACGTTGGTGGAGGACGTGCCGTTCAACGGTGATCCGGAGAAGGTGCGGCCGGTGTCGGGGGCGCGGGTGGCGTTGGACCGGTTGCGGGCGGCGGGTCTGAAGTTGGCGGTGGTGACGAATCAGTCGGGGTTGGCGCGGGGGTTTTTCACCGAGGGTCAGATGTGGGCGGTGCACGCGCGGATCGAGGAGTTGTTGGGGCGCTTCGACGCGTGGTTGGTGTGTCCGCATGACGATGGTGACGGGTGTGGGTGTCGTAAGCCTGCGCCGGGGTTGGTGTGGGCGGCGGCGGCGCAGTTGGGGACGACGCCGGGTCGGTGTGTGGTGGTGGGGGACATTGGTCGGGATGTGACGGCGGGGTTGGCGGCGGGGGCGTGCGGGATTCTGGTGCCGACGCCGGTGACGCGGCCGGAGGAGGTGGCGGCGGCTGCGCACACGGCGGTGGATCTGCCGGCCGCGGTGGAGCAGATCCTGTTCCGGCAGGCGGCCGTCGACCCGGCCAGCTATCGACTGCCCGCACCCGCCGTCGGCGTCGGGTCCGGTGTGGGTGACAGCCTGGTGGCCCGGCCCGGTGCCAACACGGCGACCCGGTCCGGTGGGCACGGGGTGATCCGGTCGGGGAACGGGCGCGGGCGCACGGTGTTGGTGGTGCGGTCGGACTCGGCGGGGGACGTGTTGGTCACCGGCCCCGCCATCCGCGCGGTCGCGGCGGACGCCGACCGGGTGGTGCTGCTGTGCGGGCCGCGTGGGCGGGCGGCGGCGGACCTGCTGCCGGGGGTGGACGAGATCATCGAGCATCCGCTGCCGTGGATCGAGGCCACGCCCGACCCGGTCGACTCCGCGGACATGCGCGCGTTGACCGAGCGGTTGGCCGCGGTCGGCGCCGGCGAGGCGGTGATCTTCACCAGCTTCCACCAGTCCCCGCTGCCGCTGGCGCTGCTGCTGCGGATGGCCGGCGTGCCACGCATCGCCGCGATCAGCGACGACTACCCCGGCAGCCTCCTCGACGTCCGCCACCGCGT
>NZ_JBRIQN010000159.1:0-1037 GCF_052981855.1 Micromonospora sp. LZ34
CTAGGGCCTGTGTCGAAGTCGGTCACAGCCACTCGCTGATCGCGGCGACGTGCACGGTGGCTTCGTAGCGCACGGCGAGCTTGTCGAATCGGGTGGCCACGGCGCGGTTGCGCTTGAGCCGGTTGATGCCGCATTCCACGGCATGACGCTGCTTGTACCGCTCGGGGTCGAAGGCGGGTGGCCGGCCGCCCTTCGAGCCCCGTTTACGCCGGTTGGCGTCCTGATCGGCTTTCGACGGGATGGTGGCCTTGATTCCGCGTCGACGCAGGTAGCGGCGGTTGGCCCGGGACGTGTACGCCTTGTCGGCCAGGACCCGGTCCGGGCGGGTCCGCGGCCGGCCGCTGCCCAGGCGGGGCACCCGGATGCCGTCGAGCACCGCGACGAACTGCGGACTGTCCCCACGCTGCCCGGCGGTCAGCACGATCGACAACGGCTTCTGCCCCTGCTCGCAGGCCAGGTGCAGCTTCGTCGTCAGCCCACCCCGCGACCGCCCGAGCGCATGATCGGTTGGCTCGACCGTCACCCCGCCCGGGGGTTCGACCTGCAGATCCCCCTTTTTCGCGCCCCGGCGGCATGCTGATGCGCCCGGGCGACCGACGAGTCCACCGACACGTCCCACGTGACACGCCCGGCCGCGTCCGCGAGGGCCTGCAACGTCGTCAGGATCTTCGCCCAGGTCCCGTCGCGCTGCCAGCGACGGAACACCGCGTACGCCGCCGCCCATGACCCGTAGCACTCCGGCACGTCCCGCCATGGCGCACCGACCCGGGTCCGCCACCGGATCCCATCAATGAGCTGCCGCTTCGTCCATGCCGGCGGCCGACCTGGCCGACGCCCTGCAGGTAGCAGCGGCTCCAGCGCCGCCCACTGCGCGTCAGTCAGGTCGTGCCGCCTCGTCACCGCTACAGTGGCCACGAGGTCTCCGTGCTGATGGTCTTCTTCGTCGATGAACCATCTACCGGAGACCTCGCTACTTATCGATCACCGACGCGCCGGAATCTCCTCGCCCACCACCGCCGACTTCGACACACGACCTA
>NZ_JBRIQN010000160.1:0-994 GCF_052981855.1 Micromonospora sp. LZ34
CGTGCAATGCACAACCCGCGGCGCGGCAGGATCCCGACGGCGAGGCACAAACCCCAGCCAACACCACCCCTACGACACTTCCCCAACCCCGACAACCCGGCGAACGTTAATCGCCACCGCACTAGCTACGCCAGGCTCAGCCGGTAACGGGTAGCTGCTCACCGACACGCACCGACCCAGAACGTGTACACCCCCCATGGCGGCAGGTCCGCTGCCCAGACCTGCCAGCCGCCCGTCCGGTTCAGCCAGCCGTCCGGGTCCGCAACGCCGCGGCCGTCCGGGCGGGGTCATAGTCCGGCCCGACCCCGTCGACGATGATCAGCGCACCACCGATGTTCCGGGTACGCAACGGCAGGATCTCCTGGTAAGCGGGCGAGTCGTACCAGGCGCGGGCGGCGTCCCTGTCAGGGAACTCGAGGATGACCACCGTGCCCGGCCAGTCGCCCTCGATCACCTCGACCTCGGGAACATGCACCCGGAACCGCCCGCCGAACGGCTCCAGGGTTGACTGGACCCGCTCCATATAGGTGAAGACGTCCTCGTTGAGCTGCGGGCTACGCAGGTGGACGAGCACGAAGGCGGGCATGGATCCTCCATGTGAGGTGCCGTCCGCCCGGCTGAACACCGGGCCGCTGCCCTCAATCTAGTGCGGTGTCCACGAACGTTCACCGGGTATCCGGTGGTGTTGTGGATCCTCACCGTTCAGGGTGAGCGACTCCCCACCATCGGGTGGTGGGGCGGGCCTCCGCAGGCCAACTGATCCTCGCGCCGCCTGTGGGCGGCGGGGGTCACGCCGGGACCGGCCGGCGCCGGGGAGGTGCCGGCCGGCTCGACGGTGCGTGACCACCTCCGGCAGCACAGCCGCTGCGGTGGGGGTGGTGGGTCCGCCGCCCGGGGTGCGGGTGGCGATGCTGGCAGCCGCGACCAGGTCACGGTGCCCGGAAAATGCGCAGTGCGGGCAGGTCAGCGTCCGCCCACGAGGTTTCGGCACCCG
>NZ_JBRIQN010000161.1:0-985 GCF_052981855.1 Micromonospora sp. LZ34
CTAGACGAGTAAGTCCTAACTCTGATCAGTGGTCGTAGGCGATCAAGGACCTGGTCACGGGTTGTCTGGTGGTCCGGTTGTGCCAGATGGCGGCGGTCATGGCCAGGAGGCGTTGCGCGACGCGGGCGGCGACGCCTTCGATGCTGCGGCCGCCGTGTAGTTCGAGGTCAAGCTGGCCCTTGAGCGTGTCGTTGACCGACTCGATGAGTTGCCGGATCGGTTTGAGGAGGTGCTCGTCGGGGCGTGGGGTGCGGTTTCGGTAGGAGGGCCGCAGCAGCCGCACTCCACGGTCGGCCAGCCAGCGGTCAAGCTCGGCGGACACGTAGCCCTTGTCCGCGATGATCAGCAGGCCGGGGCGTTCGGCCACCAAGTCTGGGTCGTGTTCGAGTACGGCGGTCAACACCTGCCGTTCGTCGACTTTCGGGCTGGCCAGGGCCCACATGATGGGCAGGCCGGCCGGGGTGCAGATCAGGTGCAGCCGCAAGCCCCAGAACCAGCGCGAGTGCGACGAGCAGTAGCCGTAGCTGGCCCACCCCGCTAACCGCGAACGGCGCGCGGTGGGCCGGGACCGGCCGCACTCGACCGGGGTGGAGTCGACCACCCAGGCCGAGTCGGTCCACAGATCGGTGTCCGCGGCTACCGCCCGGACCGCCCGCTTGAGTAGCGGCAGGGCTGCTCGTAGGCGCTTGTTGTAGCCGGACTGGCCCGGCAGATAGGGAAACGCTCCGGGCAGATGCGCGGGGACGAACCGCAGCCAGCGGGCCTCGGACCGAATCCCGAGCAGCACCTGGGCCACCGCCAGGGTCAGCAGCTCGGCATCGGACAGCTTCGGTGGCCGACCGGACCTGCGAGGCCGCCCCAGCCAGTCGTCGATCTTCACGTACAGTGCGGTGAGAAGGGTGTTGAGGTCTGTCGTCACAAACGGATCATCAACACCCTTCGCTGCATCCGCAGCCCCGGACTGACTTAGGAATTACTCGTCTAG
>NZ_JBRIQN010000162.1:0-925 GCF_052981855.1 Micromonospora sp. LZ34
CCAGGGCCCCGGCAAAGTCGTGAGGGGTGTCCGGCTTGAGGTGGTTGGTGTAGACGCGCCCTGGGTGTGGGTAGCGGGGCGGGCATGGCCGTTCCAGAAGATCATCAAGGTTCTCGAGGCCTGTTGATCTATCTGAAGTGAGCCATGCCCGCGCTGCCATCATCGCTGATCTCATCGTTGTCGACCGCACCGCCCGGGTCTTCTGCCGTGGCCTCGGCTGCCGGCCTGCTCGCCGCGTTGGGTTCCCTGCCCGATCCGCGTGCCCGACGTGGGGTCCGACATGCTCTGGGTACCGTGGTCGCGGCGGCGGTGTGCGCGGTTGTGGCCGGTTACCGCTCGTACGCGGCGATCGGTGAGTGGGTCGCTGATCTACCTGCTGATACCGCGGCTGTGCTCGGGATCGACGCAGACCGGCGGCCGTCAGAGGCCATGATCCGCAGGCTGTTGCAGGCCCTGGACGCCGATCGGCTGGCCATGGTGATCGGAGCCTGGCTCGCCACACAGCTGCCCGCGCCGCCGGCGGGAACACGCCGGGCGATCGCCGTGGACGGCAAGACGCTACGCGGCTCCCGGACCGGCGACACCGTCGCCCGGCACGTCCTCGCCGCCGCCGACCAGGCCACTGGTGTCGTGCTGGCCAGCACCGACGTCGACGGCAAGACCAACGAGATCACCCGCTTCGTACCCCTGCTCGACCAGCTCGGCGACCTCGGCGAGGTCGTGGTGACCGCCGACGCCCTGCACTGTCAACGCGACCACGTCGCCTACCTCGCCGAGCGTGGCGCCCACTGGATTCTCACCGTGAAGGGCAACCAGCCCAACCTGCGCACCCAACTGGCCGCCCTGCCCTGGCGGGCAGTCCCCGACGCAGACCGCAGCACCTGCCGCGGCCACGGCCGCCGAGAGATCCGCACCCTGAAAATCC
>NZ_JBRIQN010000163.1:0-913 GCF_052981855.1 Micromonospora sp. LZ34
CTAAGTACCCCGCGCCGTTAATTCGTCGGGGGTCGTATCCATGCGGTGGGGTCGTTGAGGTAGAGACCGCACGCGCAGTCGAGGGCTTCTTCGGGGCTGCCGGCGGACAGTCCGTTGGGCAGGATGGAGTCTTGGTAGCCGTCGCGGCTGGCGAGGTAGATGGCGAAGCCCCAGATGCTGGCCGAGCCGCCGTAACGTAGCCGGCATAACGGCAGGGTGGTGCCGTCAGCGAGCCGGCCGTCGACGTAGGCGAACACGCCGTGATACCGCACGGGTACGGCTGCCAGGGCTGGCCAGCGGGTACGGGCGTGCTCAGCGAGGCGTTGGCGCAGGCTGGTCTTGGTCGACTCGGGTGGAGGCTTGGCCACGACTGTCATCCTGCCTCAACGTTGCTGCGGCGTGTCGGTACCGGCGCGGCGACGGTGCGGTGGCAGAACATGCCGATGCCCCCGCCAAGCCCCTATTCGATCGTTTTGGACACTGATGAGCGTGTCGCCCTGCAGGCGCTGGCCTGCCGGCCCACGACCGCGTACCGCCTGGTCGTGCGGGCCCGTATCGTGCTGGCCGCAGCCGCCGGCGCCAGCAACACCGCGATCGCCGCCGATCAGCGGGTGCACGTGGACACGGTGCGTAAATGGCGGGTCCGGTTCTACCAGAGGCGGCTAGACGGGTTGACCGATGCGCCGCGTCCTGGCCGGCCGCGCCGGTTCACCGATGTGCAGGCCGCCCAGGTCAAAGCCCTCGCGTGTGAGTTGCCGGCCGAGCGTGGGGTGCCACTGTCCCGCTGGAGCGCCGCTGACCTGGCTGATGAGGCGGTGGCCGCCGGCGTCGTGGACGACATCTCGGCTTCGACGGTGGCCCGCTGGCTGGCCGCCGATGCGATCAAACCCTGGCGGCACCGGTCGTGGATCTT
>NZ_JBRIQN010000164.1:0-892 GCF_052981855.1 Micromonospora sp. LZ34
TGAGCTTCCCCCGGTTTCCCGGGCACCTGATCTGAGGCGACACTGGTCGCCGAGGGAGGAGTTCGGATGCCCGCACCACACCCGCCGGAGTTCCGTCAGCGTGCGGTTGAGTTGGCTCGGCTGCGGGACAAGCCGATCCGGGAGATCGCCAAGGATTTGGGGATCTCGGAGTCGTGTCTGCGGAACTGGCTGGCCCAGGCCGACACCGATGACGGTAAGCGCGGGGGTCTGACCAGTGACGAGCGCAAGGAGTTGGCGGCGCTGCGGAAGGAGAAGCGGCGCCTGGAGGTGGAGAACGAGATCCTGCGCCGGGCCGCGGCCTATTTCGCGCGGGAGAACGTCCTCCCAAAATGATCTACCCGGTCGTCGCTGATCTCGCCGCCGCCGGCGGGATCGCGGTGGCGGTGGCGTGCCGGGTCCTCGAATGTCGACATCGGGCTACTACGACTGGCGCGGCCGGCCGGTCTCGCCGCGTGAGGCCGCTGATCAGGCGCTCGGTGAGCTGATCGGTGAGATCCATCAGATGTCGCGGGGCACCTACGGATCCCCGCGGGTGCACGCCGAACTGCGGCTGGCCGCCGGAGTGCGGTGCGGCCGCAAACGCGTCGAGCGGCTCATGCGGCACGCCGGTCTGCAGGGCGTGTACCGGCGCCGGCGGCGTGGCTGCACCGTGCGCGACCCGCAGGCCTCACCGTCGGCGGACCTGGTCAACCGGCGGTTCGTCGTCGACCGGCCGGACGCGCTGTGGGTCACCGACATCATCCAGCACCGCACCAGCCAGGGCTGGGTGTACTGCGCGGTCGTGCTGGACGTGTTCGCCCGCCGGGTCGTGGGCTGATCGATCGCCGACCACCTGCGCTCCGAGTTGGTCATCGACGCCCTGGACATGGCC
>NZ_JBRIQN010000165.1:0-884 GCF_052981855.1 Micromonospora sp. LZ34
CCTTCATCTCTCGCACAGCACCGCGCTCAAGAGCTCTGCCTACAACCAGCTCCCTCCCGCGCTCGTGGCGCACGACGTCTCGTAACCCCGGCGTCTGTCCGTTGAGGACGATGATCGAGGATGTCTGGGTGCAGGTGATCTCCGCAGCCCGCCCGGAGTGGATCTTCCCGTTCACTGGTCTGCAGCCGGCCCAGTTCCGCCGGCTGGTTCGCCTGGTCGCCGAACGTGGCGGGGACGCCATCGCCGACGGGCGGCCAGGCCGGCAATGGGCCCTCGACCTGCCCGACCGGGTGCTACTGGTCGCCGCGTACTGGCGTACCAACCTGACCATGCGCCAGATCGGCCCGCTGTTCGGGGTGTCCCACTCGGCCGCGCACCGGGTCATCGACACTCTCGGACCGCTGCTGGCCCTGGCCCCAGTCCGCCGGCGCCCGGTCGACCAGATCGCCATCGTCGACGGCACCCTGATCCCGACCCGGGACCACCGCCTGGCCGCGCCGAGTAAGAACTACCGCTACTCGACGAACCTGCAGGTCGCTATCGATGCCAGCAGCAGGCTGGTGATCGCCGTCGGCGATCCGCAGCCGGGCAACCGCAACGACACCATCGTCTACCGCACCAGCGGGATCGACCAAAAGCTGGCCGGCAGGCCGGTCATGGCCGACGG
The DNA here is from genome assembly GCF_052981855.1 of Micromonospora sp. LZ34. Classification (NCBI taxonomy): domain Bacteria; kingdom Bacillati; phylum Actinomycetota; class Actinomycetes; order Micromonosporales; family Micromonosporaceae; genus Micromonospora; species Micromonospora sp. LZ34. The sequence continues at coordinate 668 of NZ_JBRIQN010000165.1, forward strand.
CGGCTACCGCGGCAACCCCGAGGTGATCATCCCGTACCGCAAGCCCCACGACGGCAGCCAGTTACCCGACTGGAAGGCCGAGCTGAATACGGAGCACCGCACGGTACGCGCCCAGGTCGAACACGCCCTGGCCAGGCTAACCTCGGTCTTTCACGGTGTCCGTGATCTTGAGGGTTGAGAAGGCTCGGTAGAGACGGCGAAGTGCCTGCCGCGTAAG
>NZ_JBRIQN010000166.1:0-880 GCF_052981855.1 Micromonospora sp. LZ34
TGTTCTTGAAGCCGGCGTCGACCCAGGTCTTGGCCAGTGCGGGATGCGCGGCTTTGGCCTGATCGAGGAGGTCGATGCCGATGGTGTTGTCGCTGGCGCTGGCGGCGGTGACGATGACGGCGAGGAGCAGGCCGAGGGTGTCGGTGACGATGCCACGTTTGCGTCCGACGATCTTCTTGCCGGCGTCGATGCCCTGGCTGGCCAGCGGCGCGTTGGTGGAGGTCTTCACGCTCTGGGTGTCGATCACGCCGGCCGAGGGCTGCGCAGCCCGTCCAGCCTTGGCGCGGGCCAGGCCGGTGAGCTGGTAGTTGAGCTGGGTGAAGATGCCGTCGGTGGTCCAGGCGGTGAAGTAGCCGTAGACGGTCTGCCAGGGCGGGAAGTCATGCGGCAGATAGCGCCACGCGATGCCGGTGCGGTTGACGTAGAGGATTGCGTTGAAGATCTCCCGCAGGTCGTAGGTGGGTTTGCGTCCCCCGACGCCAGCATCGGTGCGAGCCTGGCGTCAGGCGTCCAGTCGTGGTGCGATCAGCGCCCAGCGGGCGTCGGACAGGTCGGAGGGGTAGGCAGGTCGTTCGGCCATACAGGCTGTCTACTGTGGATTACATGGTGGATCGCACTTGGGGTCCGCCGATTCCGAACTTTGTGAACCAGACACGATCTGCGGATCAAAGCAGGGCAACTCGCATCGGCATCAATCAGGTGAACCTGGTCCCAGTAGTGATCATTCGACCCTGCTGACGCCTCGCCGACCACGCCCACGAAAGCAGCGATCCGTAGCAGGAATAATCAAAACGCCCAGTTAGTACGGCAGCCGCCAATTGCTAGCTGACCAGGGCGTAGTCCCGGTTCAGCCGTGTGCGTTGGTGGAACCAGCGTGCGC
>NZ_JBRIQN010000167.1:0-874 GCF_052981855.1 Micromonospora sp. LZ34
GGTACCAGGTAGCGGTGCTTGCCGTGCACGAACGAGGTGGTCCAGGAGCCGTGCACGTGCCAGAGCAGAACGTTCATCGGCCGCTCCCGCCGACGGCCACGACCCGGCCCGAGGCGGTGCCGGCCCGCGCGGGCGGCGTCCGACCGTCCGTCCCGGCCGCCGCGCCCGGCCGCCCCGCCGGGCGTACGCCGAGCAGCCGAAGCGCGTCGAGGACCTGCTCCGGGTCGACGCCGCTGAGGCAGGGGTGACCGGGGACCGGGCAGTGGGCGGCCCGGGTGTCCCGGCAGGGGGCGGTGGCGTCGCCGAGCCGGACGGCCGGCACCCGCCAGGGCCCCCACTGTCCGAACGGGACGGTGGGGGCGAAGAGGCTGACCACCGGGGTGCCGAAGGCGGCGGCCAGGTGGGCGGGGCCGGTGTTGCCGACCACCACCGCCCCGGCGCCGGCCACGATCGCGCCGAGCTCGGCCAGTCCGGTCCGCCCGCCCAGGTCCACCGCCCCGGCGGCGGCGACCCGGGCGGTCAGCTCGGTCTCGTCCGGGCCGCCGGTGACCACCACCCGGTGACCCGCGGCGACCAGCGTCCGGGCGATCCGCTCGGCCAGTTCGGTCGGGCAACCCCGGGCCTGCGCCGCCGAGCCCGGGTGCAGCACGACGTAGCCCGGCGCGCCGAGCCCGGCCGGGGGCGGGGGCAGCGCGTCCGGGCGGAGGCGGAGGGTGGGTTGGTCATCGGGTGGCAGGGTGTGCCCGGCGGCGGCGGCGAGGGAGAGGGCGCGTTCGGGCTCGGGGACCCCGACCGGCACGCGGTGGCGGACGTCGAGGAGGCTGCCGGGGTAGTCGTCGCTGATCGCGGCGATGCGTGGCACGCCGGCCATCCG
>NZ_JBRIQN010000168.1:0-861 GCF_052981855.1 Micromonospora sp. LZ34
GGTACCAGGTAGCGGTGCTTGCCGTGCACGAACGAGGTGGTCCAGGAGCCGTGCACGTGCCAGAGCAGAACGTTCATGCCACTCCTCGGCGGGTTTCGCGGATGGTTGGCGGGCGGAACGGGCCGGCGGTGGTCAGGTGGGGGACCGGGGGCCCAGCAGGCGGACGGCGGCGACCACCTCGGCCGCGTCGACGCCGCTGAGGCAGGGGTGTCCGGGGACCGGGCAGTGGGCGGCCCGGGTGTCCCGGCAGGGGGCGGTGGCGTCGCCGAGCCGGACGGTCGGCACCCGCCAGGGCCCCCACTGTCCGAATGGGACGGTGGGGGCGAAGAGGCTGACCACCGGAGTGCCGACGGCCGCCGCGAGGTGCGCCGGGCCGGTGTTGCCGACCACCAGGCAGCGGGCCCGCGCGAGGACCCGGGCCAGGCCGGCCAGGTCGGTCCGCCCGCCCAGGTCCGCGGCGCCGGCGGTGGCGACCCGGGCGGTCAGCTCGGTCTCGTCCGGGCCGCCGGTGACCACCACCCGGTGACCGGCGGCGACCAGCGCGGCCACGATCTCGGCGTGCCGCTGCGGAGCGGCGGCGCGGGCCGGCACCGACGCGCCGGGATGCACCACGACGTAACCCGGCTCGGCCAGCGCCGGGTGCCGGGCGGTCACCGGATCCGGAGCGCTGGCCGCGAGGATCTCCGGGCGGAGGCGGACGGTGGGTGCGTCGTCGTCGGCGAGGGCGTAACCCGCGGCGGCGGCGAGGGAGAGGGCGCGTTCAGGCTCGGGGACCCCGACCGGGACGCGGTGGCGGACGTCGAGGAGGCTGCCGGGGTAGTCGTCGCTGATCGCGGCGATGCGTGGCACGCCGGCCATCCG
>NZ_JBRIQN010000169.1:0-847 GCF_052981855.1 Micromonospora sp. LZ34
ACGCGGGTGGGCGGCCACCGTTGGAGCCTTTGGCCTTGCGGTGGGCGTCCTGGTCTTTCTTGCTGGGGATGCAGGCCTTGATCCCGCGTGAGCGCAGGTATCTGCGGTTGCCGCGGCTGGTGTAGGCCTTGTCGGCCAGGACCAGGTCGGGGCAGGTGCGGGGCCGGCCGACACCGAGGCGGGCCACGCGGATGCGGCGCAGGACGGGGATGAACTGCGGGCTGTCTCCACGGTGCCCGGCGGTCACGGTCAGGGAGAGAACCTTCTGTCCCTGCTCGCAGGCCAGATGAGTTTTGGTGGTCAGCCCGCCGCGGGACCGGCCCAGCACGTGGTCGGCGGGTTCGTCGTGCACACCGCCGGGTGTTTCCTTCTGCAGATGGCCGTCGGTGCGGGCGCCGGCGGCGTGCTGGTGGGCGCGGCTGGTCATCGAGTCCACGCTCACCGTCCAGGCGATCCGGTCCTGCGCGTCACCGGCCGCCTGCAACGCGGACAGGATCTTGTCCCAGGTTCCGTCACGCTGCCAGCGGCGGAACAGGCCGTAGATCGTCTGCCAGGGCGCGTACTCGGCCGGGACGTCCCGCCATGGAGCACCGATCCGCCACCGGATCCCGTCGATGAGCTGCCGTTTCTCCCACTTCGGCGGACGACCTGTCGCCGGCGCGGCAGGCAACAGCGGAGCCAGAACAGCCCACCGCCTGTCGGTCAGGTCATGCCGCCTCGTCACCGCTACCCTGGGCACGAGGTCTCCGGTATGAAGTTCTTGCTTGGTCGCAGAACCAGATACCGGAGACCTCTTCAGTTATCGACCACCGCCACGCCGCGACTTCGTACGGATCCCTCGACTTAC
>NZ_JBRIQN010000170.1:0-826 GCF_052981855.1 Micromonospora sp. LZ34
TGTCGTAGGGGTGGTGTTGGCTGGGGTTTGTGCCTCGCCGTCGGGATCCTGCCGCGCCGCGGGTTGTGCATTGCACGGCTCGGGTGGGGTTGCGGGTGACGGCGGGGCAGCGGCGGCGGTGTTTCGGCCTGTTGCGCTCGGCGGGTGACGTGTGGGCGTGCGTGTTGGAGGTCAACGCGTGGCGGCGCCGCCGCCGGGACGTGCCGCTGGTCGGTTACCAGGAGTTGTGTCGGGAGTTGGCGACGTCGGGGCCGGGCACGTTTGGCGAACTGGATACCACGGGTGCCCGGTCGGTGCTGCGCCGGTTTTCGGATGCGTGGTTCGCGGCCGCGAAACGCCGCGCCGGCGGTGACGTGTCGGCCCGGTTCCCGAGACGGCGGCGAGGGTTGCTGCCTGTGCGCTGGTATCACGGCACCTTCGCGCTTGAGGGACGCAAGGTGCGCATCCCGACCGCCAAAGGAAGCCCGGCGTTGTGGGTTCGGCTGGCGCGGGATGTGCCGTATCCGGTGGAGCAGGTCCGGTCGATCACCTTGTTGTGCGAGGGTGGGCGGCTGTTTCTCGACGTCACCGCCGAAGTCCCCGTCGTCACCTACCCTCCGGGTGAGGAGCCGGATCCGGGCCGGGTGGCCGGGGTGGATCTGGGGATCATCCACCCGTACGCGGTTGCCGGTCCCGAGGGTGAGGGGCTGTTGGTGTCGGGGCGGGCGATCCGCGCCGAGCACCGTATGCACCTGGCCGACACCAAAGCCCGCCGCCGCGCCGTATCCGGCCGGGCCCCGAAGCCGGGTCAGCGGGGGTCACGTCGGTGGCGCAAGTACCGCCGTCG
>NZ_JBRIQN010000171.1:0-734 GCF_052981855.1 Micromonospora sp. LZ34
GCAGAACCAGATACCGGAGACCTCTTCAGTTATCGACCACCGCCACGCCGCGACTTCGTACGGATCCCTCGACTTACCAAACACGCCTTAGTAGTGCTGGCTCTCTAGCGATCTTCGGTCGCTGGGCCAGCCGGCACGCGGACTGCAGGGCCGGCGCCGCCAGCCCGTCCCTGATCGGGCAAGGTGCCCGCATCGCGACTTCGCCGATCACAGCGCAGACGGCCAGTGTCTGGACGTGCCATGGGACACCGCCAGTGTCTTCTGCGCGGTGGCCATCCTCAGTTCATCTGTGCGAACCATCCGCGCAAGGCCGACTGGCCCACACCGATCAGGTGCGGCTGGGTCGCGCCCGGTACGCGGCGAGGCAGCCGTAACGACAGCGCGAACACCGCTGCGGCACGCTCGCGAAACAGGCACGGCCCCGGGATGCCGCACTCCAAGCACCGGCCGTCCGCGCTGGACACCGTGTGCCGTGCCAGCAACTCCTGCGCGTGGTCTACCTGCTCGCCACCGTGATACATCGTCACGATTCCATGCCTTTCGAGTGGTGGGGCGCGCAGTGCCCAACGGCTCAGGCCAGAACCAGCCCGCGGACCTCGCGCGCCCCACCTGTCACCCACCGCCGCGCCGATCGCACCGTCACGCGGTAGCGGGGAGTGAGCTTCCCCCGGTTTCCCGGGCACCTGATCTGAGGCGACACTGGTCGCCGAGGGAGGAGTTCGGATGCCCGCACC
>NZ_JBRIQN010000172.1:0-728 GCF_052981855.1 Micromonospora sp. LZ34
AGTTGAGTCGGCCTGGAGTGCGGTGTCAGCGTTGCCGCTGGTCCGTTTCTCCAGGCCGCTCGCCGAACCCGCCGTGCGCGTCTCCGCGCAACGGGCTCTCCACGGTTGCTGTCGTCAGGCGTTGTCGGTCGCAGGCCAGGGGCTGGGGATCATGCGCCGGCGGTAGCGGGTCACGGGGGTGGCCGCTATCGGTCGGTACTCGGTCCCGTCCGCGTTGATGGGTAGCCACTTGCCGGTTGGCGTGGTGAATCGTCTGCGGACGGCCTTCCAGTTCCAGCGGTGCCGATGCATCAGCATCCTGATCAGCCGTTGCCAGGCGAACCGGTCCAGGGTGTGGAAGGTGTGCTTGGCGACGGCGTGCCGGAAGTAGTTGGCCCAGCCGTGCATGACCTGGTTGAGCCGGGTCAGCACGGACCGGAGGTCCTGCTGTGATGTCCTGCGGGTCAGTGCTCGGATCTTCGCCTTCAGCGACCGGGTCGGCCGTTCGGCGATGAACGTGTACACGTGCCACTGGTTCGAGCCTCGCTTGCGGCGCCACCGGATGTGGAAGCCGAGGAAGTCGAACCCGTCGCGCATGTGCACGATCCGCGTCTTGGCCGGCGACAGGCGCAGGCCCAGCGGAGCGAGCACGGCGGCGACGTCCTCGCGTAGCGCGGCCGTGTGGTCCTCTGTTCCGTGGACGAGGACCACGAAGTCGTCGGCGTAGCGGACCAGCCGCCACGTCGGCA
>NZ_JBRIQN010000173.1:0-725 GCF_052981855.1 Micromonospora sp. LZ34
AGGCTGGGCCAGGACCAGGAGCCGAGAGTGAGCCGGCAGCGGTCCGAGCCGAGTTCCTCGACGATCCCGTCGCGCGTGTAGAGGGCCACGGTGGCGGCCGGCAGGTCGAGGATCGCGGTGCCCTGGCAGGGCCAGCCGATGGTGCCGTCGTCAGCGCCGCGGAATCTGCTGGTGACGAAGGTGGTCACGTCGCCGCCGGGCAGTTCCCTGGGCGTGAAGTGGGGTCCGTTGGGGGTGCGCAGGGTGATCCGGTCGGCGCGGAAGGTGCGCCAGTCCGACCGGTCGAGGTCCCACGCGACGAGGTACCAGCGTCCGTCCCAGGTGATGACGTGGTGCGGCTCGACGCGGCGCGGGGGCTTGTCCGCGGTCTCGGAGCCGTAGTCGAAGCGGAGGATCTCGTGGGCTTGCACGGCGGAGCTGATCGCCAGGAGCACGTCGCCGTCGATCGGGGCGGCCGGTCGGGTGGCGGGCCGTTCGACGGCGGTGATCTGGAGGGCGGTGATGCGGTGCCGGAGCCGGGACGGCATGACCTGCCGGATGGTGGTCAACGCCCGTGCTGCCGCTTCGCCGGTGCCGTCACCCAGTGTGGTAGCGGCGATCTGCAGCGCGATGGTGAGGGCGACGGCCTGCTCGTCGTCGAACAGCAGAGGCGGTAGTTCGGTGCCGGCGCTGAGCCGGTAGCCACCGTCGGGACCCTTGACGGCGGCGATGGGGTAGCCGAGCTC
>NZ_JBRIQN010000174.1:0-718 GCF_052981855.1 Micromonospora sp. LZ34
ACGTCGGGACTGGCCGGCGCCGGGGAGGTGCCGGCCGGCTCGACGGTGCGTGACCACCTCCGGCAGCACGACGGCTGTGGGGGTGGTGGGTCCGCCGCCCGGGGTGCGGGTGGCGATGGAGGCGGCCGCGACCAGGTCACGGTGCCCGGAGAATGCGCAGTGCGGGCAGGTCAGCGTCCGCCCACGAGGTTTCGGCACCCGCCGTCGGCAGGCGGGACAGGTCGATGACGTGCCCCGCTCATCGACGAGCCGGACGGTGATGCCGGCGAGGGCGGCCTTGTCCGTCAGGATCTGGATGAGCCGGCCGATCTGCCACTGCCGTAGCCGCAGGTTGTGCCGCCGCCCGGCAGCGATGTCGAGCACGCCGCGGGGGTCCCCGACGTGCAGCACCCCGACCCGCCGGCTCACGGCCCAGGTGATGACGGTTCGGGCGGCTTCGTGCTGGGCTTGGCGGACCCGCCGCTGGTGCCGGCCCTCCACCAGCCGGGCACGACGGCGGTACTTCCGCCACCGCCGTGACCCCTTCTCACCCGGTTTCGGGGCCCGGCCGGATACGGCTCGGCGGCGGGCTTTGGTGTCGGCCAGGTGCATGCGGTGCTCGGCGCGGATCGCCCGCCCCGACACCAGCAAAGCTTCTCCGCCGGGGCCGGCCACCGCGTACGGGTGGATGATTCCCAGGTCCACCCCGGCTATCCGGCCCGGATCCGGCTCCTCACCC
>NZ_JBRIQN010000175.1:0-693 GCF_052981855.1 Micromonospora sp. LZ34
CCGCTGGTGCGGTAGGCGACGGTGTCGTTGCGGTTGCCGGGTTGCGGATTGCCGAGGGCGATGACCAGGCGGGTGTTCGCGTCGATGGCGATCTGGTCCTTGGGCCGGCGGCGCACCGGCGCGAGGGCCAGGAGACGCCCGAGGCTGTCGATGACCCGGTGCGCGGCCGAGTGCGAGACGCCGAACAGCAGTCCGAGCTGGCGCATCGTGAGGTTTGTGCGCCAATACGCGGCGACCAGCAAGACCCGATCCGCGAGGTTCAGTGCCCACTGCCGGCCCGGGCGGCCGTCGGCGATGGCGGAGCCGCCACGGGCGGCAACCAGTCGCACCAGCCGCCGAAACTGGATAGGGCGCAGGTCGGTGAACGGGTGAATCCAGTCTGACCGGGACGCGGTGATCGCTTGCACGCGGACATCGTTGCCGATCGCTACGTGCCGTCCCGAGTTGGGTCAGTACGGGTCGGCTGAGGGGCGCAGCTATGCAGCGGCGCTATGCCGTGCCGAGCCGAAACTCGCGCAGTGTGTGCCAGGAGTCGGGTTCCGGTGCCCCGGCAATGAGCCGGACCGCGTCGACGGTGGCGCGGATCGGCAGGTGGCCGGCGACAGCCTCGGCGGCTTGGGCCAGGACGTGCTTCGGGGCGTCATGGCCGATGGTCAGATGCGGTACGACGTCGGCATGGGCGCCGGCATACGG
>NZ_JBRIQN010000176.1:0-675 GCF_052981855.1 Micromonospora sp. LZ34
TGTCGTAGGGGTGGTGTTGGCTGTGGTTTGTGCCTCGCCGTCGGGACCCTGCCGCACTACGGGTTGTGCATCGCACGGCCCGCGTCGCGTTGCGGGTGACGCCGGGGCAGCGGCGGCGGTGTTTCGGCCTGCTGCGCTCGGCTGGTGACGTGTGGGCGTGTGTGTTGGAGGTCAACGCGTGGCGGCGGCGCCGCCGGGACGTGCCGCTGGTCGGTTACCAGGAGTTGTGTCGGGAGTTGGCGGCGTCGGGGCCGGGCACGTTCGCCGAACTCGATTCCACCGGGGCCCGGTCGGTGCTGCGCCGGTTCTCCGACGCGTGGTTCGCGGCCGCCAAGCGCCGCGCTGCGGGTGAGGTATCGGCGCGGTTTCCGCGGCGGCGGCGGGGGCTGGTGCCGGTGCGCTGGTATCACGGCACGTTCACCATCGATGGGCGCAGGGTGCGGATCCCGACCACCAAAGGCGGCCCGGCGTTGTGGGTGCGGCTGGCGCGGGATGTGCCGTATCCGATCGAGCAGGTCCGGTCGATCACCCTGCTGTGCGAGGGTGGCCGCCTCTTCTGCGACGTCACCGCCGAAGTCCCGATCACCGTCTACCCGCCGGGTGAGGAGCCGGATCCGGGCCGGATAGCCGGGGTGGACCTGGGAATCATCCACCCGTACGCGGTGGCCGGCCCCG
>NZ_JBRIQN010000177.1:0-661 GCF_052981855.1 Micromonospora sp. LZ34
AGGTCGGTGGGGTCGGTGGGGATGTCGTACCAGGTGAGTAGGCGGCACCAGCGGTGGATTTCGTGTTCGTGGTCGTGCCAGTGGGGGCCGTGGTGGTGTCGGGCGGGGGGGTTGGTGTAGGCGAGGAGTTGGCGGGGTCGGGTGGTGGTGAGGAGTTGGTGGGATTGGGGTCCGCGGCCGTGCAGGTTGATGGCGAGGTCGGGGGGTGGGCCGGTCCAGGGCAGGGTGTCGAGGGTGGGGGTGTGGAGGAGGTGGTCGATGCCGCCGATGAGGTGGACCAGGGGGGTGAGCCAGGTGGGTGCGGCGAGGGTGATCTCGTGGTGGGGGTGGGTGGTGCGGAGGGCGCGGAGGGCGGGTACGGCGGTGGCGAGGTCGCCGACGCCGAGGGCGCGGAGGGTGAGGATCACGGGTAGCTGGTTTCTTGTTCGGCGCAGACGACCATTTCGCGGATGGTGCAGCCGGCGGGTTGGGAGAGGGCGAACATGATGGCGGCGGCGGTGTCGGCGGGGTCGTTGAGGATGGCGTCGGGGCCGGGTTTGTAGGTGGGGTCGCGGTCGTCGAAGAAGGCGGTGCGCATGCCGCCGGGGATGAGCAGGGTGACGCCGATGGTGCCGGCGAGTTCGGCGGCGAGGGCGCGGGTGAAGCCGACCACGCCGAACTT
>NZ_JBRIQN010000178.1:0-660 GCF_052981855.1 Micromonospora sp. LZ34
CGACGATCTTGCAGCTTCCGGACGTCGTCGGGGCATCCAAAATGGTCGACTCTTCGCCGCGCACCGTGTCTCCCGGCGCCACGTTTCGCACGTACGACGTGACCGTGTCCAGACGGGCGCCAGCCGAGTCCCGATACTCAATCTTGAGGGTGGCGCTGCGAGTCTTGTCCCCGATGTTCTTCACGGAGAACCCAACCTTCGCGACCGAGCCGAACACCTCGCACGAGGTGACCCGAACCTCCATCTTGGTCTTGGAGACGGCGGCCCTGTCCCCGATCATCCCGACCAAGACCAAGGGCATGCACAGCACGACCACGACCACCAGTGCGAGCGAGCCGAAGACGATGGTCAGGATCCCGCCCGTGGAAGACCAGAAACTCTTCCTCTTCGGCGGGACAGGCGCGGGATAGAAGGGCATCGGCCCGGCTGGTGGGTACGGCGGCGGCCCGCCGGTCGTTGGACCGTACTGAGGCGGCCCACTCGGCGGGTATACCGGCGGGCCGCCGGAAGTGGGGGTGTACTGCGGCGGCGGGTATGGGCTCATCGGCTGCACTGGCTGAGTCGGCGGCTGCGACGGATCCAAGGGACCGTGGGTCATTCGAGCACCGTACTTTGAGTAGCTTAGATGGCGACGGCCGCGTGCAGGGCAATCAGCACTAC
>NZ_JBRIQN010000179.1:0-650 GCF_052981855.1 Micromonospora sp. LZ34
CTCGTCCTGCTGTTCGGGATCCTGGTCATGTTCCAGACCTTCTCGCTGCCCGGGCAGTTCGCGCACATGGCACAGGAGTCCCCGGAGGATGCGTACCTGAGGTGGCCACTGACGGCTGTCGCGGTGTTCTGGGTGCTGTGTGTGCAGGTGGTGATCGTGTGCACCTGGCAGTTGCTGACCCTGGTCAGGAACGACCGGATCTTCAGTGAGGCCGCGCTGGGGTGGGTGGATGCGATCGTGTGGGCGATCGCGGCCGCGTGGGTGGTGCTGCTGGGGGTGTTCCTCTACGTCGGGTTCAACGCCGACGACCCCGGGCTGCCGCTGCTGCTGTTCCTGCTGTTGACCGGGGTCACCGTGCTGGGGCTGTTGATGGTGGTGATGCGGGCGCTGCTGCGGCAGGCCACCACGCTGCGTACCGACATGGAAGCGGTGATCTGATGCCCATCGTCGTCCGCATCGACGTCGAGTTGGCCAAACGCAAGATGAGCGTCGGCGAGTTCGCCGAACGGGTCGGGCTCACCCCGGCGAACGTGGCCGTGCTGAAGAACGGCCGCGCCAAAGCGGTCCGGTTCAGCACCCTGGAAGCCATGTGCCGGGTGCTCGACTGCCAACCCGGCGACCTGCTCGAGTGGGTCGACGAATGAACCACC
>NZ_JBRIQN010000180.1:0-616 GCF_052981855.1 Micromonospora sp. LZ34
TGCCGGAGGACGAGTCACGCGTGGTCAAGATGCTGCTCGACCACCGCGAGGACCTCGTTGGTGAGATGGTGCGCATGTGCTCGCGGCTGCGGTGGCTGCTGCACGACCTGGACCCGGACTTCGCCGAGACGATTCCGGCTCGCAAGCTGCACAAGCGCCGCTGGGTGACGCATGTGCGCGACTACCTCGCCGCGCAGGCGGGGAGTGTGGGTCTGTCGATCGCCGCGGAGCTGCTCGACCGGGTCGAGGAGCTGGCCCGGCGAGCCGATCAGCTTGAACGTGAACTCCACGAGTTGATGAAGGTCCAGGCGCCGCAGTTGCTGGCGCTGCCTGGGTGCGGACCGCTCTCCGCGGCCAGGATCGTGGCGGAGACTGGCGACGTGCGCCGGTTCCACTTCAGCGGCGCGTTCGCCATGCACACCGGAACCGCACCGATTCCGGCATCTTCCGGGGCGACACACCGGCATCGGCTCAACCGTGGTGGCAACCGGCGTCTCAACGCCGCCGTGCACCGCATCGCGATCACCCAGGCCCGCGTCGATGAGAGGGCCCGCCGCTACCTGGACAACCGCAAGGCGATGGGCAACAGCCGCACGGAGGCGATCCGCGCTCTCAA
>NZ_JBRIQN010000181.1:0-559 GCF_052981855.1 Micromonospora sp. LZ34
CCGCTGGTGCGGTAGGCGACGGTGTCGTTGCGGTTGCCGGGTTGCGGATTGCCGAGGGCGATGACCAGGCGGGTGTTGGCGTCGATGGCGACCTGCAGGTTGGCCGAGTACCGGTAGTTCGTGCTCCGGGCGGCCAGCCGGTGATCGCGGGTGGGTACCAGGGTGCCGTCGACGATGGCGATCTGGTCCTTGGGCCGGCGGCGCACCGGCGCGAGGGCCAGGAGACGCCCGAGGCTGTCGATGACCCGGTGCGCGGCCGAGTGCGAGACGCCGAACAGCAGTCCGAGCTGGCGCATCGTGAGGTTTGTGCGCCAATACGCGGCGACCAGCAAGACCCGATCCGCGAGGTGCGGCGCTATGCCGTGCCGAGCCGAAACTCGCGCAGTGTGCGCCAGGAGTCGGGTTCCGGTGCCCCGGCGATGAGCCGGACCGCGTCGACGGTGGCGCGGATCGGCAGGTGGCCGGCGACAGCCTCGGCGGCATGGGCCAGGACGTGCTTCGGGGCGTCATGGCCGATGGTCAGATGCGGTACGACGTCGGCATGGGCGCCGGCATACGG
>NZ_JBRIQN010000182.1:0-524 GCF_052981855.1 Micromonospora sp. LZ34
GAGCTGCTCTCGAAGAATGTCTGCGTGCCCACAGTGCTGGGCGAGCTCGCGCAGCACGTGGAGATACACCCACCGCAGCGGAACCGGGCCCCGCCGGTGCCCGTGAAGGATGTCGTCCAGACCCAGGGATGACGTCGCACGCCGTGATGCTTCGCAGGCTTCGCGGTGTGCGTGCTGGACGGTGGCGATCGTGTCGTCGTCATCGAGGATGAACGACTCGTCTGACGTCGCAGGGATGCCGATCTCAGCGCGCGACCGGCACGTGACGGCTTCGTCAAACCAGACCTTCTCGACGAAAGTCGCGTGCTTCACAAGACCCAGCAGCGTGGTCCGGGAGGCCACCAACGATCGGCGCACCTGTTCCTCTGTCAGCCCGTCCAAGCAGCCATTGAGCGCCCCGCGGTGCTCGTCGAGGAACGCCTCGATCTGGGCACGGGCTGGCTGTGCGACGACCTCGTCGGCGAAGGTAGGCGGGTAGGAAGGCATGGGCGAAGCATTCCAGACCGTCGCCCAGGAGCAACTAG
>NZ_JBRIQN010000183.1:0-523 GCF_052981855.1 Micromonospora sp. LZ34
CAAGTCAGCCGAGACCGAGCCGGTGCAACGCGAGGGCCACGAACCCGCGCACCGACCGGTCCCAGCCGGGTACGTCGGCATCGACGTCGGAGCTGCGGGCGTCGGTGAGGACGTCGAGGGCCAGGTCGGGTAGCTGGTCGCCGCGCCGGTACGCCAACGCCACCGCCGCTGTGACCCGGACGACCGCAGTATTCGCGGACAGTAGCTCGCTGAGGCGTGCGTCGATCCGCTCGGAGCCGACCGGACAGTGGCCGAGCGTCAGGTTGGCGCTGGCGCGGGTGGCGGCGCGGGCCTCGTCACCGGGGACCGCGATGAGCCCGGCCAGCGCGGCCTCGTCTGGTGCGAACCAGGCGAGTAGTTCGGCGGCGTATCCGGCCAGCTGTGGGTCCGGATCGGTGAGCCAGCGGACGTACCGGTCGGTGTGCCGGGCTCCGGCATGGAAGGCGTCGGCGTCCCAGCGGACCGCCACCTTGTCGGCCAGCTCCGCGGCCTCCTCGTGCTCGAACAGGTCTTCGGCCTCCAG